>NZ_JBSGAH010000023.1:0-95542 GCF_053600675.1 Streptomyces sp. NPDC005004
TCTCCCTCAACGGCACGGGAGCCCTGCCAGTTGCGTACCCCACCCCCGCACCCGCCTCATCACCCGATCGGTGGCCACGCTGAAAAGGCTCACTGTTCCGGTGGCATCAGGGGCTCTCTCACCGGCCAACCGCCCAACGCGGCCACCAGCGCAAAGTCCAGGAGGATCTTCCCGGGATCGTGGACGGCCCGTGGCTTCCGCCAGGGCGTCAGTGCCGCGGATATCGCCCCGGTCAAGACCGGTCTTGCGGACCGTCTCCACCACCAAGACCGCACCGGCCTGGGTGACGACCGGCCGGCCGTCACCCTGAACACGGACACGTGGGTGGGACGCGACAGGCTCTCTCACCTGGAAAGTGCTCCTTTCCCCGCAGCCTACGGAACCTCAGCAAGTCCTATCGTTGCAGGTCAAGAGCATTTTCCGTGTTTCTGGTCAACTTTTGGACAGCCCACCCCGGAAAGCGCGGGGTCAGGAAACGCCCTTGCGCAACGACGCGATGAGGCGGTCAAGGTCCCCGCGTGCCGTGTGCGTACGGATCGGGTCAATGTAGTCGCGTGACTCGATGATCTGACCGTCCCGCACACGCATGACGAAGACGCAGGGCACCTTGGCCGCGGAGTCGTCCGGCAACGTGAACTCGTAGGCGAACTCGGCGACGATCACTTCAGGATCGGCCGTCTCGTGGACGACGACGTCGACGACACTCCTCTTCGGCAAGGACTCCCGAACTTCCGGCGGTACCGTGAAGTGCTCCCGGAGCGCACGCCGACTCGTCAACGGCTCGGACTCCGGCGTCGCCATCGGATGCCGGACATCGGTGACCTCGCCATACAGGTCAGGCAACTCGCTCAAGTTCCCGTCGGCGACCCCATGAACAAGCCGGAGAAATACCTCGCGCGGACTCAGACTCACAAGACCCCCCAAGTGATACGCACATGCAGCCAACGATCATTATCGCGTGATGCGGGCCCTTACTGCGGACTGTCTCGACCAGCAGCACCCCGCCCGTCCGACCCCACCCGTGGCGCTGGACGCGGACATGCGGTCTTCGCCTGAGAGGTGCTCCTTCGACAGCAACGGCCAAGGCCCTCCACAGGTCTCATCGTTGCAGTTCAGGAGCACTTCTCGCGTCTCTGAGCAAGCGGTGGACGGCACCGCTCGTGAAAGCCCGAGGTGAGTGAGTCCCCTGGTCAAGGGGGGGGGACCCTGAGGGCGGGTCATTCGGGTGTCCGGTTGTAGCGGGCGATGGTGGCCTTGCTGGTGTCGGCGTCCATGAAGCGCAGTTCCCACGGGCCTGTGTTCACGTCGAACTCCTTGCCGAAGCCGACCCACTTGCCGGCCATGCGGCGGCCGGTCGGCTCGACCAGCATCTGTACGGCGCCGAAGTAGCGCGCGCCGCGGTAGTAGCCCTCGCTCGCGGTCTTCTCGTTCCAGGTGCCGGTGACGATGTTGCCCTCGACCTGGAGGTCCAGGGTGAGAGGCGAGTCGGGGTTCAGCGAGCCCTGGGGCAGGCTGCGGCCGGTGAGGCGGTTGCCGTGTTGGAGCAGGACGACGTAGTGCTTGCCGGTGAACGAGTTGTCGCGCCCGGAGCTGAAGTATTCGTACGTGCTCAGCCAGATCCCCGAGTGGTTGCCTCTCGGGGCGGTCTGGGCCGCGGTCGTCGCCGGGACGCCGACGGGGCTGTCCTGCACGTCGTGGCCGCCGTGTCCGTCGCCGGTCACGCGCAACTGCGGCACCGGGGCCGCGAACCCCAGCGACTCGATCGGCAGGCCCGTCACGCTCTCCAATGCGCGTGCGTAGATCGGCCGGGGCACGGCGGTCTCGCCGCTCTCCCAGCGCTGTACGAGGCGCTTCGTGGCTTCGTTGGGCTGACCCGCCCGCTGTCCGGCATCCCGTACCGCGCGGGCGAGTTCGTCCTGGCTCATCAGCAACCCGAGCCGCACGGCCCGGAGCGTGGCGTTCGGTGTCGTCATGTGGTCAAGTTACCCGCGCACGCCCCCTAATGACACCGAATTGACGCCCTGCGTGTCACCGAAATGACGCCCCATTCGCCGCCGCGCACCGGAGGCCGTGAGCTTGATCCTGTGTCACATGTCGACCACACAAGGTGATGATGGTTCGCACCCGGGCCTGACGATCAAGGTCTACCGGGTGAACCCCGAGACCGGACAGCGCACGGTCGTCCGTCCCGTCCGTCACGTTCAGGCGGCCCGCGACATCCCGTTCAGCCAGTCGTTCCCGCCCTGCGGATGTCCGCGCCACCGGGAGGGCGTCCGATGAGCCCCGTCTGGGACATGACGTCGCCCCCGGTGTCGGGCACGTGCGCGCGGTGCGGTCGGTGGACCGACAGCGGAGTCCGTCGCTGGATACCGCGCATGACGGGGGCGGACATCGAAGTCATCCTGTGCGCCGACATGGGCCCCTGTACACCCCCACCGGAATCCACCCGCCCCCGTCGCTACCCGACCTGACGCACCCGGAGAACGAGCCCCGGTGCCTCTCGTCCGAGGCTCCAGCAGTGCGCCGCAGCACCTCTTGACGGCTCCACTCGGATTGGGTGCGACACGACTCGGCAATCCGCACTCGGTCGGTCACGGGGCCTCGCTGACGACGGTCAACAGCACGTGATCCTGGGCCGAAGCTCAGGAGGAGTCACGTGTGGAGCCGAGTGAGCGTCACGCTCAGCGTGTCCCCCCAGGTCGAGAGACAGTCCGGGGAAGTCACTTCACTACGAGGTTGTCGCCGGTCGAAGCCGACGGTCCGGTGGTGGTGTTGCCGTAGTACGCCCAGCGCCAGGTGCCGGTCCGCGATGCCTTCACGGTCGTCCTGAGATCACCCGAGCCGTTCGCGTACACCTTCTTCACCGTGGTGTAGGAGGTGGCTCCGGTGGGCTTGAACTGCAGGCTCACCAGGCGGCTTCCGTAGGAGGCGTACTTCCTGGTCTCCCAGTTGGCCCGCGTGACCTTTCCGGTCACGGTGATGGTCCTGCCCTTGGCCACCGGCTCGGGCGAGGCGTTCACGGTCAGGCGGGAGTTGCGCTTGACGTGGACAGTGAGGCCCTCGTCGTCGGTGTCACCGCCG
This sequence comes from Streptomyces sp. NPDC005004, assembly GCF_053600675.1. NCBI lineage: Bacteria > Bacillati > Actinomycetota > Actinomycetes > Kitasatosporales > Streptomycetaceae > Streptomyces > Streptomyces sp. NPDC005004. The sequence continues at coordinate 3,082 of NZ_JBSGAH010000023.1, forward strand.
CCGCCCTTGAAGGACACCTCGGCCGCGACCTTCCAGGCTCCGGCCTCGCTGTTGTGCATGTCCCACACGCTCGGGTCGAAGTACATCGTCTCGCTGAAGTCGCACACACCGGCGCTCACCTTGACGCAGTCGCTCGTCTCGATGGCGTGCCACAGCCGGTCACCCGCATTGCCGCGATACAGGAACACCGCCGGATACTTCCACTCGTGGGTGGTCGCCATCCGGAAGGAGGCGGGCGCCGCGACCTCGTCCGACACCCCGATCACGATGGGCTTGCCGCCGTTCACCTGGACACGGGTGAACGAGACCCCGCCCTCGGCCGCCCCGGCCGGCACCGCGGCCATGCCCGTGAACACCGCCGTCGCGCCACCGGCCACGGCAGCTCTCCAGATCTTCTTCCTCACCTGATCCCCGATCTCTGCGCCGAAAGACGCCGGAGACTCGTCTTCCGGCGCCTTTCAGACAGCCGGGATCCACACGGGGTTGTACACCCGTGGATCACGATCGGGCATCAGGCGATCGCCGCCTCGCACGAGGCGACCGACACCGATCGAAGATCATTTAGGGGACGGCCCTCAGTCGCGCCCCGTCTCAGTCCCGGCGGATCGTGATCGTCGTCCACGCCCCCACGTGCACCCGGTCGCCGTCCTGGAGCGGGACCGGGACGAAGGGCTGGATGGGCTCGTCGCCGCCGTTGACCGTCGTGCCGTTGGTGGAGTTCTGGTCGACCACCGCCCAGTTGCCGTCCGGCTGCTGGACCAGGACGGCGTGCTGGTGGGAGACGCCGGGGTCCTCCGGGGGGACCGAGAGGTCGATGTCGGGGGTGTCGCCGGTGGAGTGGCGGCGGCGGCCGATGGTGAGCTGGTTGCCGGTGAGGGGGCGCTGCTGCTCGGGGGAGTAGGCGGGCAGGTTGAGGCCGGCCGCCTCCGGGCCGGAGCGCTGCATCATCGCCATGAAGTACTCGCGGTCCGGGCCTATGGTCGCCGTCCACGTGGCCGGGCCCTGCTGGTAGCCCGACGGCTGCTGCGGGTAGCCGTAGCCGCCCGACGGGCCGTTCTGCGACGGGGACGACGGCGGGGAGATCACCCAGTCGTCGGCACCGCCGCCGAAGGAGGGACCGCCGTTGTTCGGGCGGCCGCTCTCCTGCGGGTAGCCGGAGGGGGCGCCGGGCGGGGCCTGCCGGGAGGGGGCGCCGCCGAACGCGGAGGGGGCCTGGCCGGAAGGACCGCCGGAGGGGCCGGGGAAGCCGGACGGGTCGCGGCCGTAGGGGGACTGGGCTCCGCCGCCCTGCGTGCCGGAACCTGAGGGGTTGCGGTCGAAGGCACCCGGACCACCCTGGCCGCCGGGACCCGAGGGGCCGCGGTCGAAGGCACCCGGACCGCCCGGAGCCGAGGGCTCACGACCGAACGGCGACTGGCCGCCGCCCTGACCGCCGGGGCCGGACTGGTCACGGCCGCCGCCGAACGGCGGAGGGCCGCCCTGGCCGCCCTGGCCCGGTCGCTCCCGTTCGAACATCGACGGGCGCCCCTGGCCACCCGCGGAACCGCCCGCAGGGCCGCCGCCGGGACCGCCCTGGCCTGCGCCGAACCCCTGCTGCTGGCCGCCGGGCCGGGCGCCGAACGCCGACGGGCCCCCCGCCGTCTGCGGAGGCGTCGCCGGGCCGCCGCGAGCCGCGCCGAACGGGGTCGGGCCCGAGGGCTCGTTGTCGAAGGGGGGTATCGGCTCGGCGGGGCGGTTGACCTGGGAGGGGCGGGAGCCCTGGTACTCGTAGCCGTCACCGCCGCCGTAGGAGGCGCTCGGCGGCTGGAAGCGGGGCTGCTGGCGGCCGCCGCCGGGCGGGGACGCGGGCGTGTACGAGGTCGCCGTGTTGGTGAGGAAGTTCCACCGGCACTCCTCGCAGAAGGGCGCGCCGCCCTCGCGGGGCGTACGGCACTGCGGGCACAGCTCCGGGTTCGAGGACGACGCGGGGCGGCCCTCGGCGCGCGGCGGCGGGAAGCCGTAGCCGCCGGAGGACGGCGGGGGCGGGGGTACGGCACCGGCCATGCGGTGACCGCACACCTCGCACCAGTCGTCGGCACCCGACTGGTGTCCGTTCGGGCAGGTCGGCATGTCGGTGCTACCCCTTCTCCTGAGGCACTTGTTTACGCAGGGTCACTTCTTCACGCGGACGGTCTTGGTGGACCGGGTTTCGAGCGTCATCTCGTCGGCCTCGGTGACCTTCGCTTTCAACCGCACAGTACCTGTCGAGGCGTCCACCACGTCCACCACCTTCGCAAGCAGTTTCGCAGTATCCGCGTTCCCCGACACCCTCGCGAGCTGAACAGCACGCCCCAGTTTGGCCGTTGCTCCGTCCATATCGCCCGCTTTGCGGAGGTCTATGCCCTGCTGGATGGCCTGCGCCAGTTCGGCCTGACCCGTGTAGTGGGCGACTTGGGGGTTGATGGCGGTCGAGGCGGTCAAGTCGTCGGTCCACACGGCCCGTACGAGCCCCTGCGCGCCGATGTTCTGTGCCGTTCCTCCCGGTTGCGGCACCACCAGGGAGACCCGTGCGGCCAGCATCTCCTGGCCGAGTCCGGCCGGCGGGACCGTCACGCAGAGGTGGTAGTCGCGGGACTCGTCGCCCCAGGAGCCGGTCGGGTAGTCCCCGGCGCGCGGGCCCGCCTCGGTGCGCCGGTCGGTCAATTCCTCGACCGAGGGCGCCACTTGCTTGAGGTACGAGACGACGGCGCCCGCCGGGGTCCACACCCGCAGGGCGACGTCGGCGACCTCCTTGCCCATCGCCGTCTCCATCATCGTGGTGAAGTCGTCGGTCAGACGGGCCGGATCGGCCACGATGTCGGCGGTGCCGAGGAGGGCCGAGGCGATGGCTGTGACTTCTTTCACTTCCCAGTCGGTGCCCACCCCGCGGGCGTCACAGGTGAACCGTCCGGCGCACGCGTCCAGGGTGGCGCGCAGCGCCTCGGGCGACTCGTGCTCGTTGCGTCCGTCGGTGAGCAGGATGCCGTGCCGGATCTCCACGTCCGCGGAGGCGAGCAGCCGGTCGGCCAGGCGCAGCCAGGTGCCGATGGCCGTGCCGCCGCCCGCCGAGAGGCGGCGCAGCGCGCGCTTGGCCTGCTCGCGGGTGGTGGCGTCGGCCACCGCGAGCCGCCCGCCGCCGGGGTAGACCTCGCGGGCGACGTGCGTGCCGTCGATCACCGCGAAGTGGGTACCGTCGCGCAGGGCGTCCAGGGCGGCGGCCGTGGCGTCGCGGGCGTTGCGCATCTTGGCCGACGGGTAGTCCATCGAGCCGGAGCAGTCCACCATGAGCGCGACGGCGGCCGACGGACCCCCGCTCGCACCCGTCGTCCGGAGCGCGGCGGAGCCGCCCGTCGCCGTCACCGTGACGACGGCGTGGACCTCGCGGCCGTCCTCCGGCAGGTACTCGTTCTGGTAGACCTCCACCGAGAACCGCGGACCCGCCGGTTTCGCGAAATTGGCCATGCTGCTTCACATCCCCCAAGAAGCACCCCGCCGAGGCGGGGCGGTGCGTGGGCCGCGATCCCGGTCCCCTCCGGTCTCGCGGCTGCTTCCCCGTGCGCGGCCGCCCCACGGCGCGCGATGGTCCCGCGCGCGAACGGCCTCAGGCCGATCCTGCCCCCCGAGCGGGTGCGGGGAACGGCACGACGGCCACTGTTACGTTGTCGTGGCCCCCGCCGTCCAGTGCGTGGCCGACGAGCACCTGCGCGGCGTGCAGCGGACGCTCCGCCGCGTCCTCGGGCACGATGCGGGCCAGTTCCTCCGCCGCCTCGGCGTAGTTCCACAGGCCGTCGGTGCAGACGATCACCACTCCGGCCCGGTCGGGCTTGAACGACGCGGTGTGCGGCTCCAGTTCGTAGGCATCCGCGCCGAGCCAGCCGGTGATCGCGTGGGCGCGCTCGTCGGCGTACGCCTCGGTCTCGTTCATCAGCCCGGCGGCGACCATCTGCGCGGCCCAGGAGTCGTCCTCCGTGAGACGGGCCGGGGCGGCGGTGCGGTCGTCGGGCACCCAGTAGGCGCGGCTGTCGCCGACCCAGCCGACGACCAGGAGTCCGGAGGTGACGACGGAGGCGACGATGGTGCAGGCCGGGGCGTTCTGGTGCGGGGCGTGCTCGCGGGCCTCGTCCGGCTCCCCGGCGAGCGCGTCGACCGCCTGCGCGGCGGTGACGATCGCCTCGTGCATGGCCGCTTGCGGATGCGTGCCGCGGGGCAGGGTCGCCAGCAGGCTGTCGCCGGCCGCGCGCGCGGCGGCCATGGACGCCTCGTCCGGGCGGGTCGCGGAGGAGACGCCGTCGCAGACGACGGCGACGGAGGCGGGCGCGCCGTCGGGCAGCGCGGTGTGCGCGACGGCGAAGGCGTCCTCGTTGCGGTGGTGGCGCAGGCCCCGGTCGCTGACGGCGGCCAGCGGGCCCGACTCGCGCTCCAGGTGGTCCCGTTCGCGGGGCTGGGCGTGGCCGCAGTTCTCGCAGTAGCCGTCGCCGTCCACCCGGCCCGCGCGGCAGGCCACGCAGACCGTCGCGGGCTCCGCGCGCGGATCCGGCGCCTGGAGCGCGTACTCCTCCGGCTCGCTGGGCCGGTCGAGGCGTACGCCCGCGGAGGCCGCCGCCGGGCCCGGCAGCGGCGCGCCCCCGGAGTCGGTGCCGGGCACGTCCGTGGCGCGGTGCGTCCTCGGCTCGGCGCTGTCGGGGCCCGGCGGCTCGGGGTCGGGCCAGTCCACGTCGGCGGCGCCCGTCATGGCGAGCGTCGGCTGGTCCCGGGGCGGCGGGGGCACCTGGGAGAGGTCGTATCCGCAGGCACCGCAGAAGAGGTCGCCGGGCTCGAGCGGCTCCGCGCAGCTCGGGCACTTCGGCAGTGCGGCCTGCTGGGGCATCTGTGACATTCGCCTACACCCACGTCCGGGGGCGGTAACGGTTGGCCCGTTCCACCAGTTCGATCCTCTCCTCGCCGCCGGGCGCCAGCCGGGCCAGCGTGCGGTACGCGCGTTCCAGACCGAAGCGGAGACCCCGCTCGTCCAGACCGCTGCCGAGCAGCACCCGTCCGCCCGGGGCGGGCGAGCCGGTGCCCCTGCCCTGGGAGAGTATCCAGTCCAGGGCGCAGCCGAGGACTTCCGCCGACAACCGCTCGCGCCGCGCCGGGTCCAGGCCGTACGCGTCCAGCGCCTCGATCTGGGCCGCCGCGGCGGTCAGATCGTCCAGGAACGGTACGTCACCCGGGCTCGCCGTGCGCTGTCTGAGGCGGGCACGCACGGCCGCGACCCGGGCGGCGGTGTAGTGGATGGACGACTCCGGCACCGACTCCAGCGTGTCCACCGCCCCGGTCCGGTCCCCGGCCGCGAGCCGCACCCGGGCGAGTCCGAACGCGGCGCTGACGAAGCCCGGGTCGGTCGCCCACACCAGCCGGTAGTACTCGGCGGCGTTGTCCAGCTGACCCAGCACCTCAGCGCACAGTCCGAGCGCCAGCTTGGGGGCGGGCTCGCCGGGAAAGGCGTCGTAGACCGCGTCGAAGGCGAGCGCGGCGTGGGCGAGGTCGCCGGTGGCCAGGGCGGTCACGCCCCGGTACCAGACCACCCGCCAGTCGTCGGGGCGTTCCGCCTCCAGACGGGCCAGCGAGGTCAACGCGGCCTGGGAGTCGTCCAGTTCGAGACGGGCGCGGACTCCGCGCAGCCGGGTCTCCACGGTCTGCGCGGGGGCCGCGTCCAGGGCGGCGAGGAGCTCACCCGGGGCGGTGGCGGTCAGACCCGCCAGGAAACCGGCGTCCGGGTCGTTCGGGTCGACCAGCGGGACCGGCAGCGCGAGCGCGGCGGCCGCCGTGTCCACCGCCCGGACCAGGGCCGGCGGCGGAGCCGACGACGTACGGCCCATGCCGCGCGTGCCCAGGCGGGACACGTCGCCCTCCAGCACCGGGAACAACTCGCTGTCCGTGACCCGCACTTCGGGTCCGAACAGGGTCGACAGCGCCGGCCGGGGCTGCCCGGTCTGCAGCGAGACCACCTCGCGCAGCACCCCGGTCAGCTGCTCGGCCATCTCCTGCGCGGAGGCGAACCGGCGGGCCGGGTCGGGGTCGGTCGCGCGGACCAGGAAGCGGTAGAAGGACTCGTAGCGCCGGAAGACCTCGATGGTGTCCGGGTCGGGCAGCGAGTCGGCGTAGACGGTCGTGTAGCCCTGGAAGTCGAAGGTGAGGACGGCGAGGGTGCGGCCCACCGTGTAGAGGTCGCTGGCCGCAGAAGGGCCCACGTCCGCGACCTCGGGAGCCTGGTAGCCCACCGTGCCGTAGATCGCGGACTCCTCGTCGTCGATCCGGCGCACCGCGCCCATGTCGATCAGCTTGAGCTGGTCCTCGGTCTGGATGGCGTTGTCGACCTTGAAGTCGCAGTAGAGCAGGTTGCGGCTGTGCAGATGACCGAGCGCCTCCAGGGCCTCGATGCCGTACGCGCACGCCTGCTCCACCGGGAGCGGGTCGCGGCGGCCGTCGGGAGTGCGGCGGGCGTTGGCGATCTCCTTCAGGGACTTGCCGCCGACGTACTCCATGACGATGTAGCCGTCCAGGGAGCCGGTGCGCTGGTCCAGGTGCTCGACGAAGTTGTAGATCCGCACGATGCCCGCGTGCTCGATCTCCGCGAGGAACCGGCGCTCGGAGATCGCCGCCTCCATCGCGTCCTGGTCGCCGGTGTCGAGGAGGCCCTTGAGCACCACCCAGCGGTCGGACACGGCACGGTCGACGGCGAGGTAGATCCAGCCGAGCCCGCCGTGCGCGAGACAGCCCGCCACCTCGTACTGCCCGTGCACGATGTCCCCGGCGCGCAGCTTCGGCACGAAGGAGTACGGGTGCCCGCACTTGGTGCAGAAACCTTCCGTGCGGCCCGGACGCTCACCCCGCGCCCTGCCGACCGGCGCCCCGCAGTCCGAGCGGGAGCAGTACCGCTTGCGTTCGGGCACCTGCGGGTTCTCCAGCACCATCGCGCGCGGGTCGGGCCTCGGCACCTGCGGCACCGCCACCAGACCGGCGCCGAGGCGCCCGCGCCCGGACTGGCCGGAGGACGCGCCCGAGCTGCGCACCGACACCGAACGCCCGCCGGCGCGGCCCGAGTCGGCGCGGGAGAGCCGGCCCGAGACCGAGCGGCGCGAACGCGAGGACTGCGAGGAGGTGCGGGCACTGCGCGAACTGCCGCTCTCCGTGGGGCCGGTGGACTCCGGGGCCGCGACAGACGGCACCAGTGGGGTCACCGGGGCGACCACCGGCGCCAGACCGCAGGTGTCGCAGTACAGCCCCCCGCCGCCCATGTCCTCGTAACGGCCCGAGCAGTCCGGGCGCTGGCAGGCGTGCCGTTCCTCGCTCACCCCTCGTCCCCCTTCGCGTCCGTGGGCCCGTGCTCCGGCACCTTCGGCGCGTTGAGCAGTTCGGCCGCCGCGTGCTGGTAGCGCAGCACCGCCTGCTCGGCCACACGCAGATCGCAGGGCGCGCTCCACAACATGCGGCGGGCCGCGTCGTACCGTTCGATCAGCAGCGGGTCCTCGGCCAGACCGTGCCGGGCGACCTTCGCCCGGTAGGCGTCCAGGCGGCCACGCAGCTCGGCGCGGACCGCGAGCGGCGCGGTCACGGCCGTCAACGACTCGCGCGCGCGCAGCAGTTCGTCCTCCGCCCGCCGCTCGAGGGAGTCCAGCAGCGGGGAGAGCCGGTGCCAGCGAGCCTGCCTGCGGTACTCGGCTGCCGTCGCCAACTGCTCCTGGAGCACGGTCGGCGGACCGCTCACGACCGGCACCTCGGTCGCCGCGATCTTCGCCAGGACCTCGCCGCGCGCGGTGCGCGCCTCGGCCAGCGTCCGGTCGGCGCGCAGCAGCACGTCCCGCAGCCGGATCAGCCGCTCCTCCGCGTCCTGACGCACCGTCAGCACCGCGTCGATCTCCCGGCGCACGTCTTCCAGGGCACGGGCCTCGCGGTCGTACACCGTGGTGTCCGGGCGCCCGCCGCCGGGCGCCGAACTGCCCTGCGCGGGCTTCCAGTAGGCGAGCGGGTCGCTGATCACGCGGGCGCGCAGCTCGGTCAGCGTGGCCGTGATGCCCTCCAGGTCGTCACCGGCCGGATGTTCGCCGGGGCGCACCCCTACGGAGTGGGCGAGACCGCGGGTGCGGTGGAGTTCGGCGGCGAGTAAATCTATCCGGGCGGGCAGCGCCGACCACACCGCGTCGGCGGCGACCACCACGTCCAGGGAAGAGGCGTACAGCTCGTTCATCCGGTCGACGAGGGCGGTGAGCGTACAGCTCTCGCTGAGTCTGCCGGTGCCGGCCGGGAGCGCCGGGCTGGCCAGCGTGACCGACTCCCCGCGCAGCAGCCCGGTCAGCTCCACCAGGTCCTCACGGCTGGACCAGCGGCGCCGGGAGCGGATCTCGCGGGCCTGGCGCAGCGTGGCCGTGTACGCGTCGAAGCAGGCCCACAGCACGGTGATGGCCTCGTCCGCGGCCGCCCAGCGTTCCTTGGTGACACCGGTCAGCTCGGCGCCCTCCAGAAGTCTGCGGCCCGCGTGGTCCTGGAGCGCGAGCAGCGAGGTCTCGATCGCCTCGTGCTCCTGGCCGAGCCGCGCCAGCGCACGGTCCACCTCGTCCCGGTCCATCACCGGCCCGGCGGGGTCCGTGACGCCCATCGATCACCTCTCGCTGCTGTCCCAAGTCGGCGCTGTCTCGTGCTGCCCGGTGCGCTCAGCTCTCACCCCGGTACTCCGGCAAGGGCGGCCGGTACGGCTTCGCGTCCTTGCCCAGTGTCGCCGACAGCCACTTGTCGTACGACGCCTGCCAGCCGTCGGAACGGTAGTCCGCCAGCACGCGGTTGACCCGGCCCACCAGGTCCCCCGCGTCCTTCTTCATGGCCACGCCGTAGTACTCGGTCGTGAAAGCGGGGCCCTTGAGTTCGAGCGTCGGGTCCTGGGCGGCCTGGCTCGCGGCGAGCGCGCCGTCGGTGATCACCGCGTCCGCCTCGCCGAGCTGCAACCGCACAAGGCAGTCGAGCTGGTTGGGCACGGCACCGGCGACGATCGCCTTCACCGCACCGGACTTCACGTCCAGCTCCAGCTTCTTCCGCGCGGTCGAGCCGGCCGCCGTGCACACCCGCTTGCCCGCGAGGTCCCGATATCCCTTCACCGGCGAGGACTTGGGCGCCAGCACCTGTTGACCGGTCCGGAAGTACGGCGCGGAGAACGCGACGTCCTTCAGCCGCTCGCAACTGATCGTCATCGTGCGCACCACCATGTCCACCCGGCCCTCCTTGAGTGCCGCGATGCGCTGGCTGGTGGGAATCGCCTTGAACTGCACGGCGTCCGGGTCGCCCACGATGTCCTCGGCGATCCGGTGCACCAGGTCGATGTCGAAGCCCTCCAGCTCCGCACCCGGGTTGTTCGGATTGCGGTAGCCCCAGCGGTAGCTGTTCTGGTCCACGCCGACGATCAGCTTGCGGGTGCCGGGCCGGGCCTTGATCGCGTCGATCGTCTTCCCGCTCGCCTTCGACGGCGGCAGCGACCGGTCCTGCGCCTTGTCGTCCTCGCACTTCGAGGCGCGCGCCTGGCTGCCCTCGACCACCGGACCCACCGACGTCACCGGGCCGGGCTCCGGGTGCGCCTGGGTACGCGGGAGGAGCAGCACGAAGCCGAGCGCGAGGGCACACAGCACCGCCATCGCGCCGACCCCGCCCCAGCCGCGCAGCCGGGTGCGTCCTCCTGCCGCGTCCATCGTCCGGCCCCCTGTCACCTGTACTCCGAAAGCCTGCGCCCGATGCCGAGCACCGCACCGGCCGCGCCGAGCACACCGAGGGCGGCGGCGCCCGCGGGCAGCCCGGTCATCGCGTCACGGCCGTCGCCGGCCGCCCGCTCGAACTCCGCCTGCTCGTGGCCGATGGCGCGGTTGAGGTTCTCGTCCACGCCGTCGAAGCACTCCCCGGTGGTGCCCTTGGCGCCGATCACCATGGCCAGCGCCTGCTGGTAGTCGCCGCTGTCGTCCTCGTGGTGGGCGTCCGCGTGCCGCTTCTTCCACTCCGCCATGTTCCGCGTCGCCGCGGTGACCGGCCGCGCGCCCGCCGGGTCGTCGGCGAGGGAACCCGCGCGCTTCAGGCTGCCGTTCAGCGCCGTCATCTCCTGGTCGAAGCCCCGGTAGTACGCGTCGTACACCGTGCCGTCGACCGTGACCGTCTCGGCGCCGCGCGCCACCAGACCGAGGTTCTCGTTGCCGCGCGCCTTCAGGGCGGCGATCTGGGCGCTGTGCAGGACGTTCAGGGAGCGGATGCCGTGCTCCTCGGAGCCGTGCAGCCCGGCGCGGGCCACCGTGTGTCCGACGAGCAGCCAGAGCAGGACGACGGTGGTGGCGGTGGTGGCCGCGACCAGGCCCTGGTTCAGGACGCGGTTGGTGCGCCGGTACTCGCGGTGCTGCGCCCACGCGAGCGCGCCGAGCGCGAGGACACCGAGCGCGACGGCCGCCCAGGGGTACGGGGTCGCGTCGCCGTAGTCGGCGGCCAGGCGCTGGTTCTCCTTGGTGTACAGGTCCTCGGCGGCCGGCAGCATGTCCTGCTGCATCTTCTCGTTGGCGTACCGCAGATAGGCGCCGCCGACCGGATAGCCCTGCCGGTTGTAGACCCGGGCGCGCTCGATCAGCCCCTTGTACTCCGGCAGCAGCCGGTTCAGCTTGGCGATGCTCGCCGCGGCGGGGGAGTCCGGCTCCGACTTCGCGGCGGCCGTAACCAGACCGGCGGCGGCCCGGCTGATGTCCTTCTCGTACCGGTCCCGGGTCTCCGGCGTCTCCTGCCCGCCCGCCAGAAAGCCGCTGGAGACCGTGGTGTTGGCGTCCGCCAGCGAGCGGTAGATCGACGCGGCGCCGGAACTGAGCGGCTGGCTGCCGTGCAGCACGTCGTCGGCGGCGGCCGCGCGCTCGCCGCTCTGCCAGGCGGTGACCGCGCCGAACGCCACGACCAGCAGCGCGAGTACGGCCCCGATGACCCGCAGCCGGCCCGGCTCGGTGGTCGCGGCGGCCCGCAGCCGCTCGGCGCCCTCGACGAACGCGGTACGACGGCCGGGTGGTTCGGGCGCGGAGGAGTGGCCGCTCGCCGGCCGGCCGCCCTGGGGCGGCACGGCGGGCGGGGCGGTGAGGGTGGGCTGCGGGAGCGCGCCGGGCCGCGCGGGCACGGCGGCCGACGGCGCGGGCAGGGCGGAGCCTGCCGTCGGCGGCGCGCTGCTCCTCGGCGGTTGTGTCACCCGACCTCCCCCATGGTCATCGTTCGCCGCCCAGTATCACCGCCCGCACCGCCTTCCGCACCAGCCTTCACCGCATCTCGCCCGGACGACGGCATGTCACCACCCGTCCAGGAACGCGACCTGTCCACAAACACGCCGGGTCAATCCCGATCGGTTCCCGGTGCGAGGGTGAACAGGACTGTTCTGGCGCGAGGTTGGCGTCAGGGGTGTTCCGACTCCCAGTACGAGCGGGCGCGTTGCCCCGATTCCGGGGGCGCGTCGAGATGATCCAGGGCGAGGAGGGCGGCGCCCAGGATCGGCGCGGCGCGGATCGGTCGTGGATCGGCCTGTGGGGCAAGGGAGTTGAGGTGCTCGCGTACGGCGTCGTCCAGGACCGCGTATCCGGCCGTCAGCACGCTGCCGCCGAGCACGACCGGCGTGGGTTCCCCGAGGAGGTCCAGGCGGGTCAGTGCCACCGAGGCCATCACCGCGACCTCCTCGGCCAGGCGCCGGACCAGCGAGCGGGCCACCCCGTCACCCCGGGCGGCCGTCCCGAAGAGGACCGGCGTCAGCTCGTACCGGCGATCCGACGGGAGGTGTCCGAGGTGCAGGGCCTCGATCAGGGCGTACATCGAGTCCAGGCCGAAGTGCGCCGGGAGCACCCGGGCCAGCTCCGTCGGGCCGCCCCGGCCGTCCTCGGCGCGGGCCGCGTGCCACAGCGCCTCCTCGGCCAGACCCCAGCCGCCGCCCCAGTCGCCGGAGAGCCGGCCGAGGGCCGGGAAACGGGCGGTAGCGCCGTCGGGGCGCATCCCGACGCAGTTGATGCCCGCCCCGCACACCACCGCCACGCCCCGGGGCTCGGCCACTCCGGCGCGCAGGACGGCGAAGGTGTCGTTGCGGACGGTGACCGAGGAGCCCCAGGCGCGTGTGCGCAGTGCGGTCGCCAACTCGGCTTCCTCCACCGGGAGATCGGCGTTGGCGAGGCAGGCCGAGACATGGGAGACGGTCTCGAGGCCCGCCTTGGACAGGGCGCGCTCGACCGGTTCGGCCAGTGCGTCCAGTGCCCGCTCCCGTCCGACCGCCGGCGGGCGGAAGCCGCCTCCGCGCGCCGTGGCCAGCACCTCGCCCTCCGCCGTGAGCACGGCCACGTCGGTCTTGCTGTTGCCCGCGTCCACGGCGAGCGCGGTGGCCGTCACGCCCATGCCAGGTGCTCCCGGTTGTGGGCGAGGAGGAGGTCGGTGAGGGTGTCGGCGTACGCGTACTGGCCGACCAGGGGATGCGCGAGCAGCGCGCGGAACACCCGCTCCCGGCCGCCGCGCAGGGCCGCCTCCAGGGCCAGGTCCTCGTACGCCGTCACGTTGGCCATCAGCCCCGCGAACAGCGGATCGACCTCCCCCGCCGGCAGCGGCACCGCCCCCTTCGCGCCCACCGCCGCCGGGACCTCGATCACCGCGTCGGCGGGGAGGAAGGGCAGCGTGCCCGCGTTGAGCGTGTTGACGACCTGGTAGGGGCTGCCGTTGCCGGTGAGCAGGGCGGCCGTCAGGTCCACCGCCGCTTCGGAGTAGTAGGCACCGCCCCGCTTGGCGAGCAGCGCGGGCTTCTCGTCCAGCGCCGGGTCGGCGTACATGGCCAGCAGCTCGCGCTCCATGGCGGCGACCTCGGCCGCGCGGGAGGGCCTGGCGCGCAGCTCCTCCACCACCTCGTCGTGCGCGTAGTAGTAGCGCAGGTAGTACGACGGGACCACGCCCAGGCGGTCGAGCAGGGCGCGGGGGAGCCGGAGGTCGGCGGCGACGGTGTCGCCGTGCTCGGCCAGCAGGCGGGGGAGGACGTCGGGGCCCTCGGGGCCGCCGAGGCGGACCGCGGTTTCCCAGGTGAGGTGGTTCAGGCCCACGTGGTCGAGGTGGACCTCGCCGGGCGCGGTGCCGAGCAGCGCGGCGAACTTGCGCTGGAGTCCGATGGCCACGTTGCACAGGCCGACCGCACGGTGGCCCGCCTTGAGCAGGGCGCGGGTGACGATGCCGACCGGGTTGGTGAAGTCCACGATCCAGGCGCCGGGGCTGACCCGGCGTACCCGCTCGGCGATGTCCAGCACCACCGGGACCGTGCGCAGCGCCTTGGCGAGGCCGCCCGCGCCGGTCGTCTCCTGGCCGACGCAGCCGCACTCCAGCGGCCAGGTCTCGTCCTGGTTCCTGGCCGCCTGGCCGCCGACGCGCAACTGGAGCAGGACGGCGTCGGCGCCCTCGGCTCCCGCCTCCAGGTCGGCGGTGGCGGTGATCCGGGCCGGGTGACCGTGGCGGGCGAAGATGCGGCGGGAGACGGCGGCCACGGGCTCGAGGCGTTCCGGGGCGGGGTCGACAAGGACCAGTTCGTCGACGGGCAGGGTGTCGCGCAGCCGCGCGAGGCCGTCGGCGAGTTCGGGGGTGTAGGTCGAGCCTCCGCCGACCACGGTGAGCTTCACGGGCGACTCCCTCGCGTTGCCGGGGTGATCGGCGCAGCGAACGTAGGCCCCGGTGGGAGCGGCCGTCAACGCCGGCGCCCCCGGTCGGGCGGGACCGGGGGCGCGCTGGGGTGCGGGAGTTACTTGGCCGTCGTCGGCTTCGCCTGGATGATCGGGCTGGTCGCCAGGGACTGCGGGGAGGTGGGGCTGGCGAAGGCGGAGGGCGCCGCGATCGAGGCGTCCGCGGCGGGGGCGTCCTCGTCGTCCTCGATGGCCGTCGCGCCGCCCACGATCGGGATGCTCGCCTTGTCGAAGGCCCGCTTGATGCGCCAGCGCAGTTCGCGTTCCACGCCGACCGACTTGCCGGGCATGGTCTTGGCGGAGACCCGGATCACCATGGAGTCGATCAGCACGCTGTCCAGGCCCAGGACCTCGATGGGGCTCCAGAGCAGCTCGTTCCAGGGCTCTTCCTTGCCCATCTTCTCGGCGACCTCGTCCAGCACGGACTTGACCTTGTCCAGGTCCTCGCCGGCCCGGACGGTGACGTCCACGTTGGCCGTGGCCCAGCCCTGGGAGAGGTTGCCGATGCGCTTGACCTCGCCGTTGCGCACGTACCAGATCTCGCCGCTGTCGCCGCGCAGCTTGGTCACGCGCAGGCCGACCTCGACGACCTCGCCGGTGGCCACGCCCGCGTCGATCGTGTCGCCGACGCCGTACTGGTCCTCCAGGATCATGAAGACGCCGGAGAGGAAGTCGGTGACCAGGTTGCGGGCGCCGAAACCGATCGCGACACCGGCGACACCGGCCGAGGCCAGCAGCGGGGCGAGGTTGATCTTGAAGGTGGAGAGCACCATCAGGGCGGCGGTGCCGAGGATCACGAAGCTGGCGACCGAGCGCAGCACCGAGCCGATGGCGGCGGAGCGCTGGCGGCGGCGTTCGTTGTTGACCAGGAGGCCGCCGAGCGCGGTGTGGTCCACCGCCTGGACGGTGCGGTTCATCCGCTCGATCAGCTTGGTGATCGCCCGCCGTACGACGGCGCGCAGCGCGACCGCGATGACGATGATCAGCAGAATCTGCAGACCCATGGCGAGCCAGGTCGACCAGTTCTGCTCCACCCAGCTCGCGGCGTCGGTCGCGCTCTGCTGGGCGTCCTGGAGCGAGGGGACCGCCGGGTCCGAGCCCGAGGGCGAGGGAGACGGGGACGCTCCGGCGGCCAGTAGGGCGACGGGCAAGGACACGGCTGGTACCTCCATGGTGCTGCGCGGTCCGCCCCGGCCGGATCGGTAAGATCACGAAAAGGTCACCGGGTGGACAGAACCACCACACTAACGGGGCATTGTGCGCGGCTCCGCCGTTTCGCTCAGGGCCACCCCCTCCCACCTGCACCTTGACCAGCCATGATCGTTCGGACCCCTTCCGGTGTGGTTGAAAACACTCCCGGCCCGTTACCGGCACATGGTGGCGCTTCCACCAGCCATGAGGGGAGACTGGCTCCAGATCGTCCCGGCGCGAGCCACGCGCCGCCGACGCCCAAGGAGGCACCCGTGCCGCATGTCCTGGTCCTCAACGCGTCGTACGAGCCGCTCGGCGTCGTACCGCTCCGCCGCGCGCTCGTCCTCGTCCTGGAGAACAAGGCCGTCTCCCTCGAGGAATCCGGCGCCTATATGCACAGCGCGACCGTCACAGTCCCCGCACCCAGCGTGGTCCGGCTCAAGCGATTCGTCCGGGTGCCCTACCGGGGCCCCGTTCCCCTGACCCGGCGGGCCCTGTTCGCCCGGGACGGCGGCCGGTGCATGTACTGCGGTGGCGTCGCAACCAGCGTCGACCACGTCATCCCGCGCTCTCGCGGGGGCAAGCACGTCTGGGACAACGTGGTGGCCTCCTGCCGCCGCTGCAACCACGTCAAGGCCGACCGCCACCTGGTCGAACTCGGCTGGCGCCTGCGCCACAAACCCGCCCCGCCCACCGGCCTGGCCTGGCGCATCATCGGCACGGGTCACCGAGACCCCCGCTGGCTCCCCTACCTACAGCCCTACGGCGCGGACGACGCCCTGGCCCGGATCGACGGCATTTCGGCCTGACCTCCGGGCCTTCGCGCGTCCGCGCGGGGGTGAGTTACGGGGTGAGCCGCGGCGTGCTCTGGGCCTGCGGCCCGGCCCGGGGTGCGGTTCACCGCCGTGGGCCTTGGGCGCCGTGTGTCCGGCGGCGGGTTCGGGAGGCTTTTCAGGGCGTGCCCGTGCCCCGCACGACGTGTGAGGTATGCGGGGCACGGACTGTCGCCGGGTGGGGCGTTACGTCGTGCGGGAGTCCTCTCGGCGGGGGCCGTGGGCCGCGTAGAGGGTGGTGCCTGCCGCGAAGGCCAGGAGCGCGGCTGTCCAGGCGGCCGGCTCGGGGCCCGGCTGGACCGGCCAGGCCCAGAGGGTGGCGGCGCGGCCGTGGGCTCCGGAGGAGGCGAGGTAGGTGGCGGAGACGTAGGCGAAGGCGGGGAGCCAGCTCAGGCGGGCGCCGAGGAGGACCGCCGACAGGGCCGCGAGGCCCGTGCAGCCCAGGACGTTGCGGATCACGGCGGGCGGCCCGAAGGTCTGCGGGTGCCCCAGCACCGCAAGGGGGAGCAGCAGCGCCGCCAGGGCGGTCAGCGACGCCAGCCAGGCCAGGCGGCGGGGCCACCAGGGGCGTACGGCCGTACGGTCCAGCTCGTCCGACGGGGTGTGCAGGCTCACCCCGATCACGGCCGAGGCCAGCAGCGGCGCCAGGGCGACCACCGGTACCCGGCGGTCCGGGTCCAGGTAGGCGTCCAGGAGACCGGACGCCCAGACCGCGAAGCCCGTCGTCGCGGC
This sequence comes from Streptomyces sp. NPDC005004, assembly GCF_053600675.1. NCBI lineage: Bacteria > Bacillati > Actinomycetota > Actinomycetes > Kitasatosporales > Streptomycetaceae > Streptomyces > Streptomyces sp. NPDC005004. The sequence goes on from NZ_JBSGAH010000023.1 coordinate 19,577, forward strand.
CAGGGCCGCCAGGGTCACGGGAAGCGAGCGGGAGCGGGCGTAGAGCAGGAAGCCGTGGGTTTTCACAGGGACGGCACCCCCTTCACGGCGCAGTGGGGGCGGGACGCGAAGTACGCGGAGAGCCATGCGCGGCGCTGCCGCTCGTCCATCGCGGCCAGCTTCGCGCGGGCGGCGAGGCGGGCGCGGAGGTCGGCACGGTGGGCGGCGTCGCCCTTGGCGTCCTGCCTGTCGAAATCGTCCTGCGCCGGGCTGGGCGCCAGATAGGCACTCACCGCGTCGTCCGCCCGCGCCACGCGAACGGAGCTCGTCTCGCAGTCACCCCGCAGCATCGCCACCGCCTCCGAGGCGTACGCCTGCGGATCGGTCAGCCGCCCCCGTGCGACCGACCAGCCCAGCGGCGTCACGCTCGGCAACTGCGCCTCGTCGTCGTGCGGGCGCCCGGGGTGGTCCTCCCAGCGCACCGGAAGGTTCCGTACGCCCCGCAGCTTGCCCGTGACGCCGGACAGGGCGTCGGTCGTCCGCGGGAGCAGCCCCGCGTACCGGGCGTTCACGCAGACCGCGGGGGTCACCGAGGTGTCGCACACCTGGCGGCGGGTGAGGGGGTCGGTCTGGAACACCCCGCTCCCGGTGTGCACGAGCAGGGCGCCCGAGGCGAGAGCCGCGGCCAGCGGCAGCAGGGCCGTCACACGGCGCCGCGCCGCCTGGGCCAGCGTGAGCGCGAGGGCCAGTCCCAGCGTCCACCCGGCCATGGCGAACGGCTGCCACCACACCGGACGGAAACCCGCCCCCACGTACGCGGCGGGGCTGAGGGGGCTGCCCTCGGCGTCACTGTGCGACAACAGCCCCAGCCCCACGTACCCCACCACCCCGAGCACCGGAGCCGCCAGCACCGTGGGGACGGCCCGGCCGGCCACATGCCCGATCAGCGCGGCCGCCATCAGCGCCGCCGTGTCGCCCGGAACCAGGTCGAGACGGGGATGGTCCCCCATGGCGTACGGCCAGGTGGCGAGCAAGGCGGCGGCGACGGCGAGGAGGTGGCCGAGAGCCGCCCAGAGCGCCACCGGCAGCGCCGAGGCGAGCAGCCGGGTGAGCGGCGGGCGCACCGCCGTCCCCCACAGCTCCGCCGTACGGCGCCGCCGCTCCCGGCCACCCTGCCAGCAGCCCGCCGCGGCTGCCATCGGCAGGAGGATCAGCATCGAGGTGTGCAGCGTTCCGGCGGTCTCGGCCCAGCCGCCCTGCCAGTTCGCCGATGTCGCGCTCAGCGCGATCCCGAGCGTCACCAGCACCGCGAGCCCCGCCACCGGAGCGAACCCCCGCACCGCCTCCGCCCGCAGCGGATGCGGCGCCCGGACCTTCCGCGGCGCGGGTCTGGTCGTCGTGACGGTCATCGCACCGACCCCCGCGCCGCCGGGGCGCCGTGCGCGCGGTGGGTCCGCAGGGCGGTGGTGTAGCCGCGCTCGATCGGGTGGTCGCCGGGACCGTCCGAGGTCTCGCCGAGGAGGGTCAGGGCGCGGGGCGTGCCCCGGTAGGCGATACGCCCCCGGTCGAGGAGGGTGACCTCGGTGCAGGCGGCGGCCACGTCCTCCACCAGGTGGGTGGAGACGACCACCGTCGCGGAGACCCCCAGCGTGCGCAGCAACTCCCGGAACTCCACCCGCTGTTCGGGGTCGAGACCCGCGGTCGGCTCGTCGAGGAGCAGCACGCCGGGGTCGTTGACGATGGCCTGGGCTATGCCGACCCGGCGGATCATGCCACCCGACAGCGTCTTGATCTTCGAATCGATCCGGTCCGCGAGGCCGACCCGGGTCACCGCCCGCTCCACCGCCTCGGGGACGCGGTCGGTCGGCATCTCCTTCAACCAGGCGACGTACGCCACGAACTCGCGCACGGTGAAACCCGGGTAGTAGCCGAACTCCTGCGGGAGATAACCCAGTCGGCGCCGGATCGCGGTCCGCCCGCGCGGCTCGGCGCTGTCCTCGCCCAGCATCTCCACGCGCCCGCCGGAGGGCTGCGCCACGGTGGCGAGGACGCGGATCAGCGAGGTCTTGCCGGCGCCGTTCGGACCGAGCAGACCGTGCACACCGATGCCCAGCTCCAGATCGACGGAGTCGAGGGCGACGGTCCTGCGGTGCTCCACCCGCAGCGCGGCCGCGCGGATGGCGGGCGGTGTTTCGGAAGGGACGTACAAGAGGGCTCCAAGAGAGGGGAGTTGAGTGGTGAGCGCGCTCAGCGGCGCGGCAGGCGGTCGTACGCCGGGCGGCGGGCGGCGAGCAGGGCGCCGCCGAGGACGGCAGCCGCCGCCCACGCCCCCTGGGCCGCCGCGCCGTCCAGGCAGCGCGAGAGCTGTTCGGCCAGCCGGTGGGTTACCTCGCCCGCCGGGGCGCCGGGCAGCGGTGCGAGGACGGCGCACAGCCAGCCGCCCGCCGTGACCCCGGCGGCAGTGCGGCAGCCGGTGAAGGAGGCGAGCGCCAGGGTGGCCAGCGACAGCGCGAGCCCCGGCAGCAGCCAGGCGGCCGCCGCGGGGGCGCCGGAGCCGGGCAGCAGCAGACCCGTGAGGGTCAGCAGCGGGAGACTGACGGCGAGTACGGCGGCGGTACGGGTCAGCGCCAGGCGCAGCCCGCCGCCCGGGGTGGCGGCGGTGATCTCGTAGAGCGGATCGGCGTGCGGACCGTACGACAGCGCGACCCCGGCCACCGGCAGCACCGGCGCGATGGCCAGCAGCACCGCCCTGGCCTGTGCGAACCCGCCTCCGAGACCCAGCAGCATCGCCCCGACGGCGACTCCGAGCACGGCGGTCAGCCAGGCGCCGCGCACGGCGGGACCGGCGGCCCAGAGGAGACGGGCGAGGCGCGGGAGCCGGGAGGGGCGTGGGCGGGTGGCTCGTAGGGGAGCGGTGACCGGTGCCGGTGCCTGTGCCGGCGCCGATGTCGGCGCCTCCACCGGACCCGCCGCCAGCACCGCCGCCCGTACGTCCCCCAGCACCGCCCCCGCCGCCGTCGCCCGTACCGCCCCCGACACCCGCGCCGCGCACCCCGCGCAGCGCTCCACGTGCTTCTCCAGGGACCAGGCGTCCGGCTCGGGCAGCGTTCCGTCGGCGTAGCGCCCGGCGAGGGCGTCGGCGACGTGCCAGCCGGACGCGTCGTACTTCGTCATGCCGTGCCTCCCAGCGGGGACGGGTTCAACTGGGCCAGTGCGTCCCGCAGTTCGGCGCGGGCGCGCCGGGCACGGGACTTGACGGTGCCCTCGGGTATGCCGAGCAGCCGGGCGGCTTCCCGGGTGCTCAGCCCGTCCACGACGGTCGCCCGCAGCACCTCGCGCAGCTCGGGGGAGATGCGGTCGAGCGCGGTGCCGACGTCGCCGTACTCCAGACCGGCCAGCACGCGGTCCTCGGCGGACGGCGCGCTGGCGGTGGCGTACGGCGCCGTCGGCTCGGCGTCCAGCGGGGGTCCCGCGAGCCGCGTGGCGCGCTCCCGCGCCCGCCGCGCGTCCACCAGCCGCCGCGCCGCGATGGTCCACAGCCAGCCGCCGGTCTCCTGACCCCGGTGCCCGGCGGCCGAGCGCCACACGGTGACGAAGGTGTCCTGGAGGACTTCCCGTACGGTCTCGGGATCGGCGCAGCGGCGCGAAAGACGGGCGTGCAGCCAGCCGGCGTGCCGGTCGTACAGCTCGGCCATCGCCGCCTGGTCACCTCCGGCGACGGCCCGCAGCAGCGCCGCGTCGTCCGTGGCGCCCTTCTCCCGGTGGCCCCCCATGGGGCGGAACAGTCTCACACCCCCTCTATCGACGGCCGGTGCGCCGTTGGATCACTCCGGCGCGGTACGTCCGTACACCCGCGCGCCGGAGTGAGGTGGGAGTGTCGCCGCCGGGACGGGGTAGGGCTGCGGTAATCCGGCACAAACCCGTACCGAATCCGGCGCGGGGCCGTACCGGGGCCCGGTCACCGGGTTCCGGTCCGACCCCGCACCGGAGATCCCGTACCGACCGCCAGGAGGCATCCGTGGCCGCACCGGCTCACCTCTCTCTGCCCGCCCAGTGGAAACGCTCGCCGGAGACGGTGTCCCGGCCCGACGCGGGCCCGCGCGCGTTCAGCGCGGAGGGCGCCTGCGTGGAGACCCCGCTCACCAGCGAGCCCCCGCTGCCCGACGCCGCCCCCCTGACCAGCGAGCCCCCGCTCGCGGACGCCGCCCCGCTGACCGAGGCCGACTGCCCGATCGCCGACTGCGTGGGCCACTAGATGGGAGCGGCGGAGGACGACGCGGAGCGGAGTCACGCCGAGGGGGAAGGCCCCGTAGGGGGCGCCCCCGAGTCCCCCCGTCCCGCAGGGGACACCCCGCGGTCCACCCGTCCCGTACGGGACGGCACCGAGCCGGGAGAGGCCGCCCAGGACGACCGCCCGCTGAGCCGTCTCGCCGGGCTGCACGGGGTCGCCACCTCCTACAGCCCCGCTCCGGACCGCACGGTCGCGGTCCCCGCCACCGCCGTGGTCGCCGCGCTGGCCGCCCTCGGGGTGGACGCGGCGGGCCCCGACGCGGTCCGCACCGCGCTGGACGCGCGGGAGCGCGAGCTGCGGGAACGGCTGCTGCCGCCGACGGTGGTCCGCTGGACGAGCACCCCCGACGCGCGGACGAGCACCCCCGACGCGCGGACGAGTGCCCCGGACACGGCGGCGAGCCCGCCGGAGGCGAGGGCGGACGCCCCGGATCAGCCGGTGGACCCCTTCGCCGCCCTGCCTTCCCACACCCACCTCCACGTGACCACCGAGCAGGGCGACACCCGCGACACCGTCGACGGACTGCCCCCCGGCGTCCACCGTGTGACCGCCACCGCCCCGGACGGCCGCACCGCCGACGCCCACCTGATCGTCGCCCCCGACCGCCTGCCCACCCCCACCACCCGCTCCTACGGCCTCCTCGCCCAGCTCTACTCCGTCCTCTCGCACCGCTCCTGGGGCATGGGCGACCTCGGTGACCTCGCCGAGCTGGCCGGCTGGGCGGGACGCGCGGCCGGGGCCGGGTTCGTGCAGGTCAACCCCCTGCACGCGGCCGTACCGGGCGTCCCGACCGACCCGTCGCCGTACCGCCCCTCCTCGCGCCGCTTCCCCGACCCCGTCCACCTGCGGGTGGAGGACATCCCCGAGTACGCCTACGCCGACCACCGCCGCCTGGGCGCACTGCGCGAGCGGGCCGAGCGGCTGCGCGCCGACGTGCTCGACAAGGGCGCCCTGATCGACCGCGACGCGGTGTGGGAGCTGAAGCGACAGGCCCTGGAACTGGTCGCACGGGTCCCGCTCGGTCCGGGGCGGCAGACGGCGTACGACGCCTTCCGCGCCGAGGAGGGCCAGGCGCTGGAGGACCACGCGACCTGGTACGCGCTGGCGGAGCGGCACGGCCCCGACTGGCGTTCCTGGCCGCCCGCGCTGCGCGACCCGCGCTCGGAGGAGACGGCGCGGGCCCGCGCGGAGCTGGCTCCCCGGGTGGAGTTCCACACCCGGCTCGCCTGGCTCACCGACCAGCAGCTGCGGGCCGCCCAGCGGGCCGCGCGCGAGGCGGGGATGCCCGTCGGGATCGTGCACGACCTGGCCGTCGGCGTGCATCCGCAGGGCGCCGACGCGTGGGCGCAGCAGGACCACTTCGCCGCCGGGATGTCGGTCGGCGCCCCGCCCGACGCCTTCAACGCGCGCGGCCAGGACTGGGGCCTGCCGCCCTGGCGCCCCGACCGGCTCGCCGCCTCGGGCCACGCCCCCTACCGCCACCTGCTGCGCGCCCTGTTCCGGTACGCGGGCGCGGTCCGCATCGACCATGTGATGGGTCTGTTCCGGCTGTGGTGGGTGCCCGAGGGCAGCCCGCCCACCGAGGGCACCTACGTCCGCTACGACGCCGACGCCATGCTCGCCCTCCTCGCCCTGGAGGCGTCCCGCGCCGGTGCCCTGGTGATCGGCGAGGACCTCGGCACGGTCGAGCCGGGCGTGCGCGAGACGCTGCGGCGGCACGGGGTGCTCGGCACCTCGGTGCTGTGGTTCGAGCGGGACTGGGAGGGCGACGGCCGTCCGCTGCCGCCCGAGCGGTGGCGCTCGGACTGCCTGGCCACGGCCACCACCCACGATCTGCCGCCCACCGCCGCCCGGCTCACCGGCGAGCACGTCGACCTGCGCGACCGGCTCGGGCTGCTGACCCGTCCGGCCGCCGACGAGCGCGCGGAGGCCGTCGCGGACACGGCGGAATGGCTCGCCCTGCTCGGCAGCCTCGGTCTGCTCGACAGCCCGGCCGCCGGACCGCCCGGCACCGACGAGGCGGCCGAGATCGAGGGCTTCCACCGCTTCCTGCTGCGCACCCCGGCCAAGCTGATCGGCGTCTGGCTCCCCGACGGCATCGGCGACCGCCGCCCGCAGAACCTGCCGGGCACCTGGGACGAGTACCCCAACTGGCGGCTGCCCGTCTCGGACGCGGCGGGCGCCCCGGTGGCCCTGGAGACCCTGACGGCATCACCCCGGCTGCGGGCTCTGCTGGAGGTGGTGCGGGCCGGTCTCGCGGCCTCGGAGGCGTGAGTACGGCACCCCGGGCGCGCGAGCCCGGGGGCCGTTCGCTAACTTGGGACCGTGGACAAGAAGAACGCCCTGCGCGCCGGTGCTCTGGCGGCCGGCACGACGCTGATGATGCTGCTCATGTCGTCCCCCGCGCTCGCGCTCACCCGCGACGACGGTGACGACCCCGGCCCCGGTCTGAGCGTCATCGACACCGTCGGCCTCTACGTGCTGCTCCCGATCGGCCTGTTCGTCGTCATCGCCGGACTGGTCGTCATGCTGGACAAGTCCAGGGGCACCACCTCGTCCAAGTCGTCCGCCAAGGGCGAGGCCAAGGTCTGACGGACCCGCATCCGCTCTCCGAGGGCGCCGCTCCTCCCGTCCGCGTACGGGTGGAGACGGCGCCCTCGGTGTTTCCGGCGGGGCGGGGGCGGGCAGCCGTATGCCGCCCGGTGTGCCGGACGGGTGGGTCGGACGGCAGGGCCCCGGCACGTCCCGGCGTTCCGAGGAGGCGGTCCCGATGGACACGGACGTGGACGGCGGCGCGGGCCGCGGAGTCGTCGTGGTGGGCGCGGGTCCCACGGGCCTGCTCCTCGCCGGTGACCTCGCGACGGCGGGAGTCCCGGTCACCGTCCTCGAGAAACGCCCGCACCGGATCAGCAACCTCTCCCGTGCCTTCGCCGTGCACGCCCGCACCCTCGAACAGCTCGACGCGCGCGGCCTGGCCGACGAACTGGAGGCCGAGGGACAGCCGCTGACCCGGCTCGGCTTCTTCGGCCGCCTGCGCATCGACCTCTCCGAGCTGCCCTCGCGCTACCGCCACGTCCTGGTCCTCCCGCAGTACGAGGTGGAACGTGCCCTGGAGCGGCGCGCGGTGGCGGCGGGCGCGGCCTTCCGGTACGAGACCGAGGTGACCGGGCTGACCCAGGACGCGGACGGCGTCACGGTCCTCGCGAGCCGCCCGGACGGCCGTACGGAACGGCTGCGGGCGGCGTACGTGGTGGGCGCGGACGGGATGCGCAGCACGGTGCGGCGCGCGATCGGGCTGCCCTTCCCCGGCCGCTCGGTGATCCGCTCCGTGGTCCTCGCGGACGTACTCCTGTCGGAGAAGCCGCCGTCGCTGCTCACCGCCAACGCCGTGGGTGACGCCTTCGCCTTCCTCGCGCCCTTCGGCGACGGCTACTACCGGGTGATCGGCTGGCACCGGCGGCACGACGTGCCCGACGACGCGCCGGTGGACCTCGCGGAGATCAAGGAGATCACCCGGCTCGCGCTGGGCCGCGACTACGGTATGCACGACGCCCGCTGGATGTCCCGCTTCCACAGCGACGAGCGGCAGGCGCCGTCGTACCGGGTGGGCCGGGTCTTCCTCGCGGGCGACGCCGCCCACGTCCACACCCCGGCGGGCGGCCAGGGCATGAACACCGGCCTCCAGGACGCGGCCAACCTGAGCTGGAAGCTGGCGGCGGTCCTTCACGGCCGGTCCGACCCCGCGCTCCTGGACACCTACCAGTCCGAACGCCATCCCGTCGGGCGCACGGTCCTGCGCAGCAGCGGCGGCATCATCCGGCTGGCGATGGCGAAACAGGCGGTCCGCGAGGCCGCGGCGACCCTCCTGTCCGCGTCGCCGCCCCTGCGCCGCAAGGTGACCTCCCAGATCACCGGCCTCGGCTACCGCTACCCGGCCCCCCGCGGCGCCCACCCCCTCACCGGCCGCCGCGTCCCGGACATCGCCCTCGCGCGGCACACCCGGCTGTACGAGGCGCTGCGCGACGGGCGCTTCGTGCTGATCACGCCGGGGCGGTACGAGGGAGCGCGGCCGGCGAACCTGACGGTGGACGAGTGGCGCAGCGGCCGTCGTACGACGCTGCTGGTGCGCCCGGACGGGTATGCGGCGTGGGCGTCGGAGGGGGCGGAGCCGGGAGAGACGGAGCGGGCGGTGCTGGAGCACGTGGGCCGGGCGTGATCCGTGCCTACCGCCAGCTTCGCTGCCGCTCGGTCAGGACGGCGACCGTGCGTTCGCACCAGTCCCGGTTGCCCTCCTCGTAGGCGAGGCCGCGGAGGCAGGTGAGGTACGGCCCGATGCGCTCGCCGTGGAGCAGGAAGTCCTCCTCGCCGCGGTCGCCGCGGAGGTTGCGCAGCAGCTTGCCGAAGAGGTCGATCTTGGCCTGGGCGAAGGCGGCGCGCTCCTGGAGCCGGGTGATCAGGGTGGCGGTGTCGACGTGGTCGGCGGCCTGGACCTTGACGAGCAGATCGTCCCGGATGAAGGACGGCTTGTCGCAGGCGCCCGCGAAGGTCTCCAGCTCCGCGAGCCCCGCGCCGGTCACCTGGAACAGCCGCTTGTTCGGCCGCCCCTCCTGCACGACCTCGCGCCCCGCGACGAGCCCCGCCTGCTCCAGCCGGTTCAGCTCGGCGTAGAGCTGCTGGGGCTGGGCGTACCAGAAGTTGGCCACGCCGACGTCGAACGCCTTGGCGAGCTGGTAGCCGCTGAGTTCGCCGTCGAGGAGCGCGGCGAGGACCGCGTGCCGTAGCGCCATGGGGGCTGCTCCTCACATGTCTGTGCTGCCTCTGTCCACCGACCGTGCGGCCATGCTACTCATATTGATGAGTACTCACATTCATGACTATGAAGGAGTGGCCGTGAACACCGCCGACCGTTTCCGCACCGCCGTCGAGAAGGGCGACCTCGCCGCCCTGGACGACCTCTTCACCGACGACATCCGCTTCTACAGCCCGGTGAAGTTCACCCCCTTCGAGGGCAAGCCCCTGGTCCTCGGCCTCTTCGGCGTCCTCCTGCGCACCTTCGAGAACTTCCGCTACATCGGCGACCACACGGGCACCGCCGTCGGCCGTTCGGACACCACCCCCACCCCCTCGGCCGTCCTCCTCTTCCGCGCCGAGGTCGACGGCCGCGAGATCCACGGCATCGACCTCCTCCACTTCGCCTCCGACGGCCGGATCAAGGAGTTCACGGTCATGGTCCGCCCCCTGTCGGCCGTCCAGACGCTCAGCGAGGCGGTTCTGGCGGGGCTGGTGGCGGACGGGTTGGTCCCGGCGCGGCCGTAGTCGTCCGGCGCCGGTCTCGGCGGGCTCCACTTACTCGGCGGTGAACTCGTACTGCAGTTCGTAGAGATGACCCGCCTTGGTCATGACGGTGGCTTCGACGGGACGTTCCTCGTCGCTGTACATCACGCGCAGTGTCCGCAGTACCGGAAGGTCGCTGGGCAACCTGAGCGCCTGATACTGCTCCTGGGTCGGCACCCTCGCGGAGACGCGGTCCACGCTCGTACGCGGGGGATGGCCGAGTTCGGCCAGGAGTGCGGGAGTGCCGCCTTTGATCTTCCGCTTCTCGGTGAGGGCGGTTCCGCGTGCGATGGCCATCGGGTAGTAGGACGTGACCAGTTCGACGGGTTCTTCGTCGAGGGAGAGGATCTGGTGCCGGAGCAGGACGCTCTCGTCGTCGGCGATGCGCAGAGCGGCGGCGACATCGGCGGGCGCGGTCGCCTCCCGCACGTCCAGTAGCGTGCTGTGGGCCCGCGTTCCGAGCTTTGCGGTCTCGGTCAGCCACCGGTAGGGCTCACCCGGGCGGGCGGGGGTCATGTACGACGCGGGTCGGATCGTCCGCTGCCGGTGCTCGCGGACGGTGACGGCGGCTCCGGCCCGGCCGACCACCAACTGCTCGTCCTTCAGTATCTGCAGGGCCTTCTGGATGGTGGCATTGGAGGCGCCGAACCGTTCCTTGAGCTGGGTCGTGGAGGGCAGGCTGGCTCCCGCGGCAAGGTCGCCGCTCATGATCTCGTCGCGCAGGTCGGCGGCGATCCGCTCATGGAGTGAGCGGCGGTCCTGAGTGCCGGTGTCGGTAGCGTTCATGGTCACCCGATCCGCATTTCGTAGCGCAGCCGCTGCCGCTGGGCCGGCATCGCCATCACGTCCGCCTGGATGGGCCGGTTGGTGTCGTCCAGCGTGACCCGAGTCAGCAGGAGAACGGGTTCCTCGGGTGTCATCCGCAACAGCTCGCGCTCTTCGGCGCCGGGCATACGAGCGGTCACGTCCTCCCGGACGCGAACGCCCCGAAACCCGAGTTGGGCGAGCAGTGTGACGGCCCCGCCGGGAATCTTCCCGCGCTCGGCGAGACGGGTACCGCGGGCGATGTCGACGGGGTAGTAGGTGTCCGTCAACTCGCAAGGTACGCCGTCTAGTTCGATGACCCTGCGGCGCACGACGACGGCCTCTCCGTCAGCCAGCCCCAGCAGTTCGGCAACCTCTTCCGAAGCCGCCACCTCCCCCGCGTGCAGGATGCGCTGCCCGCCCTTCCCGCCGCGAGCTGCCGCCTCCACACCCCACGCATCCGCCTGCCCCTGTTCCCGGGGCGTCAGATACGGCATTGAGGTACTGACCCACCTGCTGTCGCTCACGGTGTCCTCCTGTGTCGGCGCTTGCCGGACTACACGGTAGGCGACCCGGATCGGGTGCCCTCACACGGAGCACCTCTCTGCTTTTCGTGAATAGTGATACGGTTCTGCCGATCTCGTGTCCCGGTGGCAAGTAGGTGATGAGCCATGCCTCTGTTACGGCAACGACGATTTCCCCGTGCTCGCAAATCGGTGGGAGCTGCACGGGTGTTCGTCACTGAGACCCTGCGGGACTGGGGGTATGACGACCGGTCCGACGACATCCGGTTGTGCGTCTCGGAGTTGGCGACGAATGCCGTGCTGCACGGCGTGCCGCCCGGGCGTGAGTTCGCCCTCGCGCTCACCGGTGATGACACCTTCATCCGTGTGGCGGTGCGCGACAGTGGTGACGGCGTCCCCGAAGTCCGGGAAGGGGGAGCCGAGGAGTGTGGTGGCAGGGGACTTCGCCTGGTACAGGAGCTGTCCGATGACTTCGGCGTGACGACTCACAACCCCGGTAAGACGGTCTGGACGGTGTTCAAGGCCGTTCCCACGACAAGGGGCGCCCAGCCGGAGCCGGGCGCCCATGGATGACAGTGGGCCGGGGTTACACCCCCGCCGCCGCGTCCGCCGCCTGCGCCCGCAGCGCCCGCTCGATGCCCGCGCGGGACTCCGAGACGAGGCGGCGCAGGGCCGCGTTCGGTTCGGCCGAAGAGAGCCACGTGTCGGTCTTGGCCAGGGTCTCCTCCGAGACCTGGACCGCCGGGTAGAGGCCGACCGCGATCTGCTGGGCCATCTCGTGGGAGCGGGAGGCCCAGGCGTCCTTGAGGATCTCGAAGTAGCGGTCGGTGTAGGGGGCGAGCAGCTCTCGCTGGTCCGTCTGGACGAAGCCGGCGATGACCGCTTCCTGGACGGCGTTGGGGAGCTTGTCGGACTCGACGACCGACGCCCAGGCTTCGGCCTTCGCCTCCGCCGTCGGGCGGGAGGCGCGGGCCGTGGCGGCGTGGCGCTCGCCGGCGGCGGTGCGGTCGCGGTCGTACTCCGTCGCGATCTCGCTCTCGTCGAAACGGCCGACCGCCGCCAGGCGCTGGACGAACGCCCAGCGCAGCTCGGTGTCGACGACGAGACCCTCGATGGTCTGGGTGCCGTCCAGCAGGGCGTCGAGCAGGTCCAGCTGGTCCGGCGTCCGCGCCGTCGCCGCGAAGGCGCGGGCCCAGGCGAGCTGGTGGTCGCTGCCGGGCTCGGCGGTGCGCAGGTGGGCGAGGGCGGCCTCGGTCCAGCGCGTGAGCAGGGCCTCGCGGGCGGCCGGGTCCGCGTAGAGGTCGACGGCCAGCTTCACCTGGCGCTGGAGCGACTGCACCACGCCGATGTCGGACTCCTTGCCGATGCCGGAGAGCACCAGCGAGAGGTAGTCGCGGGTGGCGAGTTCGCCGTCGCGGGTCATGTCCCAGGCCGAGGCCCAGCACAGCGCGCGCGGCAGGGACTCCGCGAAGTCGCCCAGGTGCTCGGTGACGAAGCCCAGCGACTCCTCGTCCAGGCGGACCTTGGCGTACGACAGGTCGTCGTCGTTGAGCAGGATCACGGCCGGGCGGCGCACGCCGGACAGCTCGGGCACGGCCGTCAGCTCGCCGTCCACGTCCAGCTCGACGCGCTGCACGCGCACCAGCTTGCCCGCGTCGTCCAGGTCGTACAGGCCGATCGCGATGCGGTGCGGACGCAGCGTCGGCTCACCCTTGGCGCCGGCCGGCAGCGCGGGCGCCTCCTGGCGGACGGCGAACGAGGTGATGACACCGTCCGCGTCCGTCTCGACCTCGGGGCGCAGCACGTTGATGCCCGCCGTCTCCAGCCACTTCTTCGACCAGGTCTTCAGGTCGCGCCCGGAGGTCTCCTCCAGCGCGCCCAGCAGGTCGGACAGGCGCGTGTTGCCGAACGCGTGCCGCTTGAAGTACGCCTGCACGCCGTTGAAGAACTCGTCCTCACCGACGTACGCCACCAACTGCTTGAGCACCGAGGCGCCCTTGGCGTACGTGATGCCGTCGAAGTTGACCAGCACGTCGTCCAGGTCGCGGATGTCCGCCATGATCGGGTGCGTGGACGGCAGCTGGTCCTGGCGGTACGCCCACGTCTTCATCGAGTTGGCGAACGTCGTCCACGAGTGCGGCCACCGCGAGCCCGGCGCGGACGCCTGGCAGGCGATCGAGGTGTAGGTGGCGAACGACTCGTTCAGCCACAGGTCGTTCCACCACTCCATGGTGACCAGGTCGCCGAACCACATGTGGGCCAGCTCGTGCAGGATGGTCTCCGCGCGCATCTCGTACGCCGCGTCGGTCACCTTGGACCGGAAGACGTACTGGTCGCGGATGGTCACCGCGCCCGCGTTCTCCATCGCGCCCGCGTTGAACTCCGGTACGAAGAGCTGGTCGTACTTCTTGAACGGGTACGCGAAGTCGAACTTCTCCTGGAACCAGTCGAAGCCCTGCCGCGTGACCTCGAAGATCGCGTCCGAGTCGAGGTACTCCGCGAGCGAGGGACGGCAGTAGATGCCGAGCGGCACGGACTGCCCGTCCTTCTCGTACACGCTGTGCACCGAGTGGTATGGGCCGACGATCAGCGCCGTGATGTACGACGAGATGCGCGGGGTCGGCTCGAAGGCCCAGACGTTGTCCTTGGGCTCCGGGGTGGGGGAGTTGGAGATGACCGTCCAGCCCTCGGGCGCCTTCACCGTGAACCGGAACGTCGCCTTGAGGTCCGGCTGCTCGAAGGAGGCGAACACGCGCCGCGCGTCCGGCACCTCGAACTGCGTGTAGAGGTACGCCTGCTCGTCCACCGGGTCCACGAACCGGTGCAGACCCTCACCGGTGTTGGTGTACGCGCAGTCCGCGACGACCCGCAGGACGTTGCGCCCCTGGAGCAGTCCGGGCAGCGCGATCCGCGAGTCCTTGAAGACCTCGGCCGGGTCCAGCGCGTCGCCGTTCAGCGTCACCTCGTGCACCGTCGGGGCGACCAGGTCGATGAAGGAATCGACCTCGTTCTCCGCGACGTCGAAGCGCACCGTGGTCACGGACCGGTAGGTCCCTCCCTCCTGCGCGCCGGACAGGTCGAGATCGATCTCGTACGAGTCAACGGTGAGCAGCTCCGCCCGCTGCTGCGCCTCTTCGCGAGTCAGGTTTGTGCCAGGCACGCGGTCATCTCCTCGTTATGTGTGGGTTGCGCCATCCTTCCACGCAACTTCCGCGAACGCGATGTCCATATGCCGCCGGTCACCGGCCCGCCCGGCGTGGAGCCTCAAGGAGCATGACGACAGACACGACGACCGCTCACCTTCCGCGCGCCATCACGGAGCCCGTCCTCACCGAACTGCGCACGGCGGACGACGCGGGACGCGCCCTCACCGCCGTCACCGACCCCGAGGGCGGCGCCCCGCTCCGCTGCTGTCTGCGGCGCAGCGCACCCGGGGAGCGGATCGCCCTGGTCTCCTACGCGCCCCTGCGGCGGTGGGCGGCCGAGAGCGGGGCCACGCCGGGGGCGTACGACGAGCGGGGGCCGGTGTTCATCCACGCCGAGCCGTGCGGCGGGCCGGAGTCCGAGGGGCTCGCCTTCACCCGGGCCCACCGGGTCCTGCGGCGCTACTCCCACGACGGGCGGATTCTCGGCGGTCGGCTGGTGACCCCGCCGGAGGACTTCGCGGCCGCCCTGACCGAGGCCTTCACCGACCCCGAGGTGGCACTCGTGCACGTCAGGGCGGTGGAGTACGGCTGCTTCCTGTACGAGGTGCGCAGGCCGTAGGGGGTGTGCGTCGGGGGCGCGCGACGACAGCCACGCGCCCCCGACACGGTGCGGGTCAGCCCTTCAGCTCCGCCGCCACCAGCTCCGCGATCTGCACCGCGTTCAGCGCGGCGCCCTTGCGGAGGTTGTCGTTGGAGATGAAGAGGGCGAGACCGTGGTCCACCGTCTCGTCGGCGCGGATGCGGCCGACGTACGACGGGTCCTGGCCGGCCGCCTGGAGCGGGGTCGGGATGTCGGAGAGGGCGACGCCCGGGGCCCCGGCCAGCAGCTCGGTGGCGCGCTCCGGGGAGATCGGGCGGGCGAAGCGGGCGTTGACCTGGAGGGAGTGGCCGGAGAAGACCGGGACGCGGACACAGGTGCCGGAGACCTTCAGGTCCGGGATCTCCAGGATCTTGCGGGACTCGTGGCGGAGCTTCTGCTCCTCGTCGGTCTCGTTCAGACCGTCGTCCACGATCGAGCCCGCGAGCGGCAGCACGTTGAAGGCGATCGGGCGCTTGTAGACCTGCGGCTCGGGGAAGTCGACCGCGCCGCCGTCGTGGGTCAGCTTGTCGGCGTCGGCCACGACCTTCTGCGCCTGGCCGTGCAGCTCCGCGACGCCCGCGAGGCCCGAGCCGGACACCGCCTGGTAGGTCGCGACGACCAGCGCCTCCAGGCCGGCCTCCGCGTGCAGCACCTTCAGGACCGGCATCGCGGCCATCGTGGTGCAGTTCGGGTTGGCGATGATGCCCTTGGGGCGGTCCGCGATCGCGTGCGGGTTCACCTCGGAGACGACCAGCGGCACCTCCGGGTCCTTGCGCCACGCCGAGGAGTTGTCGATCACCACGGCGCCCTGCGAGGCGACCTTCTCGGCCAGCGCCTTCGAGGTCGAGCCGCCCGCCGAGAAGATGACGATGTCCAGACCGGAGTAGTCGGCGGTCGCCGCGTCCTCCACCGTCACGCCGTCGAGTACGGTCCCGGCCGAGCGGGCGGAGGCGAACAGACGCAGCTCGGTGACCGGGAACTCCCGCTCCCCGAGGATCCTGCGCACGACCGTGCCGACCTGACCGGTGGCTCCGACGATTCCGACCCTCACGGCGACTCCCTTGGTTCTGGCTGACTCTTGCTGCTGTGCCACATCGTTGACCGGGGCTTTTCCATCATGCGTCCGACCCCGGCCCCTCTGTCCAATCCTTTGCCCGGCTTCGCCCGGCCTGTCCGAGAGATGGGACAGGAACACCGGGGCGGGCGGTTCCCGCCGACCCTGCCCGCGACCGCCCCGGCCACACGGCGCTGTGACGTACACCTCGGACTGTGACGTACACCTCGGAAGTGACGGACGCCTCCACGGGCGCGGCCGAACGTTTCCGGTCCCTTCCGCGTCGTAGGGGCGACGGGAGAGGGGGTGGCCGGTGCTGCGCGGAAGAGCGCGCCGCGCCCAGGGGGCGTACGCCGGTGCGGAGGGCGCCGGGGACGACCCGCTGGACGCGGCCCAGGAACGCCGGGTGCGGGCGGTGCTCGCGCTCGGCGGGGTGCCGCAGTCGGACCTGCCGGACGGGGTGCAGCAGGTACGGCTGCGGCTCCTGGAGCGGGCCGCGAACGGGCAGGAGGCGCCCCGGGACGTCTCGGCGTGGGCGGCGGTCGTCGCCTCCAACCTGGCCATGGACTGGCATCGCGCCAAGCGCCGCCAGGAACGCCTGGGGGAGCGCCTGGTCGCCCTGCGCGGGCCCGAACAGCTTCCCTCGGGCGAGGAGACCAGCCTGCTCTCCCTCGCCGTCGCCCGGGGCCTGGACGAGCTGCCGGACGCCCAGCGCCAGGTGCTCGTGCTGCGCTTCTACGCCGACCTGCCGGTGCGCTCGATCGCCGACCAGCTCGGCGTCCCGGAGGGGACGGTCAAGAGCAGGCTGCACACGGCGGTACGGGCTCTGCGCGCCCAACTGCACGAGGACGAGGTGGTGTGACATGACCGCCGGACACGAGGACACCTCGGACACCGAGGGCACGGCGGCCCACGGGAGTGGCCTGGACGCGCTGATGGCCGCGATCACCGGCGAGGAGCCGCCCGAGGTCTCCCGCCGGGACGCCCGATTCCGGCGCGAGCACCGCGCCGCCGAGGCGGACGTGGCCGTACTGCGCCGGGAGCTGACCCGGATCGCGGAGGCGCTGACCGGGGAGGAGGCGCCGGACGCGGTGGCACCGGACGCGGCGGTCGCGCAGGCCGCTCCGGCCGGGCCACCCCGCCACCGCCGGCGCCTGCGCACCGCCCTCCTCGCGCTCGCCGCCTCCGCAGCCGTCGGTCTGTTCGGCGCCGGCGTCTCCTGGCTGGGGGCCCACAACGCCGGAGGCGGTGCGAGCGCGGACTCCGCCGCCTCGGGCGCCAAGCTCACCCCGGAGGGAGTGATCGCCTGCGCCGGCACCGTCGCCGAGGGCACGGTCGAGCGGGTCGAACAGGCAGGTCCCCAGGGGGTGTTCACGGTCGTGCTGAAGGTGGACCGCTCCTACAAGCCACCGCGGACCCGCGACCCCGAGCTGACGTTCACCGTCCACGACCCCGCCGCCCCCCGCTACTACCGCGCCGGCGTCCGGATGCTCGTCGTCGTCCCCCGCTCCGCCGCCGAGGACCCGCAGACCTTCCGCGCGGGCGACCCGCCCCCCGAGAGGGACGGCTCCCGGGACGACCTGGCCTGGGGTCGCGCCTGGGTGACCGGGGCGCTGCCGGGGGCACGCCATCTGTCGTGCCCGGGCGGAGGCTGAGCGGGCGGCGGCCGGCCACCCGGCCACCCGGCCGCCGAGCACGCCGGAGGGGCGGGCACCGAAGAAGTGCCCGCCCCTCCACTCACGTCATCTCACGGCACCCCCGTTACGGCGTGACCGAGCCGATCTTCACACTGCCGCTGCCCGCGACCGTGCCGTGCGCGTTCACCAGCCGGACCCGGCCGAAGAACTCACGCCCGGCCGGCGGCTCGGCGTTGGCCGTGACCTGGCCGGTGACGGTGGCCGAGGCGCCGGTGGCCAGCTTGACCGGGGCGTCCGGGACCGTCACGGTGCCGAGGGTCGGGGAGAAGAACACGTCCCGGTAGTCGTACTCGGTCGTACCCGAGGGCACCGCATAGCCGACGACCTTGATCGTGTACGTGCCGGCGGCCGGGGCCGGCAGCGAGACCGCCTCCTCCGAGTCACCGTCGGCGGACTGGGCGACCTGCTTGCCGCTCGCGTCGTAGACGGTCAGGTCCAGGTCGGCGGACTGGTCGGAGACGTTGCCGATGGCCACGTCCAGGGACTCGGCGCCCTCCGGGACCGTCACGGTGGTGGTCCGGGTCTCGCCCTCCTTCAGCGAGGGGCGGGACGACTCCGAGGAGCCCAGGGGACCGCCGACGAGCTTGCCGTCCAGGGCGGCGTACGTGTTGGTGACCTTCCAGGAGGCGGCGGCGGGGACGCCCGCCTTGGCCTCGGGCACCGTCACGGTCTCCGGGTCGAAGACCGCGCCGAGGACGGAGACGTCCAGCTTGTAGGGGTTGTCGAGGAGCGGCGAGGTGCGCCGGGCCTCGACCTCGACCTCCCAGACGCCGGGCTGCGGGTCGGCGTAGGAGCGCACGTCGGGCTTGCAGCCGTTGCCGTCGAGGTAGTTGTTGTAGCAGTACGGCGTGCTGGTGTTGTCCACCGGAGTGCCGTACGGGTGGATCGCGATGAACCGGGTCTGGCTGCCCGCCTTCAGGCCGCCGATCGCGACCTCCAGCGCCTTGGCGCCCTGGGGGACGGTCAGGAAGTAGGAGCGGGTGCTGTTGCGCTGTACCGAGCCGGTGAGGGAGCGGGTGGCGTCCACCGGGCTCGCCACCACGACCGTGCTGAGGATCTGCTTGTCGACGCCCTCGGTGAACGGGTCGTCCACGTCGAGGATCGCGCTCTTGAGCCCGGCCGACCTCGGGGCCGCCTGCACCTTGACGGTGACCGGCTGGTTCAGCGGGAGCCGCACCAGCGGGCTGCCGAGGACGCGGAAGGTGTGCTCCGGGTCGTTGACGAAGCGCAGCGCGTGCCAGACCGCGCGGTCCGGGCCGGAGGTGCGGGTGACCGTGACGTCGTACGTCTTGCGCTGGCCGCTCTTCAGACCGCCCTCGCGGTCGTAGATGCCGGTGCCGAAGCCCGGGGTCTTCAGGGCGTCGTCGAGCGCGGTGTCGACGGGGGCCTTGACCGTGTACTCGTGCGCGGCGGCGCCGTCGCGGATGGAGTCCCAGGCGTCCACGACGTCGATCAGGCCCGCGCCCTCCTCGTACGCCTGCGCGCCCTTGATGTGGTGCGCGGTGGAGGTGAGAGCGGTGCGCAGCACGGCCGGGGTGAGCGTGACGTGCTTCTGCTTGGCGGCGCTGAGCAGCAGCGCGCTCGCGCCCGCGGCCTGCGGGGAGGCCATCGAGGTGCCCTGGAGCATCGAGTACCCGGCGGGCAGGGTGTAGCCCGCCTCGGCGACCGGGGAGCCGGGCAGCCAGGTCTGGGTGGTGTTGATCGCGGCGCCGGGCGCGGTCAGGGTCGGTGTGAAGCCGCCGTCCTCACGCGGGCCGCGCGAGGAGAAGGGCATCAGGGCGTACGGGCTCGTCACCGCCGAGCCGTAGTTCGCGGCCCAGGTCTCCTTGGAGATGGCCGCGCCGACCGAGATCACCTTGTCCGCGAGACCGGGGTCGCCGATGGTGTTGGCGCCGGGGCCCGAGTTGCCCGCCGAGATGACGAGCTGGACGCCGTAGTCGTCGATGAGCCGCGTGTACAGCGCGGCGCGCGCGTTGGCGCCGTCGTTCAGCGCGGGCAGACCGCCGATGGACATGTTGACGATGTCCACACCCCGCTTGGTCACCAGGTCGATCATGCCCTCGGTGAGCGCGATGTTGGTGCAGCCGCCGGACCAGGTGCAGGCGCGCGAGGAGACGATCTTCGCGCCGGGGGCGGCGCCGTTCATCTTCCCGCCGAACAGGCCGTTGGCGGCGGTGATGCCCGCGACATGGGTGCCGTGCTCGGACTCGATCACGCCGATGTTGACGTAGTCGGCCGTGGCGCCCGAGGAGTTGTAGACCACGTCCTTGCGGATCTCGACCACGAACGGGATGCGCTCGACGACGTCCGTCTTCGGGTCGTCGGTACCGAAGTAACCGATCTGGTAGCCGTCCTTGTACGGCTTCATCGGCGCGTTGTCCGTGAAGTCCTGGTCGTCGTCGGTGTCGACGCGGACCGTGCCGGTGGCCGGGTCGTACAGCACGCCCCAGGCGTCGGTGGTGTCACCGTCGCGGTTGAGGTCGCCCTTCATGTCGCCGCCGGTGGTGGCGGACTCGTACAGGTAGTTGAACTTGTAGGAGCCCTCCGGCGCCTTGAAGGTCTCGGCGCTGCCGCCGGCCGGGGTGACCGAGAAGGAGGGGCCGGAGACGGCCGCGGTCATCCGCCGCCAGGTGCCGTCGCCGTCGCTCACCGGGTCGGTCGCGGTGACCCAGTCGACGATCTTGCGCTCACCGGTGGTGGTCTTCTGCAGCGCCGGGTGGCCGAGGTCCACGCCCGAGTCGAGGATGCCGATGGTGACACCCCGGCCGTCGGCCTTGGGGTGCTCCTTGACGAAGTCGACGGCGCCGGTCTCGAAGGACGGGTTGTACGGGTTCCTCGCCGGGGTGTTGCCGTTCGGTGCCGGGTAAGTGGTGGCGGCAGGACCGGACTTGGCTCCCTTGGCGGTGTCCGCGCCCGGGGCCGGGTCGTCCAGCGGGATCTCCCGGCGCAGGTCGATCGCCTGCACCGAGGAGAGCTTGGCGGCGGCGGCGATGGCCGAAGTCGCCTTGGCCGTGGGGACGGTGGCGCGGACGTAGCCGACCTTGTCGTAGGTGCGGCCCACGGTGCCGCCGTTCACCGCGTCCAGCTCGTCGGCGACCCGCTCGGTCTGCCCGGGTGCGGTCGCGATCATCATCGTGACGTTCTTGACGCCCTCGGCGCGGGCGTCGGCGAGCAGTGCCGCGTCGTCCGAACCGAGCTTGTCGTGAGCGGACTTGGGCTCGGCCGCGGTGGCCGGGGCGGACGGCGCGTCGGCGGCGAGGGCGAGCGGCAGGGGCCCGGCGGCGCAGAGCGCGGCGACCACGCCCACGGTGAAGGCCGTACGGGCCAGCCGTCTCGGACCGGGTATCGGATCGCGCTCGGGGGTGTGGGTCATCGGCATCCCTTGTGAGTGAGGAGTCCTGTGCCGGACGAGCGCACAGCCTTTCCCAAGGGACCGTATTTTTGGGTTCGTTGACCGAATCGATATCGATGTATGGGGAAAACCCGCGATGGAGCGGAGCGATTAGGGTCGCGTCACCCACGGAATGCGACCGACTTCCCTCCCATCGGCTCTTCTCCCCGTGACTCCCTTTCCAGGGTGCTCAGTTCTCCTTGGTGCGGGCGTAATGCCGGTGCGCCTTCGCGCGGTTGCCGCACACCGCCATGGAGCACCAGCGCCGGGTGCCGTTGCGGGAGGTGTCGAAGAAGCGCAGCACGCAACTCTCGTGCGCGCAGACCCGGATGCGATCGGGGGCGCGTGCGATCAGATGCAGGTAGTTCCGGGCGGCCAGCCAGGCCGGTCCCCAGGACGGGTCCGTGAACTCCGGTTCCTCGGCCGGTCCTGCGGGGGTCAGCCGGATGCGGACGCGCCCGTGGGCGAGCAGCGCGTCCACGAGCGGCGCGCCCCGCTCGGGCGGCCCGTCCACCGCGACCGCCAGCGCCTTGCGCGCCTCGCGCAGACGCAGCAGCGTGCGCTCGTCGGCCGGGTACGCCCGTGCGAGCCCGTTGGAGGCGAGCCACACCGCGAGGCCGTCCGTGCCGTCGAGCAGGTCCCGGGGGGCGCCGTCGTTGTTCCACCGGCTGTTGAGCAGGTCGAGCGCGAGCGGCTCGCCGGTGAGCGGGCGGGGGTCGGGCGTCGCGGGCATGGAAACTCCTCTCACTAACCACTCAAGCGTAGATGACCGGTTGACGCGGGCGAATCTAACCTTCTAACGTTTATGACGAAGGTTAGACATGCTCGGCTGGACGGCCCCCGCCGCCCGGCTCGAAAGGGGCAGCCATGACTCTGCGCACCGGCCATACCGGCCTGAACGTCACCGACCTCGACCGCTCGCTCGCCTTCTACCGCGACACGCTGGGTCTCGTACCGCTCGCCGAGAGCGAGCGCGACGGACGGCGGTACGCGTTCCTCGGCTCCGGCGAGGGAGAGGGCCCCGTCCTCACCCTCTGGCAGCAGGCCGCCGGGCCGTACGACAGCGGGCGCGCCGGGCTGCACCACCTCGCCTTCGAGGCGGAGTCGATGGACCGGGTCCGGGAGTACGAGTCGGCGCTCAGGGCCGCCGGAGCCGAGTTCGCCCACGCCTCGGTGGTCGCCCACCGGGAGGGCTCCGCCTCGGGCGGGATCTTCTTCCACGACCCCGACGGCACCCGCCTGGAGATCTACGCCGAGAAGGGCGCCGAGGACGCCCCCGCACCGGACGACTCCGCTCCGGCCTGCGGTTTCTTCTAGCCATGGGCGCCCACAGCGTGTACCACGCGGGCTCGCGCGCCGTGCAGGACCGGGCGGGCGAGCGCGAGCGCGCCGACCACGTCGGCCGCTCCCTCGGCCAGGACGTCAAGCCGGTCGCCGCCGCCTTCCTCGGCCTCCAGCCCCTGCTGATCGTGGGGGCCGCCGACCCCGGCACGGGACGGGTGTGGGCCTCCGCGCTCTCCGGCGAGCCCGGCTTCGTCCGCGCCACCGGCCCACGCCGGATGTCCGTCACCCCGGGCCTGCTCCCGGGCGACCCGCTCACGGCGGCCCTCACCACCCCCGGCACCGCCGTCGGCACCATCGCCCTCGACCCGCGCACCCGCCGCCGGATGCGTCTGAACGGCCGACTCCGGCCCACGGAACAGGGGTTCGCGGTGGCGGCGGACCAGGTGTTCTCCAACTGCCCCAAGTACATCCAGCGCAGGGAGACGTACGAGCGGGTGGAGCGAAGCGACCACGAGGTCCCCGTACGGCGCGACCGACTCGGCCCGGAAGCCGCAGAGTTCGTGACAGCCGCCGACACCTTCTTCCTCGCCACCGTCCACCCCGGCGGCGCCGACGCCAGCCACCGGGGCGGCAACCCCGGCTTCGTACGGGTGGACTCACCCCGCGAGCTGAGCTGGCGGGACTACCCGGGCAACGCCATGTTCCTCACCCTCGGCAACCTCAGCGCCGACCCGCGTGCCGGACTGCTCTTCCTGGACTGGGAGACCGGCACCACGCTCCAGCTCACCGGCGAGGCGCGCACCGAGTTCGGCGCGGACGGCGAGCGCACCGTCCGCTTCGCCGTCACCGAGGCGATCACCGCCCCGGCTGCCGTCCCGTTGCGCTGGAGCGCGCCCGAGTATTCCCCGGCCAATCCGGAGCCACCGCGCTAACGTCCCCCCATGCGAAGGAAGTCGAGGGTGGCGGCCTACGCCGTGTGCGTCCGGGACGGACAGCTCCTGCTCGCCCGTTCACCCGCCCCGGACGGCACCCCCGAGTGGGTGCTGCCCGGCGGCGGCACGGAGTTCGGCGAGGACCCCTACGACACCGTGCGCCGCGAGGTCACGGAGGAGACCGGCTACCGCATCGAGGTGACCGCGCTCCTCGGCGTGGACTCCCTCCGCCTGACCCTCTCCGACCGTCTCCTCGGCCGCGCCACCGACCACCACGGGCTGCGGCTCGTCTACGCCGGGCGCGTCACCGGCGGCGAACTCCGCAACGAGGTGAACGGCTCCACCGACCTCGCCGCCTGGCACGACCTCACCGCCGTCCCCGCCCTGACCCGGGTGCCCCTCATCGACACGGCCCTGCGACTGTGGCGCGAGCGGCCGCCGACGGGACATCTGGCCGCCGGGTCGGGCAGCCGGGAAACGGAGGCGGCCGGATAGCTCCGGCCGAGTGCGCCGAGCCCCGGCCGAGCGGCACCTTCCCCCCGCGGTGAACACCGGGTGACTCACCCCCGGCGCCCCGCCGAAAGGCGCGTGACCAGCGCCGACACGGTGACATGCGGCGTAGGCCGATCGGCGGCCGGTGTTGCCACGGCGTTCACCCCCGTTTCACCCCCGATGCCAAGCATCCGGAACGAGCGGGCCGTTCGCCTCGGCGGCGGCCCGCGACGACCGCCGACGCATCCGGGGAGACCGCGCATGTCGCGCACACGCTCTGCCGCCCGCCCCGCACAGGGCCTCCACCGCCGTTCCCTCCTCGCCGCCGCCGGAGCCCTCACGCTCTCCGCCGGCCTCGGCTACGCCCTGCGCCCCACCGAGAGCGAAGCCGCCACCGCCCTTCCCGCCCCCACCCTCACCCCCAGCGCCACGACGACGCCCACGCCCTCGCCCACGCCCGTCGCCCCGTACACCGAGGGCACCACCCTCGACTCGGTCGCCACTCCGCACGGCTCCGGCTCCGGCTACCGCCGCCTCGGCGACGGACCCGGCTGGCCCCGGGTGGTGCGCACCGAGCTGGCCGCCGCCAAGTCCGGGCGCGCGGACCGCCGTACCTCACTCGCCGCGTTCGTGCAGTTCACCGACCTGCACCTGACCGACGTCCAGCACCCGCTGCGCCTGGAGTTCCTGCGCGCGTCCGACCCGCACGCCTGGCGCCCGCAGGAGGCGCTGACCGTGCCCGGTGCCGTCTCCCTGGTCGAGCGGGTCAACGCGCTGCGCGCGGGCCCCGTCACCGGCACCCCGTTCGGCTTCGTCATGACCACCGGGGACAACACCGACAACAACGCGCACACCGAACTCGACTGGTTCATGAAGGTGATGAGCGGCGGCCGCATCACCCCGAACTCCGGCGACCCCCGGCACTACGAGGGCGTGCAGAACTCCGGGCTCGGGCTCTACTGGCAGCCCGGCTCCACCGTCCGCGACGGCGACAAGGCGCTCGGCTTCCCGCGCCTGCCCGGATTCCTGGCCGCCGCGATCCGCGAGGTCCGCAGCCCCGGCCTCGCGATGCCCTGGTACTCCACCGTCGGCAACCACGACTTCCTGCCCACCGGCTGCTACGGCTCCCACGCCGACCCCTACCTGATGGACGCCGCCGTCGGCGGCCGCAAGCTGATGACCGCCACCCGTGCCGAGGCCAGGAAGTTCCAGGCCGCCTTCAAGGGCGCCCAGGACCCCGAGGGCACCGGCTACCGCGACTTCCTCAGGGCCCACACCCGCACCATGCGCACGGTCACCCCCGACGAGCGGCGCGCCCCGTACACCCCGGCCGAGTACGTCAAGGCCCACCTCGACCCCGCCCACCAGGGCCACGGCCCGGCAGGACACGGCTACACGGCCGCCAACCTCGACGCGGGCACCCAGTACTACGCGTTCCGCATCGCCGAGGGCGTGCTCGGCATCAGCCTCGACACCACCGACCCCGGCGGCTTCTACGAGGGCTCGATCGGCACCGCCCAGCTCACGTGGCTCAAGCGCACGCTCACCGAGCACACGGACGACCACGTGATCGTCTTCAGCCACCACACCAGCACCAGCATGACCAACACCCGCCCCGACCCGGCCCGCCCCGGCGAACGCCGCCACGAAGGCGCCGAACTGGTCTCGGTGCTCGGTGCCCACCCCCACGTCCTCGCCTGGATCAACGGGCACGTCCACAAGAACGTCGTCACCCCGCACCCCGCCGCGCACGGCGGCTCCTTCTGGGAGATCTCCACCGCCTCCCACATCGACCACCCCCACCTCGCCCGGATCATCGAACTGACGGACAACGGCGACGGCACGCTCTCGCTGTTCACCACCCTCGTGGAGGCCGCGGCCCCGCACCGCACCGACTTCGCCGACCTCTCCCGGACCGGCCTCGCCGCCCTCTACCGCGAGCTGTCCTTCAACGCCCCCGGCGCCCACACGACCCTCGCCGGGAAGAGCACCGACCGCAACACCGAACTGCTGCTGACGAAGCCCTGACCCGCGCCAGGAGGGTCCGTCCGAGCCCCCGGCGGACCCTCCCGCCTCCCGGCCCGTGACGCCGTCCCGCCCGTCACTGGCGGGGGAGCACCACGACGTACGCGGCCGGATCGCGGTCGCCCGCCGCCATCAGGGCGGTACGGACCACTGCCGCCTGCTGCTCCGGCGACTCCCGCAGCCTGCGCGGGGTGAGGTGCACGACAGTGATCCCGAGCCGCTCCAGGTGCTCCCGCTTGCGCGCGTACTCCGCCCACCGCTCGTCCTCGTCCTGGTGCGGGGCCCGGGTGTCCAGCTCCATCGCCACCGCCTGCTCGGGCCAGTAGGCGTCCACCCCGCCCAGATGGGGACCGCCGGGCAGCCGCAGGTCCACGTTCCACACCGGGTCGGGCAGCCCGTGCTCGCCCACCAGCCGGTACAGCCGGTCCTCGGCCGCCGCCCGCCCCTCGGCCACCAGCGACTCCACCGCGTCCACCACGTACGACCGCGACAGCAGCCGCGCCTGGTTCAACTCCCGCACCAGCGGGGTCGGTTCGCAGTGCCCCTCGCGCACCGCCTCGGTCAGCAGCCGCCGTACCGTGTCCGCGTCCGTCAGCCGGGCCACCGCGTCGGCCAGCGCGCGCCGCACCGGCGCCACCGGCAGCCCGGAGACCGCGTGCGCGGAGGGCAGCTCCGCCGTGCGCCGCACCCGGACGTAACCCGCCGAGCGCAGCCGCCGCAGCCTCGGGACCAGGACGTCCACCCGGTCCAGGGCAGCGAGCGGCGGGGCGGTGGCGAAACCGTACAGGGCCAGCGCTGCCAGACCGGTGATCATCGCCTCCGGGTAGGGCGAGCGGTGCGGGCCGTGTGCCGTCGGCTGGGCCGGGACCCCCGGGGCCGACTCGCGCGAGGCGTAGAGCAGGGCGCCGTGCAGGCGCTCCTCGCTGGTGGGGTCACCGGCGTGGAGCAGCACGACGTTCGGCAGCAGCAGCCGCCAGGGGCCCTCGTCCCGGCAGCGGTCGTTCAGCTCGGCCGTCGTCACGCCGTGCGAACGCAGCTGGGCCGCCGACAGCACACGGCGGTGGACCTCGGAGAGGTGGCGGAGGGGGCGGGGGGAGAGCGGGGTGTTGTGCGTCATGTCCAACGGAATGCCCGACCCCCGTCCCGCCTGTAACCCGTGTTACACGCTCGTCGAGAAATGCGGACAACACGGCACTAAAGGACGGGTGTTCGGATGCCGAGTAGGCAGCGAAAACCCCTGGTCCGTTCGGGGGAGGACCAGGGGTTACGGGTGTGCGTGCCCGGATTCGGTAACGGTCACCGAACGGGCAAGTTCAGGCCAAAGGTCAGTGCCCCTCGGCCTTCGCGTCGCACGTCTGGGCGCGCAGCGCGCGGGCCAGGTCGTCCCGCGCCTCCAGCACCAGGCGGCGCAGCGCCGGAGCCGCGTCCGCGTGCTCCGCGAGCCACGCGTCCGTCGCGTCCAGCGTCTCCTGACGGTCCTGGTAGGCGGGGAAGAGCCCGCTCACGATGTCCATGCCGATCTGGATGGACCGCTCCCGCCAGATCCGGTCGATCGCCGCGAAGTACTTCTGTGCGTACGGCGCGGTCAGCCGGCGCTGCGAGGGCTGGGAGAAGCCCGCGATCGTCGCCCCGACCAGCGCGTTCGACAGCTGGTCGGACTCCACGACCTGCGCCCACGCCTGCGCCTTGACCGCCTCCGACGGACGGGCCGCCAGGCAGCGGACCTGGTGCCGCTTGCCCGAGGCGGTGTCGTCGCGGGACAGCTCGGCCACCAGCAGCTCCTCGTCGGCCACCCCGTGCGCGGCCAGCGGCTCCAGGAACGCCCAGCGCAGCTCCTGGTCCACGCTCAGGCCCTCGACGGTCTCGGTGCCGTCGAGGAGCGCCTTCAGCAGCGCGAGATCGGCGGGCGCCGCGGCGACCGAGGCGAAGAACCGGGCCCAGGCGAGCTGGTGTTCGCCGCCCGGCTCCGCCGCCCGCAGCTCTTCCAGCGCGCCCCGCGCCAGCAGGCCGGCGCCGGTCTCCCGCCACTCGGGAGCCGCGTACCGCTCCAGTGCCGTGCCCGCCCACGCGTGCAGCATCTGGAGCACACCGATGTCGGACTCGCGGCCCGCGAAGCGCAGCACCAGCTCCAGGAACTCCCGCGCGGGCAGCAGCGCGTCCCGCGTCATGTTCCACAGCGCGGACCAGGCGAGCGCCCGGGCGAGCGGGTCGGACAGGCTGCCCAGGTGCTCGCGCAGGGTCGCGAGGGAGGTCTCGTCGAAGCGGACCTTGCAGTAGGTCAGGTCGTCGTCGTTGACCAGCACCAGCTCCGGTGCCTCGGCGCCGGCCAGTTCGGCGACGACGGTGCGCGGACCCTCGACGTCCGTCTCGACGCTCGCGTAACGCTCCAGCGAGCCCTCGGCGTCACGCCGGTACAGACCCACCCGCACCCGGTGCGGCCGCAGTTCGGGGTGCGACTCCGGAGCCTCCTGCACCACGGCCAGCTCCGCCACCCGGCCCTGGTCGTCCAACAGCACCTGCGGGGTGAGGGAGTTGACCCCGGCCGTCTGCAGCCACGCCGCCGCCCACGCCGTCATGTCCCGGCCGCTGGTCTCCGCCAGCACGGAAAGGAGGTCGCCCAGACGGGTGTTGCCGTACGCGTTGCGCTTGAAGTAGCGACGGGCGCCCTCCAGGAAGGCGTCCTGCCCGACGTACGCCACCAACTGCTTGAGCACCGAGGCGCCCTTGGCGTAGGTGATGCCGTCGAAGTTGAGCTTGGCGTCCTGCAGGTCGCGGATGTCGGCCGTGATGGGGTGCGTGGAGGGGAGCTGGTCGGCCCGGTAGGCCCACGCCTTGCGGCGGTTGGCGAAGGTCGTCCAGGCGTTCTCGAACCGGGTCGCGCCCACGTTCGCGAAGGTGCCCATGAAGTCCGCGAAGGACTCCTTCAGCCACAGGTCGTCCCACCACACCATGGTGACCAGGTCGCCGAACCACATGTGCGCCATCTCGTGCAGGATGACGTTGGCCCGCGCCTCGTACGACGTCTGCGTCACCTTGCCGCGGAAGATGTACTCCTCGCGGAAGGTCACCAGACCCGGGTTCTCCATCGCCCCGAGGTTGTACTCCGGCACGAACGCCTGGTCGTACTTCCCGAAGGGGTAGGGGTAGTCGAAGTTCTCGTGGAAGAAGTCCAGGCCCTGCTTGGTGACGAGGAAGACGTCGTCGGCGTCGAAGTACGGCGCGAGACCCTTGCGGCACATCGCGCCGAGCGGGATCTCCAGCTTGGTCCCGTCCTCCAGGACGCGCTCGTAGGAGTCGGTCACGTAGTGGTACGGCCCCGCCACCACGCAGGTGATGTACGTCGAGATGGGCTTGGTCTCCGCGAACTTCCAGACGCCGTCCGCGAGTTCACCGGCGCCGTTGCTCCACACCCGCCAGCCCTCGGGCGCGCGCACCTCGAAGCGGTAGGGCGCCTTGAGGTCCGGCTGCTCGAAGTTGGCGAACACCCGCCGGGCGTCGGCCGGTTCGTACTGCGTGTAGAGGTAGACCTCGCCGTCCTCGGGGTCCACGAAGCGGTGCATTCCCTCCCCGGTGCGGGAGTAGGCGCACTGCGCGTCCACGGTCAGTTCGTTCTCGGCGGCCAGGTCCGTCAGCAGCACCCGGGAGCCGTCGAAGACCTCGGCCGGGTCCAGGTCACGGCCGTTGAGCGTCACGGCGTTCACCGACGGCGCGATCAGGTCCGCGAAGGTCGACGCGCCCGGCTCGGCGCAGGCGAAGCGGATCGTCGTCACCGAGCGGAACGTGCGCGGCCCGCCGGTGTCCTCGGCGCCGCCCACGGCGGAGCGCAGGTCGAGCGACACGTCGTACCCGTCGACGGACAGCAGGGCGGCCCGCTCGCGGGCCTCGTCGCGGGACAGATTCTCACCGGGCACGGGCGGCACTCCCTTGTGGTCGCGGAAAAACAGGCACCGAACGGCACGATCCTGCCATGCGGCCCCGGGACGCGGCATCGGGGAATTGCGCGGGCGCAGGCGATGTTGGCGCCGGTAAAGACCGTTTCGCTAGGAGAGACATGTCCGAGACCGCGACCACGTCGGGCAAGACCCCGGTGGACTTCTGGTTCGACCCGCTGTGCCCCTGGGCCTGGATGACCTCCCGCTGGGTGCTGGAGGTGGAGAAGGTCCGCGACATCGAGGTCCGCTGGCACATCATGAGCCTCGCCGTCCTGAACGAGGACCGCATCGACGAGCTGCCCGAGGAGTACCGGGAGATGCTCGCCACCAAGGCGTGGCAGCCGGTCCGGGTGGTCACCGCCGCCTGGCAGAAGCACGGCGCCGACGTGCTCGGCCCGCTGTACACCGCGCTCGGCACCCGTATCCACAACGAGGGCCAGGGCCCGACCCGCGAGGCCGTCGAGGGCGCGCTCGCCGAGGCCGGCCTGCCCGCCGACCTCATCGACTACTTCGACCAGACCGACTTCGAGTTCGACGCCGAGCTGCGCGCCTCCCACAAGGAGGGCATCGAGAAGGTCGGCCAGGAGGTCGGCACCCCGGTCATCGCGGTCCCCGGTCCCGACGGTGAGCAGATCGCCTTCTTCGGCCCCGTCGTCACCCCCGCCCCCAAGGGCGAGGAGGCGGCCCGCCTGTGGGACGGCACCCTCGCGGTCGCCTCGATCCCCGGCTTCTACGAGCTGAAGCGCACCCGGACGCAGGGGCCGGACTTCAGCAACCTCTAGGCACGTACGGCAGCTCGTACGCGTACGGCGGGGCCCCCGCGGGCATGACTTCGCGGGGGCCCCGGCCTGTTCCGCCCGCCGCCGTGAAGGGTGAGAAGACGATCACGAGGCGGGACGATCAGCGGACCTCAGGGGGGTCTATGTGCCGCTCCCCGGGCCGCTCAGGGGGCCAGCAGCAGCACGTCCGTCCGCTCCTTGGCGGCGGCGTACCGCCGGGCCACGTCCTGCCAGTTCACGACCTGCCACATGGCCTCGATGAAGTCGACCTTCTGGTTCTTGTACTGGAGGTAGAAGGCGTGCTCCCAGGCGTCGAAGACCAGGATCGGGGTCGAGCCCTGGCCGACGTTGCCCTGGTGGTCGTACACCTGCTCCACGATCAGCCGGCCGCTCAGCGGCTCGTACGCCAGCACGCCCCAGCCGGAGCCCTGGGTGGTGGCCGACGCCTTGGTCAACTGGGTCTTGAAGGCCGCGAAGGAACCGAACGACTCCGTGATCGCGTCCGCCAGCTCGCCCACGCCGTCCTGGGCCAGCGGCTCGCCGCCACCCTCCTTCGGACCGGTCATGTTCTGCCAGTAGACGCTGTGCAGGACGTGTCCGGAGAGGTGGAAGGCGAGGTTCTTCTCCAGGCCGTTGACCGAGCCCCAGGCGTTCTTGTCCCGCGCCTCGGCGAGCTGCTCCAGGGTGTCGTTGGCGCCCTTCACGTAGGCCGCGTGGTGCTTGTCGTGGTGCAGCTCGATGATCTCGGGGCTGATCACGGGCGCGAGCGCGGCGTAGTCGTAGGGCAGTTCCGGCAACGAGTAGACGGGCATGGGCAGGTCCCCTCCGAGACTTATTGCAAAAAGCTTGCAACTACACGCTAGCAACAAGAAGCGGTCGGTGGGCAAGGCGGGCACGACGAAGGCCCCCACGTGTCGCTCGTGGGGGCCTTCGTCGTGGGTGGTCAGCGCTTGGCGCGGGCCCGCTGCCAGGCGTAGCCGCCCGCCGCCAGGGCCAGCGTGAGGCCGCCCGTCGAGTAGAGCTGGGTCCGCGTGTCGGGCTGCCGGGCCATCAGCACCAGGATCACGACCATGCCGAGCAGCGCGACCCAGGTCAGCCACGGGAACGCCCACATCAGCACGGCGGGCCGCTCGGTACCGGCGCGCTCGGCGCGGCGGCGCAGGATCAGCTGGGAGGCGCCGACGAAGATCCAGACGACCAGGATCACCGCGCCGATCATGTTCAGCAGCCACATGAACACGTCGTCCGGGCGCCAGTAGCTGAGCAGCACGCACGCGAAGCCGAACACCGAGGAGACCAGGACCGCGATCCGGGGCACCCCGCCGGTCACCTTCGCCAGCGCCTTCGGGCCGAGACCCCGGCCGACCAGGGAGTGCAACATGCGCGAGGAGCCGTAGATGTTGGCGTTCATCGCGGAGAGCAGGGCGGCGAGGACCACCACGTTCATGACGCGGCCCGCGCCGGGGATGCCGAGGCTGTCGAGCGCGGCGACGTACGGACCGCGCGCCACGACCTCCGGGGAGTTCCACGGGACGAGGGTGACGACGACGGCCATCGAGCCGAGGTAGAACAGCGCGATCCGCCACATCGTCGTGCGCACGGCACCGGCCACACCCCGCACCGGGTCCTCCGACTCGGCGGCCGCGATGGTCACCGTCTCCAGGCCGCCGTACGCGAACACCGACGCGAGCAGGCCGAGGACCAGGCCGTGGGCGCCGTTGGGCAGGAAGTCGGCCAGGTGGGAGGTGCCGGGGGAGCGGGTACCGGGCAGCACCCCCGCGATGGCGAGGCCGCCGAGCGCCAGGAACAGCACGATCGCGCCGACCTTGAGCGCGGCGAACCAGAACTCGAACTCGCCGAAGTTCTTCACCGCGGCCAGGTTCGCGCCGCAGAACACCACCATGAACAGCGCGACCCAGGCCCACTGCGGGGTGCCGGGCAGCCAGCCGCTGACGATCTTTCCGGCGCCGATGCCCTCCAGGCCGACCACCGTGCACTGCATGATCCAGAACGACCAGCCGACCGTGAACCCGGCCCACGGTCCTATGGCCCGCTCGGCGTGCGCGGAGAAGGAGCCCGAGGACGGGTACGCCGCCGACAGCTCGCCCAGCATCCGCATCACCAGCAGCACGAGGAAGCCGGAGAGGGCGTAGGCGACGACGATGGAGGGTCCCGCGGCGGCGATCCCCGCGCCGGAACCGACGAAGAGGCCCGCGCCGATCACGCCACCCAGGGCGATCATGGACAGGTGGCGCTGCTTGAGGCCGGAGGCGAGGGGGGCGCCCTGTGCCCGCTGCTGCGGCGATTGCTGCGGCGGCTGCCGCGTGGTGGTGCTGGGCGTGGGGCGGGGCATGGGGCGGGGCTCGTCCAGTCCGGTAGTCCGACAAGTGGATAAAAAACTCCACCAGTCTGGGCGGTTTCCGGGAGCGGTCGTGGAAAGTGCCCACGATACGGACAAATCGCTTACGGAATGTGTGCGTCCGCTTACCTGGGTGGCCCGGGCCACCCGGCTGGGGTGACAGGCGTCACCCCGATCCCGGTGTAACCGGCATCCTTTGTCCGGAGCCCACCAAGGGCCTGTTCACGCCTTTGTCGAGCGCGGACGGTGATCGGGGGTTGGCCGCCGGTATAGCGTCGATGAGTTGTCACCTGCCCACACACCCGCGGAGTCCCCATGAGCACCGCCAGCGTCACCGCTCGCCCCGGCGCAGTCCTCGCCGACCTCATCCCTGCGTCCCGCGTGCGCGACGCCGCCCTCGTGCTCGGCGGCGCCGTCCTCACCGGTCTCGCGGCCCAGATCGCCGTCCCGGTGCCGGGCTCCCCGGTCCCGGTGACCGGTCAGACCTTCGCCGCGCTGCTCGTCGGCACCGCGCTCGGCGCCCGCCGCGGCGTCCTCTCCCTCGCGCTGTACGCGGTCGCGGGCGTCGTCGGCGTGCCGTGGTTCGCGGGCGGTGCCTCGGGCGCCGGCGCGGTCTCCTTCGGCTACGTCCTCGGCATGATCCTCGCCTCCGCCGCCGTCGGCGCCCTCGCCCGCCGCGGCGCGGACCGCTCCCCCCTCCGCACGGCGGGCACGATGCTCCTCGGCGAGGCGATCATCTACGCGATCGGCGTCCCGTACCTGGCCCTCGCGGCCCACATGTCCCTCACCCAGGCCATCGCCGCCGGCCTCACCCCCTTCCTGATCGGCGACGCCCTGAAGGCCGCCCTGGCCATGGGCCTCCTCCCGACGGCATGGAAGCTCACGTCCAAGCGCTGAACCTCCCCGCGAAGGGCCCGCCACGTCCCTGGCGGGCCCTTCGTCATGTCCCGGCCGGGGTGCGGACCCGTCAAAGGACGTGCTGCCCGGTAAACGCGTGGCCGTCCGGCAGGGGCGTCCGCCATGATCGGCGCGTGCAGCCACTCGACGACAGCAGCAACCCGTTGATCAAGGCGTTCCCGGCCCGGCTCGCGAGCGACGCCGAGGCGGTCCTGGCACTGATCCCCGATTCCCGGCTCCAGCCGTTCCTCTGGTTCTCGGTCGCGGTGGAGGGCCGGCAGATGCTGATCCCCGAGCGCCTCTACAACGACGAGCCCCCGGCCGACGCGGTGGCGTCGCTCTCGCCGCGCCAACGGCAGCTTCTGCACTGCCTGTACTCCCGCCACTGCGACGGGAGGGTCAGACAGCGTCACCTGGAGGAGATCGTCGGCTCCGCGGACCCCTGGGCCGTTCCCTACGTCGTACGGCTGGTCGGCGAGTACGTCGTGGAGATCCTGGTCGTCATCCGCGACGAGCTGCGCGGACTCGCCGGCCCCGGCACCCCCGGTCACCTCGCCTACGGGCAGTTCCTCGTGGACAACCCGGTCTTCTTCGCCCGCGTCCAGCGGCAGGTCGTGAGCTACTGGAACTGCTACCACCGCAGCCACAACCACGCGAGCTTCCAGGGCTACCCGGGCTGCACCCTCCTCGACCTCCTGCGCGCCGCCGCCTCCGACAGGGCGGGACGCCCGTGGCCGAACCTCGCTCCGTCCGGCGCCAGGGCGCACGGCTACTGCTAGGACCGCACGGCTACTGCCGGGACCCGGCCGCACGCCCCGCCCACCACCCCCCGACCTCCACCGGCCGGACTTGGATGACGCGAGAAAGCCCGGCCCCACCGGGGATTCCCCCGCGGGGCCGGGCTTTCTCCGACCGGTCCAAAGATCAGGCCGTCGGGACCTTCTCCGCGTCATCCTGGCCGGAGGCCGCCGCCTCGACGGCCGGGGCCGGGCGGTCGGCGGTCAGCTTCTGCTTGACCAGGGCGATGATGATCACGACCGCGGCCACGCCCAGGGACAGCAGCACGGTCACGCGACCGCTGCTCTCGCCCTTGGTGTCGGTGAGCATGTAGCCGAGGACGAAGACGA
Organism: Streptomyces sp. NPDC005004; assembly: GCF_053600675.1. Classification (NCBI taxonomy): domain Bacteria; kingdom Bacillati; phylum Actinomycetota; class Actinomycetes; order Kitasatosporales; family Streptomycetaceae; genus Streptomyces; species Streptomyces sp. NPDC005004. The sequence goes on from NZ_JBSGAH010000023.1 coordinate 54,264, forward strand.
TCAGCGCGGCCGTCGCCCAGGTGAGGTACGGGTACAGCCACATCTTCACGACGAGTTTCTCCGGCGCCTCACGCTGGATGATCTTCCGCATCCGGAGCTGCGAGAAGCAGATCACCAGCCACACGAAGAGCGCGACCGCGCCGCTGGAGTTGACCAGGAAGAGGAAGACCGTCTTCGGGTACGCGTAGTTGAAGAACACCGCGAGGAAGCCGAACGCGACGGACGCGAGGATCGCCGCCATCGGCACACCACGGGAGTTCGTGCGGGCGAACGCCTTCGGCGCGTCACCGCGCTCACCGAGCGAGAACGCCATGCGGGACGCGGTGTACAGGCCCGAGTTGAGGCAGGAAAGCACCGAGGTCAGCACGATGAACTGCATGATCTGGTCGGCGTGCGGGATGCCCAGCGAACCGAGCGCGGCCACGTACGAGCCGTCCTTCGCGATCGACGGGTCGTTCCACGGCAGCAGCGAGACCACGACGAGGATCGAGCCCAGGTAGAAGACGCCGATACGCCAGATGATGCTGTTGGTCGACTTGGTCACCGCGCGCTGCGGGTTCTCGGACTCGCCGGCCGCCAGCGTGGCGATCTCGCTGCCCATGAAGGAGAACACGACCAGCAGCACACCGGTGAGGATCGCGCCCGGACCGTGCGGCAGGAAACCGCCGTGCGCGGTCAGGTTCGAAAGCCCGGCCTTGTCACTGTGCACACCCGGCAGCACGCCGAACACCGCCAGCGCGCCGATCACGATGAACGCACCGATCGCCACGACCTTGATCCCGGCGAACCAGAACTCGAACTCGCCGTAGGAACCGACGGACACCAGGTTCGTCGCCGTCAGCACGGCCATCACGATCAGGGCCCAGCCCCATTGCGGCACGGCCGGTATCCAGCCGTGCAGGATGCCCGCGCCGGCGGTCGCCTCGACGGCGAGCACGACGACCCAGAAGAACCAGTAGAGCCAGCCGATCGAGAAGCCCGCCCAGCGGCCCAGCGCGCGGTCGGCGTGGGCGGAGAAGGAGCCGGAGGTCGGGTTGGCCGCCGACATCTCGCCGAGCATCCGCATCACGAGGACGACGAGCGTGCCGACGAGGGCGTAGGACAGCAGGATGCCGGGGCCCGCGGTGGCGATACCGGAACTGGAGCCGACGAACAGTCCGGCACCGATCACACCACCGATCGCGATCATCGACAGATGGCGGTTCTTGAGTCCTGCTTGAAGTCCGGAACCAGAGGTCATGGACGGATTTCCTTTGCGCCTGTGGTGCATTTCCCGTTCGACCCGTGGGGGCCGTGTGAAACGACGGAGTACGGGGCCTCGCACGAGCGGTGTACGAGGCGGTTCAGTGAATCCGAGGGAAACGAATTCGGGAACCTCTGAATCCGGATTGTTACTTGAGGTTTTCTTGAGCTTCTATGGTGTGGCTCACATATCTCGTGTCGAACCCGGAGCTGCTGCCCGGAATCGGGCGTGTCACACTCGGTACATGCGCGTGTATCTCGGCTCCGACCATGCGGGCTACGAACTCAAGAACCACCTCGTCGACTGGCTGAAGGCGGCGGGGCACGAGCCCGTCGACTGCGGGCCCCACATCTACGACGCCCAGGACGACTACCCGCCCTTCTGCCTCCGGGCCGCGGAGCGCACGGCGGCCGACCCGGGCGCCCTCGGCATCGTGATCGGCGGCTCCGGCAACGGCGAGCAGATCGCCGCCAACAAGGTCAAGGGGGTGCGCGCCGCCCTCGCCTGGAGCGAGGAGACCGCCGCCCTCGGCCGTCAGCACAACAACGCCAACGTCGTCGCGGTGGGCGCGCGGATGCACACCGAGGAGGAGGCGACCAAGTTCGTCGAGGTGTTCCTCAACACCCCCTTCTCCGGTGACGAGCGTCACATGCGCCGCATCGACATGCTGACCAACTACGAGAACACCGGCGAACTGCCGCCCATCCCGGCGCACCACCCCCAGTCGTAAGCACCGGGCCCGGCCCCCTGACCGGCCCCCCGCCGTACCCACCGCCCGCCGCGCCCGCACCCCGGACGCGGCGGGCGGCCGGGCAACGGCCGAGGGGCACCCGGCGGGCCACCGGCGACACCCGGCAGAGAATCAGCGGGAAGACCACCAGGAAGGACGCCCCGGCCGTGCCAGAAGGGCACACCATCCACCGCCTGGCGCGGGACTGCGCCGAGCGCTTCGAAGGCACCGCCCCCCGGGTCGGCAGCCCCCAGGGCAAGTTCGCCGACGCCGCTGCCCTGCTCGACGGCGCGGAGCTGACCGCCACCGAAGCCCACGGCAAGCACCTCTTCCTCCGCTTCCGCGACACCGACTGGGTCCACATCCACCTCGGCCTCTTCGGCAAGGTCGCCCTCGGTCCGGCCCCCGCACCCCCGCCCACCGACACCGTCCGGCTGCGCCTGGCGAACGACACCGACTACCTCGACCTGCGCGGCCCCACCACCTGCGCCCTCATCACCGACGACGAGAAGCGCGCCGTACACGACCGGCTCGGCCCCGACCCGCTGCGCGCCGACGCCGACCCGGCCGCCGCCTACGCCCGCGTCCGCCGCAGCCGTACGACGATCGCCGCACTGCTCATGGACCAGAAGATCGTCGCGGGCGTCGGGAACGTATACAGAGCCGAGGTCCTCTTCCGGCACGGCATCGACCCCTACCGCACGGGGAAGGACATCACCCCGGCCGAGTGGGACGCGATCTGGGCCGACCTCGTGGACCTCATGCGCGAGGGCGTGCGCAACAACCGCATCGACACCGTGCGCCCCGAGCACACCCCCGAGGCCATGGGCCGTCCGCCCCGCGTCGACGACCACGGCGGCGAGGTCTACGTCTACCGCCGGGCCACCCTCCCCTGCCACGTCTGCGCCACGGAGATCCGCACCGCCGGGCTCGCCGCCCGCAACCTCTTCTGGTGCCCCACCTGCCAGAAGGGCTGACCAACCCCGGCCCGGGTCACGCCCGTTGATGACGGAACGGCCAATTTCCGCCGGGTGGCAGCGCGAACGCGCTCCGTACCGTTCACTGTGTAGTTGAAACGCCACTGTGTAGTGGAAACGCCAAGTGGAGCCTCGCACGGGGGACAAGTGGGACCTCCCGTGCCAAGCGGCTGGTCCGATGGATAGGGTCGCGAACTGATGGCAGCAGGAGAGCGGCGCGCGAAGGCCGAGACGTTCACGGCCCGGTGCAAGATGCAGTGGCACCGGGTCCGGGTCGCGCTGCGCCGCAGCGCCGTGGACTACTTCCGCGGTGACGGCCCCGACTGGATCGCCCTCGTCGGCCTCCTCGTCACCATTCCCGTCCTCATGGCGATGACACTCGGCAACTCCGTCTGGTGCTCGCCCGCCACCCTCGTCCTGCCCATCGTCGCGGGCGGACTGGTGCTGCGTCCGGCCAGCCTGCTCGGGCTGTACGCGGCCGCCGCCACCGCGCTCATCGTCGAGTCCGTGAGCCTCGGCCCGTACACCGAGGGCCCCTCCAGAGTCACCCCCGGCGTCGTCCTCGTCGTCGCCGCATGCGGCTTCTTCGGGCTGCTCACCGCCCAGTTCCGCAGCCGCGTCGGCGTGCCCTGGCGGCGCGGCGGCACCATGCTCTTCGACCTGCGCGAACGCATCCGCGCCCAGAGCGAGCTGCCCAAACTCCCGCGCGGCTGGCACCAGGAGATGGCCCTGCGCCCGGCCGGCGGCCAGTCCTTCTCCGGTGACTTCGTCGTCGCGGCCCGCACCAACGGCGGCCGCACCCTGGAGGTCGTCCTCACCGACGTCTCCGGCAAGGGCATGGACGCGGGCTCCCGCGCCCTGCTCCTCTCCGGCGCCTTCGGCGGCCTCATCGGCTCCCTGCCCCCGCACGCCTTCCTCACCGCCGCCAACGGCTACCTCCTGCGCCAGGACTGGGACGAGGGCTTCGCCACCTCCATCCACCTCGTCCTCGACCTCGACTCCGGGGACTACGAGCTGTACTCCGCGGGCCATCCGCCCGGTCTCCAGCTCTGCGCGGGCAACGGCCGCTGGGAGGAGAAGGCCGCCGAGGGCCCCCTCCTCGGCGTGTACGACGGCGCCCAGTTCGACTCCGTGAAGGGTTCGCTGCGCCCCGGCGACGTGCTGATGCTCTTCACCGACGGACTGGTGGAGACCTCCGACCGCGACATCGTCGAGGGCATCGACCGCCTCACCGGAGAGGCCGACCGCTATGTCGCGGGCGGCTTCCACGGCGCCGCCTGGCACCTCATCGAGGCCGTCGCCAAGGACGTCAACGACGACCGCGCCCTGCTGCTCATCTGCCGCGAGGCGTCCGCCACTTCACACTAGGAGCCGTCCATGGACGACGAACTCCTCACCCCGGCCCAGGTCGAGACCCTCGCCCGCGCCGCCCACGCCCGCCAGACGGACAAGGCGGGCCGCCCCTACGCCGAACACCTCGCCGCCGTCGCGGAGGGCGTACGGCAGCGGGGCGGCGACGCCGAACAGATCGCCGCCGCCTGGCTCCACGACGCCGTCGAGGACGACGCGCTGAGCGAGGAATGGCTGACCGGAGCCGCCCTGACCCCGCGCACCAGGGCGATCGTACGAGCCCTCACCAAGCGCCCCGGCGAGCCGCCCGAGGCGTACGCGCGGCGCGTCCTCGCCACCCCGGGCGCCCTCCTGGTCAAACAGGCCGACCTCGCCCACAACGCCGATCCCGCCCGGCTCGCCGTCCTGGACGAGCCGACCCGGAAACGACTGACCGAGAAGTACACGCGGATGCGTGCGCTTCTCGGTCTGGAGTCGGGTCCCGGTCCGGGGGAGCCGAACGGAGACAGGCCCTAGGCGTCGGCTGTCTCGCGGCGCTTGTCGGCCGCGGGCTTCGGCTGGACCCGGGCGCGCTCCCGCTCGCTCTTCTGCTGGCGCTGCCGCGCCTGCTCCGCCGGGTCCTGCTTGAAGGCCCACTCCATCTTCGGTTCCATCACACACCGGAACACCCGTTGGACCGGCTTGGTGCACAGCACCGTGATGACGGCCGCCGCGATCACCGTCGCCGCGATCTCCCCGAGCGGGCCGTGCAGCCAGCCGTGGTCGTACCAGTCCTGGTAGCGGGCCAGTCGCACCAGGAAGCCGTGCAGCAGATAGCCGTACAGGGTGCCCGCGCCCAGCGTCGTGAACCACAGCTTGCGGCCCGGCACCCAGGCGAAGAAGCAGGCCGTCAGCACGGTCGAGCAGGCCAGCATCCCCAGCGTCATCAGCGGACCGCACCACCAGGGGGCGCCCAGCTCCTGCGCGGAGTCACGGTGGTAGAACCACGCGGCGTTCATCCGCGGCGCCGCCCACCAGGAGACCGCCAGAGCCGCCGCGAACACCGGCAGCGCGGCGATCCGCACCGACCGGCGCCGTACCAGCTTGAAGTGCTCCGGCTTCAGACACAGACCGAGCACGAAGTACGGGAGGAACTGCAGCACGCGCTGGAGGTCGAGGTCGTCGCCTATGGAGGGGCTGACCGCGGCGAGCATCGCGATGCCCGTGGCCACCGGCAGCGGCCAGCGGATCAGCTTCCACAGCGGCGTGGTCAGCCGCCACACGAACAGCGCGGCCAGGAACCACGTCATGTACCAGGGGTCCAGCAGACTGATGTCGCCGCTCTCGCCCGTGAAGTGGTTGCGGAACAGCGAGTACGCCGCCTCGAAGACGACGTACGGCACGACGACCCCGGTGACCAGTCGCTTGAGCCGGTCCGGCCGCATGTCGAAACTCCGGGAGAAATAGCCGGAGATGACGATGAACGCGGGCATGTGGAAGGCGAAGACGAAGCCGTAGAGGGCCTGGACCGTCCGGCTGCCGTCCTGCAGCGGCTCCCACGCGTGGCCCATCGCCACGAGCACGATCGCCAGATACTTGGCGTTGTCGTAGAAGGAATCGCGCTGTTTGACGGGTCTGTCCGCCTGCGCCTTTCCGAGCTGCTCGCTCATCGGGGTACGGGGACCGGGCACCTTGCCGGCCGGCGGCTGGGCCGGTGGCAGTGGCCTGCGGTTCTGGCCTAGGGACGGGGCGGCGTCAAACATCTCTGGCACCCTAGCGTCGAGTGTGCGAATACGTAAAACCACCGAGGTCATTCCTGGTTATCGCGCTCGGATACCCCGTGAATCGCATAACTTGCCCGTCCGGACGGCGTGATGACAGGCACAATCATGGCGTTCGTTCATCCGTGATGTCCCGATTCATCCGGACTAAAGGGGGCATTCTCCGTCACTGTGACGGCAATTCGAAATACCTGCGCGCCAGATGTGTGGATGCGGAAACGAACCCGGGGAATTAGCTGTGCACGCGCGCGCGGAAGACGCACGGGGAGCGCCGGGGGATGTACGCGGAACGCGGCCGAAATCGCGCGTGTCGCGGGCCCGTTGGCCGACGAACTGCCGACGATGTGTCACGAGCCGCATACCGGGGCCCTGTTGGTGGCACGATGGTTCTGGCGGAGGTGCGCACGGCGGTGCCTCCGGTCCCGGAGCGCCGACCGACCGAGGGTGTGATCAGTTGTGGCCATTTCACTGTCTGTGGTGCTGCTGTTGGCGATCATCCTTGTAGTGCTGATCCGGGGAGGGAACATCAAGGCCGGCCCGGCCATCGTGGCGATCCTCTTCGGTTTCTTCCTCGCCTCGACCGGCATGGCGCCGTCCATCAACCGCTTCATGAACTCGATAGCGGAGACGATCAACTCGATCAGCTTCTGAAACGCGTCGGGGCCGGGCGGAGGGCGATGCCTCCGACCCGGCCCCGAGCCGTGTGGAGCGGGCGACGGGAATCGAACCCGCGTAGCTAGTTTGGAAGACTAGGGCTCTACCATTGAGCTACGCCCGCGAGAGCGCGCCACCGGTCGGTGACCGCGGCACGGGAGCATCGTAGCGGGTCCGCCGACGCGGAGGCCAACGTGCCGCCCGGCGCGGGTGTCCGCGCGCGCCCCTTCTTTGTGCGGGCGCCGCAGGTGGCCCGGGCATGTACCCTACGTCTCGCACCAGACGGGGTGTGGCGCAGCTTGGTAGCGCGTCCGCTTTGGGAGCGGAAGGCCGTGGGTTCAAATCCCGCCACCCCGACCACGGCTCACGGCGTTGTGATGATCGCCTTTTGGGGCGCTGACCGGCTGCGGTTACTATGCAAGCTGCGCGCCCGTGTGCCCGGCCTCATGGCTTACGTACTCCTCCGGGCGGCTATCCGCCGGGCCTCGCTGGCTCCGGCAGAACCCAAGAAGTCAGCCACAAGGAGACCGAACCGTGAAGAGCGCCGTGGAGACCCTGAACCCGACCCGGGTTCGGCTCACTGTCGAGGTGCCCTTCGAGGAGCTCAAGGACAGCCTCGACGCGGCGTACAAGAAGATCAACCAGCAGGTCACGGTGAAGGGCTTCCGCAAGGGCAAGATCCCGGCCCGGGTCATCGACCAGCGGTTCGGTCGTGGCGCCGTGCTGGAGGAGGCCGTCAACGACGCGCTCCCGAAGTTCTACACCGAGGCGGTCAACGAGGCCGAGCTGAGCCCGCTGGGCCAGCCCGAGGTCGACATCACCGAGCTGAAGGACGGCGAGACGCTGAACTTCACCGCCGAGGTCGACATCCGCCCCGCCCTCGAGATCCCGGACTACTCCGGCATCGAGGTCGAGGTCGACGCCGTCGAGGTCACCGACGAGGACGTGGAGAAGTCCGTCGAGCAGCTCCGTGAGCGCTTCGCCTCCACCTCCCCGGTCGAGCGCGCCGCCGAGGACGGCGACGTGGTCACCATCGACCTGGAGGCCAAGGTCGACGGCGAGGTCCTCGAGGACGGCGTCGCCGAGGGCGTGTCCTACACCATCGGCTCGGGCGAGCTGCTCGACGGCATCGACGAGGCCGTCAAGGGTCTGTCCGCCGGCGAGGAGGCCACCTTCACCTCCGAGCTGAAGGGCGGCTCCGCCGCCGGCCGCGAGGCCGAGGTCACCGTCAAGGTCACCCAGGTCGCCGCCCGCGAACTGCCCGAGCTGGACGACGAGTTCGCGCAGCTCGCCTCCGAGTTCGACACCCTGGACGAGCTGAAGGCCGACAGCCGCAAGCGCCTGGCCAACATGAAGCAGTACGACCAGGCCACCCAGGCCCAGGAGCGCGTGCTCGACAAGCTCCTCGAGCTGGTCGAGGTCCCGGTCCCCGAGAAGCTGCTCGAGGACGAGGTCAACACCCGCAAGCACAACCTGGAGCACCACCAGCTCGGCCAGATGGGCCTGACCCTCGACAAGTACCTGGAGATCCAGGGCAAGACCGCCGAGGAGTTCGACACCGAGACCCGCGAGGCCGCGGTCAAGGGCATCAAGACCCAGTTCGTCCTCGACGAGCTGGTGAAGAAGGAGAACCTGGGCGTCAACCAGGAGGAGCTCACCGAGCACCTCATGCGCCGCGCCGCCTCCTCCGGCATGTCCCCCGACCAGTTCGCCCAGGCCGTCGTCGAGGGCGGCCAGGTTCCGCTGCTCGTCGGCGAGGTCGCCCGCGGCAAGGCCCTGGCCGTCGTGGTCGAGGCCGCCACGGTGAAGGACACCAACGGCGAGGTCGTCGACCTGGACGACGAGGACGACGAGGAGACCACCGAGGTCACCGAGACCGTCGAGGAGACCCCGGAGGCCTGAGCCTTCGCGGTACCCGCCTGACAGCAGGCCCCCGGGAGCGTGTCTCCTGGGGGCCTGCTGTCTTACGCGCGTCCGGGGGGGCTTGCCTCGAAGGGGCGGCGGAAACCGCGCGGGAGGCGACCACGGGCCGCACCCCGAAGACCCCCGCCACCGCGCACTCCGAACCCCGCCCGCACCCGGCGGAGCCACTACGCCGGAGGCGAACACCCGCTTCTCCGGGATTCCCCGGGGGGACCAGAGCGTTAGGGTCCATGAATACGGGGCGCGGGGGAGCACCCCCGCCAAACCCCGGCAGGACTACGTGAGACGGCCCGGCGCCGTCGTAAGACGAGCAGGTGGATACGTGACGAATCTGATGCCCTCCGCCGCCGGCGAGCCCTCCATCGGCGGTGGCCTCGGTGACCAGGTCTACAACCGGCTGCTGGGCGAGCGGATCATCTTCCTCGGCCAGCAGGTCGACGACGACATCGCCAACAAGATCACCGCTCAGTTGCTCCTCCTCGCGGCCGACCCCGAGAAGGACATCTACCTCTACATCAACAGCCCCGGCGGCTCGGTGACGGCCGGCATGGCGATCTACGACACCATGCAGTACATCCCGAACGACGTGGTCACGATCGCGATGGGCATGGCGGCCTCCATGGGCCAGTTCCTGCTCACCGGCGGCGCCGCCGGCAAGCGCTTCGCGCTGCCGCACGCGGACATCATGATGCACCAGGGCTCCGCGGGCCTCGGCGGTACGGTCTCGGACATCAAGATCCAGGCCGAGTACCTGCTGCGCACCAAGAAGCGCATGTCCGAGCTGACCGCCCAGCACTCCGGCCAGACGGTCGAGGCGATCATCCGCGACGGCGACCGCGACCGCTGGTTCACCCCGGAGGAGGCCAAGGAGTACGGTCTCATCGACGAGATCATCACGCACGCCTCGGGTGTTCCGGGTGGCGGCGGCACCGGTGCCTGACCGGCCCGTCCGCGCCACGCACCGCCACCACTGAAAGCCCCCAGAACGCCACCAGGACGGTGAACACCCCATGAGCAACTTCCCCGGCGCCGCCAGCGGTATGTACGAGGGCCCCCGCCCCGACAGCCGTTACATCATTCCCCGCTTCGTCGAGCGCACTTCCCAGGGCGTCCGCGAGTACGACCCGTACGCCAAGCTCTTCGAAGAGCGCGTGATCTTCCTCGGCGTCCAGATCGACGACGCGTCCGCCAACGACGTCATGGCGCAGCTCCTGTGCCTGGAGTCGATGGACCCGGACCGCGACATCTCGATCTACATCAACAGCCCCGGCGGTGACATGACGGCCCTCACGGCCATCTACGACACCATGCAGTTCGTGAAGCCGGACATCCAGACGGTGTGCATGGGCCAGGCGGCCTCCGCCGCGGCGATCCTGCTGGCCGCCGGCACCCCGGGCAAGCGCATGGCGCTGCCGAACTCCCGCGTGCTGATCCACCAGCCGGCCGGTTCCACGGGCCGTGGGCAGCTCTCCGACCTGGAGATCATCGCCAAGGAGTTCACCCGGATGCGTGAGCAGCTCGAGGACATGCTGGCCAAGCACTCCAACCAGCCGATCGAGAAGATCCGCGAGGACATCGAGCGCGACAAGATCCTCACGGCCGACGAGGCCCTGGAGTACGGCCTCGTCGACCAGATCATCTCCACCCGCAAGATGAACAACGAGGCGGTTCGCTGACCGCGACCGTGCACTTCTGGGCCGCTTTGGCAGGGTCCACGTCAAAGTGAACCCTGCCAAGGGGGCCCCGAACACGGCCCCGGGCAAGGTACCGTCGGACATAAGGCAGCACCAGGAGTCGCAGGGCCGGCAGCGTCCAGGCGTCTCCCAGGCGAAGGGGAAGCACACCGTGGCACGCATCGGTGACGGCGGCGATCTGCTCAAGTGCTCGTTCTGCGGCAAGAGCCAGAAGCAGGTCAAGAAGCTCATCGCAGGGCCCGGTGTGTACATCTGCGACGAGTGCATCGATCTCTGCAACGAGATCATCGAGGAAGAGCTCGCGGAGACCAGCGAGGTGCGCTGGGAGGAGCTGCCCAAGCCCCGCGAGATCTACGAGTTCCTCGAGGGCTACGTGGTCGGCCAGGAGGCCGCCAAGAAGGCCCTCTCGGTCGCGGTGTACAACCACTACAAGCGGGTCCAGGCCGGTGAGAACGGCGGCGCGCAGGGCCGCGAGGACGCCATCGAGCTGGCGAAGTCCAACATCCTGCTGCTCGGCCCCACGGGCTCGGGCAAGACCCTCCTCGCGCAGACCCTGGCCCGGATGCTGAACGTCCCCTTCGCGATCGCGGACGCCACCGCGCTCACCGAGGCGGGCTACGTCGGCGAGGACGTCGAGAACATCCTCCTGAAGCTCATCCAGGCGGCCGACTACGACGTCAAGAAGGCCGAGACCGGGATCATCTACATCGACGAGATCGACAAGGTGGCCCGCAAGAGCGAGAACCCGTCGATCACGCGCGACGTGAGCGGCGAGGGCGTCCAGCAGGCGCTGCTGAAGATCCTGGAGGGCACCACCGCCTCGGTCCCGCCGCAGGGCGGCCGCAAGCACCCGCACCAGGAGTTCATCCAGATCGACACGACGAACGTCCTGTTCATCGTGGGCGGTGCCTTCGCGGGCCTGGAGAAGATCATCGAGGCCCGGGCGGGCGCCAAGGGCATCGGCTTCGGCGCCACGATCCGCTCCAAGCGCGAGCTGGCGGCCAAGGACATCTTCGAGGACATCATGCCCGAGGACCTGGTGAAGTTCGGGATGATCCCCGAGTTCATCGGCCGTCTCCCGGTCATCACCTCGGTGCACAACCTCGACCGCGAGGCCCTGCTCAAGATCCTCGTCGAGCCGCGCAACGCCCTGGTCAAGCAGTACCAGCGGCTGTTCGAACTCGACGGTGTGGAGCTCGACTTCGAGCGCGAGGCGCTGGAGGCCATCGCCGACCAGGCCATCCTCCGCCAGACCGGCGCGCGGGGCTTGCGCGCCATCATGGAGGAGGTGCTGATGTCGGTGATGTACGAGGTGCCGTCTCGCAAGGACGTCGCCCGCGTCGTCATCACGGCCGACGTCGTGCACTCCAACGTCAACCCGACCCTCATCCCGCGGGACTCCCGGGGCCGGGGCACGGGCGAGCAGAAGACCGCCTAGCCCGCGGCAGGCGACACGCGAAGGGCCCCCGTCCGGCGAGGACGGGGGCCCTTTCGCATGAGCCCTCGGGCCGTGCGGGCCCTGACGCCGCGAACCGTCAGGCCGCGACGCGGATCTCCTTGCGCAGCCGCGCCACCAGGTCGGCGTCCGCGGCCAGGTCACTGGGGCGGCCCGCCGCGAGCGTGGCGACGTCCATCGGCATCACGAACCCGATGGTGCTGTGGTCGCCCCAGACACAGACCGAGACGGTCATCTGGTCGGGCATCCCCTTGGCGGTGCTGTTCGTGGCCACCTTGGCGTGCTGGCACTTGAGCACGGCGTCCCCGAGCGCGGAGGGCGTGAACGTCTGCGGCTCGCCCTCCAGCTTGTACTTGTTGTCGGGGTCCTTGTCCCCCTGGTCCTTCAGGTAGGCGAACATCGCGTCCACGGTCTTCCCCGGGTCGGCGATCGTGCCGTAGACCCCGCCGAACTCCATGAGCTTCTTGCTCAGCGGGTTCGCCTCGTTCCCGGCCGCGTACTCGGCGGTCACGTCCTTCGGGTCCTGCACGCCCCAGGTCTCGGCGTCCTTGAGGTCGTCCTGCGTCATGGCGCCCGCGTCGCTCTTGCCCTTGCGGTACTCGGTGAGCACCCGCGAGGGCGTCACGAGCTTGTGCGGGCCGTCGTCGGCGACCGAGCCGTTCTTGTCGTCCCCGCCGGAGAACGCGAAGAAGGCGCCCACCACCACGGCGACCGCCACCGCGGCCGCCCCGACGATCAGCCCCGTCCGCTTCTTGCCCCCGGCCGGCACCGGCGCCTGCGGAGTCCCGTAGGACGGCGGGCCGTAGGGCGGCTGCTGGCCGTACGGGCTCGGGGGCTGCTGGCCGTAGGGGTTCTGCTGCGGCGGCACACCGCCCTGCTGCGGGTAGGCGTAACCGGGCTGCGGGGTTCCGGGCGGGGGCGGCGGGGGCGGTACCGGAGCCCCGCCCTGCGGGGGATAGCCGTAGCCGGGCCGGGGCGCGGGCGACTGCTGTCCGTAGGGGCCCGGCTGGGCGTACGGGCCGGGCTGCCCGGCCGGCGGGCCGTACGGACCCGGCTGCTGGGGCGGTCCGCCGTACGGGCCCGGCTGGTTGCTGCTCATTCCTCGCATCCCCTCCACACGCTCCTGTGTCCCCGCCATCCTGGCCCAGCCGCCGGGAGCGCACGGCACCGGGGGCCGCACCGTTACAGAACAAACGCGTTTCGGGAGCACCCTCCGGCACCTCTAAACTGACCCCCGTGACCGAGAACGCTCAGCAGCAGCCACCCGCGCCCGACACCGAACTGCCGACCCAGTACGCGCCGGCCGATGTAGAGGGGCCGCTGTACGAGCGCTGGGTAGAGCGGGGCTACTTCGAGGCGGACGCGAAGAGCGACAAGCCGCCCTTCACCGTCGTCATCCCCCCGCCCAACGTCACCGGCAGCCTGCACCTGGGCCACGCCTTCGAGCACACGATCATCGACGCCCTCACCCGCCGCAAGCGGATGCAGGGCTACGAGACGCTGTGGCAGCCCGGCATGGACCACGCCGGCATCGCCACGCAGAACGTCGTCGAGCGCGAGCTGGGCAAGGAGGGCAAGTCCCGCCACGACCTGGGCCGCGAGGCGTTCGTCGAGCGCGTCTGGCAGTGGAAGGGCGAGTCCGGCGGCCAGATCTCCGGCCAGATGCGCCGCCTCGGCGACGGCGTCGCCTGGTCCCGCGAGCGCTTCACCATGGACGAGGGCCTCTCCCAGGCCGTCCAGACCATCTTCAAGCGCCTCTACGACGACGAGCTGATCTACCGCGCCGAGCGCATCATCAACTGGTGCCCGCGCTGCCTGACCGCGATCTCCGACATCGAGGTCGAGTACCAGGACGACGACGGCGAGCTCGTCTCCATGAAGTACGGCGAGGGCGACGAGACGATCGTCGTCGCCACCACCCGCGCCGAGACGATGCTCGGTGACACGGCCGTCGCCGTCCACCCCTCCGACGAGCGCTACCAGCACCTCATCGGCAAGCTGATCAAGCTCCCGCTGACCGACCGCTCCATCCCGGTCGTCGCGGACGAGCACGTCGACCCCGAGTTCGGCACCGGCGCCGTCAAGGTGACCCCGGCGCACGACCCGAACGACTTCGAGATCGGCCAGCGGCACGACCTGCCGTCCATCACCGTCATGGACGAGCACGCCGTGATCACCACCCCCGGCCCCTTCCAGGGCCTGGACCGCCTGGAGGCCCGCTCCGCCATCGTCGCCGCCCTGCGTGCCGAGGGCCGGATCGTCGCCGAGAAGCGGCCCTACGTCCACTCCGTCGGCCACTGCTCGCGCTGCAAGACCACCATCGAGCCGCGCCTGTCGATGCAGTGGTGGGTCAAGGTCGGCCCGCTCGCCAAGGCCGCCGGTGACGCGGTCCGCGACGGCAAGGTCAAGATCCACCCGCAGGAGATGGAGAAGCGGTACTTCGACTGGGTCGACAACCTGCACGACTGGTGCATCTCGCGCCAGCTCTGGTGGGGCCACCGCATCCCCGTCTGGTACGGCCCGAACGGCGAGGTCGTCTGCGTCGGCCCCGACGAGCAGCCGCCCACCGGCGAGGGCTGGCACCAGGACAGCGACGTCCTCGACACCTGGTTCTCCTCCGGCCTGTGGCCCTTCTCCACCCTGGGCTGGCCCGAGCAGACCGAGTCGCTCGCGAAGTTCTACCCGAACTCCGTCCTGGTCACCGGCTACGACATCCTCTTCTTCTGGGTCGCCCGGATGATGATGTTCGGCCTCTACGCGATGGACGGCACCCCGCCGTTCCACACCATCGCCCTGCACGGCATGGTCCGCGACCAGTTCGGCAAGAAGATGTCGAAGTCCTTCGGCAACGCGGTCAACCCGCTGGACTGGATGGACAAGTACGGCTCCGACGCCCTGCGCTTCACCCTCGCGCGCGGCGCCAACCCGGGTGTCGACGTGCCGATCGGCGAGGAGTGGGTCCAGGGCTCGCGCAACTTCGCCAACAAGATCTGGAACGCGACGCGCTTCGCGCTGATGAACGGCGCGACGGTGGAGGGCCCGCTGCCGGACGCCTCCGCGATGTCCGCCACCGACCGCTGGATCCTCTCCCGCCTCAACTCGGTCGTGGCCGAGGTCGACGCGTTCTACGAGGACTACCAGTTCGCCAAGCTCTCGGACGCGCTGTTCCACTTCGCGTGGGACGAGGTCTTCGACTGGTACGTCGAGCTGTCCAAGACGACCTTCCAGGCGGGCGGCGAGGCGGCGGAGGTCTCCAAGCGGGTCCTCGGTGAGGTCCTCGACGTCACGCTCAAGCTGCTGCACCCGGTGGTCCCCTTCGTCACGGAGACGCTGTGGACGACGCTGACGGGCGGTGAGTCGCTGGTCATCGCCGAGTGGCCCACCGACTCCGGCTTCCGTGACGCCTCGGCCGAGCGGGAGATCGAGTCCCTCCAGTCGGTCATCACCGAGGTCCGCCGCTTCCGCGCCGACCAGGGCCTGCAGCCCGGCCAGCGCGTCCCGGCCCGCCTCACCCTGACCGGCACGGCGCTCGCCCCGCACGAGGCGGCGATCCGTCAGCTCCTCCGTCTCCAGCCGGAGGGGGAGTCTTTCACGGCGACGGCGACCCTGCCGGTGGCGGGAGCGGAGGTCGCGCTGGACCTCTCCGGCACGATCGACGTCGCGGCGGAGCGCAAGCGGCTCGCCAAGGACCTCGCCGCGGCGGAGAAGGAGAAGGCCCAGGCGACGGCCAAGCTCGGCAACGAGGCGTTCCTCGCCAAGGCGCCGGACGCGGTGGTCGACAAGATCCGCGGCCGCCTCGCCAAGGCGGAGGAGGACATGACCCGCCTCCGCGCCCAGCTGGACCGCCTCCCGCAGGCGTAAGCGCGCTGCGAAGCCCCCGGTGCCGAGATCGGCACCGGGGGCTTCGTCCTGTGCTTTTGAGGGGCGCGGGGAACTGTGCGAACGGCCACCACGCACCCGCAGCGCAGCACTGGCGCGACCGCCCAGGGCGAGGGGGTTTCAGGGGCGCGGGGAACTGCGCGACAAGCCGCGACGCACCCGCGCCCGACCACCGGCCGCAAGCCGCCACGCGCGGAGCCGCCCCCGCTCCGTAAACTGGCCCCGTGAGTGACGAGCAGCCCGGTAACGACAGCCCCGACCCCTTCGAAGAGATCATCGCGGAGGAGACCGACCGCGACCCCGACCTCGCCGTGATCGAGGCGGGAAGCCGCACCCTGCGCACCCAGGGCGGCCCGCCGCAGGCGGACGTGCCGGCCCGCCCCGAGGACCCCGAACTGGACCGCGCCCTGCGCGAGGTCGAGACGGAGCTGGCGAGCCGCTGGGGCGAGACCAAGCTGGAGCCCTCCGTCGCCCGCATCGCCGCGCTGATGGACGTGCTCGGCGAGCCCCAGCGCACGTACCCGTCCATCCACATCACCGGCACCAACGGCAAGACCTCCACCGCCCGCATGATCGAGGCCCTGCTCGGCGCCTTCGAACTGCGCACCGGCCGCTACACCAGCCCCCACGTGCAGTCCGTGACCGAGCGGATCAGCCTGGACGGCGCCCCGGTCAGCGCGGAGCGGTTCATCGAGACGTACCAGGACATCAAGCCGTACATCGAGATGGTGGACACCTCGCAGGAGTTCCGGCTGTCCTTCTTCGAGGTGCTGACCGGCATGGCGTACGCCGCGTTCGCGGACGCGCCGGTGGACGTCGCCGTGGTCGAGGTCGGCATGGGCGGGAGCTGGGACGCGACGAACGTGATCGACGGCGACGTCGCCGTGATCACCCCCATCGGCCTGGACCACACCGACCGGCTGGGGGAGACCCCCGAGCAGATCGCCGTGGAGAAGTCCGGGATCATCAAGCCGGACGCGACCGTGATCATGGCGCAGCAGCCGGTGGACGTGGCGCAGGTGCTGCTGAAGAAGGCCGTCGAGGAGAACGCCACCGTGGCCCGCGAGGGCCTGGAGTTCGGCGTGGTGGACCGCCAGGTCGCCGTCGGCGGACAGCTCGTCACCCTGCGCGGGCTCGGCGGCGAGTACCCGGAGGTCTACCTCCCGCTGCACGGCGCCCACCAGGCGCACAACGCGGCCGTGGCCCTCGCCGCCGTGGAGGCGTTCTTCGGGGTCGGCGCCGAGCGCGCGCAGCCGCTGGACATCGACACCGTGCGCAAGGCGTTCGCGTCCGTCTCCAGCCCGGGCCGCCTGGAGGTCGTCCGCCGCTCCCCGACCGTCGTGCTGGACGCCGCCCACAACCCGGCCGGTGCCGAGGCGGCCGCCGAGGCGGTGCGCGAGGCGTTCGACTTCAGCCGGCTGATCGGCGTGGTCGGCGCGAGCGCGGACAAGGACGTGCGCGGACTCCTGGAGGCGTTCGAGCCGCTCTTCGCGGAGGTCGTCGTCACGCAGAACTCCAGCCACCGCGCCATGGACGCGGACGAGCTGGCCGCCGTCGCCGTCGAGGTGTTCGGCGAGGACCGCGTGCAGGTCGAGCCGCAGTTGCCGGAGGCTCTGGAGGCCGCGATCACGCTGGCCGAGGAGGAGGGCGAGTTCGCGGGCGGCGGTGTGCTCGTGACCGGTTCGGTCATCACGGTGGGCGAGGCGCGCCTGCTGCTCGGGAAGGGCTGAGAGGTTCCGTCGTGCGTACGCTCTGTTCATCGACGCTGATCGGTGAGTTCTTCATCATCGGGTTCGCGGGCCTGGTGGCCATGAAGGACCCCTCCCTCGCCATGTCCACCGTGTGGCTGGTGTGCGGGATCGCCATGGCCCTGTCCGTGCTGCTGTGCGGCATGGTGACCCGCCCCGGCGGCGTCGCCCTCGGCTGGGCCCTCCAGCTCGCCCTCGTCGTCTCGGGCGTCTTCGTGCCGATGATGTACATCATGGGCGCGGTCTTCGCCGCCCTGTGGTGGGCGTCGGTGCACTACGGCCGGAAGGTGGACGAGGCGAAGGCCCGCTTCGCGGCGGCCGAGCCCACCTCCACACCTGACGCTGCGTGACGAGTGCCACGACACGCCCTGTAATCTCGTGCCACCGCACGTCAGTCGTAAGGAGCCTTCCGTGACCCAGCGCACCCTCGTCCTGCTCAAGCCCGACGCCGTCCGTCGTGGCCTGACCGGCGAGATCATCAGCCGTATCGAGCGCAAGGCCGACTGGCGGATCGCCGCGCTGGAGCTGCGGACGCTGGACCGCGCCATCCTGGAGCAGCACTACGCCGAGCACGTGGGCCGCCCCTTCTACGAGCCCCTCGTCGAGTTCATGGCCTCCGGTCCCGTCGTCGCGCTGATCGTCGAGGGCGAGCGGGTCATCGAGGGTGTGCGGCAGCTCGCCGGTCCGACGGACCCGATCGCCGCGGCCCCGGGCTCCATCCGTGGCGACTACGGCGTGATCGTCCGCGAGAACCTGATCCACGCGTCCGACTCCGAGGAGTCGGCCGAACGCGAGGTGAAGATCTTCTTCCCGGGCCGTGTCTGACCGGCGCCCGGCGGCCCGTCCGGGCCACGCCGTGCGGAGTTTCCGAGAATTTTTCTGATGGACCGTCAGGTCGGCAGGACGCCCGGACCTGGGACGGCCGTACGATTTCGGCCGTCCCTTGGCATATGCGTTGGCGATCGGGGGAACGTGTGCCCCCGATGGACCGTCTCCAGAAGCGGGGCGCCGCGTCATCTGCTGACAATGGCGAAGACCCTCGCGCGATGTCCGTGAAGGCGCGTCTACGATGGAACCCTTCACGTCACCGCACCCACCTCGCCTACCTGAAAAGCCCTCAAAAGCTCGTGGGAAGGCCAGACGAATCCTGATGGGGAACTCAATGTCGTTCATCGGCCGTGACATGGCTGTCGACCTCGGGACCGCCAACACGCTGGTGTACGTCAGGGGTCGCGGGATCGTACTCAACGAGCCGTCCGTCGTCGCCATCAACACCAACACCGGTGGCATCCTCGCGGTCGGTGCCGAAGCCAAGAAGATGATCGGCCGGACGCCGGGCAACATCGTCGCCGTGCGCCCGCTGAAGGACGGCGTGATCGCCGACTTCGAGATCACCGAGCGAATGCTCCGCTACTTCATCCTGAAGATCCACAAGCGGCGGTATCTCGCCCGTCCGCGCGTCGTCGTGTGCGTGCCCTCGGGCATCACGGGCGTCGAGCGCCGCGCCGTCATCGAGGCGTCCTCGCAGGCCGGCGCGCGCCAGGTGCACATCATCGAGGAGCCCATGGCGGCCGCCATCGGCTCCGGCCTGCCGGTCCACGAGGCCACGGGCAACATGGTGGTGGACATCGGCGGCGGCACCACGGAGGTCGCGGTCATCTCGCTCGGCGGCATCGTCACCGCGCAGTCCATCCGCGTCGCGGGCGACGAACTGGACAACGCGATCATCCAGTACATCAAGAAGGAGTACAGCCTTCTGCTGGGTGAGCGCACGGCCGAGCAGATCAAGATCACGATCGGTTCGGCGTACGACCTCGACACCGACGAGCACACCGAAGTCCGGGGCCGGGACCTGGTGTCCGGCCTGCCCAAGACCGTCGTCATCTCCGCCGCGGAGGTGCGCAAGGCGATCGAGGAGCCGGTCAACGCGATCGTCGACGCCGTCAAGACGACCCTGGACAAGTGCCCGCCGGAGCTGTCCGGCGACATCATGGACCGGGGCATCGTGCTGACCGGCGGCGGCGCCCTGCTGCGCGGCCTCGACGAGCGGCTGCGCCGCGAGACCGGAATGCCGATCCACATCGCCGAGGACCCGCTCGACAGCGTCGCGCTCGGCTCCGGCAAGTGCGTCGAGGAGTTCGAGGCGCTGCAGCAGGTTCTGGACGCTCAGCCGCGCAGATGACGTAACACTTCGATTCCGCCGTACGAGACGTTCTTCGCTCGTGCGGCGGATCGTTGATATAGA
This sequence comes from Streptomyces sp. NPDC005004, assembly GCF_053600675.1. Taxonomy (NCBI): domain Bacteria; kingdom Bacillati; phylum Actinomycetota; class Actinomycetes; order Kitasatosporales; family Streptomycetaceae; genus Streptomyces; species Streptomyces sp. NPDC005004. The sequence goes on from NZ_JBSGAH010000023.1 coordinate 73,923, forward strand.
GGCATAAGCTCCCGCAAACGGACCGCTCGGATTGGCGCTTCCTTTCGTGTTGGCGTTTTTCCGGCAGTCCTCGAATTCCTATTGAGGAAGGCACGGCCGCCGCACGTGAGGGACACGAAAGAGAGCCGGCTGCTCCTGGTCCTGCTGATCGCCATCGCGTTCGCACTGATCACGGTGGACATCCGCGGGGGCCGGAACTCGCCGGTCGACGGCGCCCGGCACGCAGCGGCCGCGGCGTTCGGCCCGATCGAGAACGGACTGTCCTCCGCGGTCGACCCGGTCGGCGAGGCGGTCTCCGCCGTCCGTGACTCCGGCACCCGCCACGACCGCCTGGCCATGCTGGAGAAGGAGAACGCGGCCCTCAAGGCCAAGCTCGGCAGCGACGACCGCAACCGCAGCCGCCTGAACCAGCTCGACCGGATGCTGAAGATCGCCGGCGAGGGCCAGTACGGCATCAAGGGCGCCCAGGTCATCGCCATAGGAGCGGCCCAGGGCTTCTCCTGGACCATCACCATCGACGCGGGCGCCAACGACGGCATCAGGCGCGACATGACGGTGCTCAACGGCGACGGCCTGGTCGGACGCGTCACCACCGTCGGCCCCGACACCGCCACCGTGCTGCTCGCCAACGACCCCGACTTCACCGTGGGCACCCGTATGGAGGGCAGCGACGAACTCGGCTTCGCCTCGGGACAGGGCGACCGCCCGCTGCGCGTCGAACTCCTCAACGGCAAGGCCGAGGTGAAGAAGGGCGACCGCCTGGTCACCTTCGGCTCCCAGGCCGACAAGCCGTTCGTGCCCGGCGTGCCGGTCGGCGTGGTCTCCCGCGTCGACCCCTCCGGCGGCGGTCTGACCCGCACCCTGTACGTCACGCCGTACGTCGGCTTCAGCAAGCTCGACATCGTCGGCGTCGTCGTCACCGGGCCCAAGAAGGACCCCCGCGACGAGGTCCTGCCCAGCAAGCCCAAGCCGGTCCCGACGCCGACCGTGACCGTGACGGTCACCCCCTCGGCCGACGCGCCCGAATCCACCGACGAGCAGCAGCAGTAGGAGCCGAACCACCATGCGCCTCAACCGCATCCTGCTCGCCGCCGCACTGGTCGTCGTCGCCCTGGTGATCCAGGTGAGCGTCCTCGCCCGGCTGCACCTGCCCGGCGCCGTGCCCGACCTGCTGCTGCTCACCGTCGTCGGCCTCGCCATGGTCTACGGCCATGTGGGCGGCGCCCTCGTCGGCTTCGGCGCGGGACTCCTCGCGGACCTCGCCCCGCCCGCCGACCACGCGGCCGGGCGCTACGCGCTCGTGCTCTGCGTCATCGGCTACTGCGCCGGGCTCGTCAGACCGGAGAACGGCCGGCTGAAGTCCGCGACCGGTCCGATGGCCGTCGTGGTCGCCGCCGCCGTCGGCTCCACGCTGCTGTACGCGGGCGTCGGCGCCCTCGTCGGGGACACCGCCGCCCGCCATGTCGGCCTGACCGGGCTGCTGTTCTCCGCCGCGCTCTACGACCTGCTGCTCGCGCCGTTCGTCGTACCCGGCGTCATGTGGCTGGCCCGGCGCACCGACAACGACCCGCTCACCGAGAACGGCCCGTCGGTCAAGGCAGGGAACATCTCCTCGGGCTGGCTCTCCTCCGGCACCGGTCTGCGCGTCGGCGGCGGGCGCGGCGGCCTCGGCACCCTCAAGGCCAAGGCCCGCACCCGCTCCGCCCGGGTCGCCCGCATCAAGGGGGTCAAGCGGCTGTGACAGCGGGCGAATTCACCCGAAAGAGGCAGATCCGGGGGAACGGGCCCGCACCGGCCCCGCGTTCATCGTTCGTACGCACACACGTTCACGTACGCGTCCACGCATCCGCGTCCGCGCACTGAGAGGGGGAGGCAGCCGCAGTGACCGCCCACCCGTCGCCCGCCACCACCCTTCCAAGGAGTGGGCTGCGCCCATGACCAATATTCCCGAGACCGGTCGGACCCCACGGGTCCAGATCCGACTCGTCGTCATCCAGATCCTCGTCCTCTCCCTCCTCGGCACCCTCGGCGGCCGTCTGTGGTACCTCCAGATCCGCGAGGGCGCCGAGTACCAGCGCGAGGCGTCCGGCAACCACGTCCAGCAGGTCGTCGACCCGGCCGTGCGCGGTGACATCCTCGACGCCCGCGGCGTCCCCCTCGCGGACAACGAGACCCGCCTGGTCGTCTCCGCCTCCCGCACCGACCTCCTCAAGCAGAAGGACGACGGCAAGGCGGTCCTCGCCAAGCTCGCCGCCGTGCTCGGCCTGAAGCCCGAGGAAGTCCAGCAGAAGGTCCGGCTCTGCGACGCGAAGACCCCCCAGCCCTGCTGGAACGGCTCGCCCTACCAGCCGATCCCGATCACCGACGAGGCCACGCCCAAGCAGGCCCTCCAGATCCGCGAGCGCGCCGAGGACTTCCCCGGCATCACCGCCGAGCCCGAGGCCGTGCGACGCTACGGCGGCCCGGGCAAGTCCAACACCTCCCAGGTCCTCGGCTACCTCTCGCCCGTCACCGACGACGAGATCCAGAAGGCCAAGGACACCGACTCGCCGTATCTGCGCTCCGACATGGTGGGCCGTTCCGGCCTGGAGCGGCAGTACGACAAGCAACTGCGCGGCAAGGCCGGCGTCACCCGCTACGAGGTGGACAACCTCGGCCGGGTCATCGGCAAGGCCAAGGCCGACCCGGCGGAGTCCGGTTCCAACCTGGTCACCAGCATCGACTCCCGCGTCCAGCGCGTCGCGGAGTACGAACTGGACAAGGCCATGAAGGTCGCCCGCCAGCAGTTCGACAAGATCACCGGCACCAACTACAAGGCCGACTCCGGCGCCGTGGTCGTCATGGAGGCCAAGACCGGCCGCATCGTCGCCATGGCCTCCGCCCCCACCTACGACCCCAACGTCTGGGTGGGCGGCATCTCCGCCAAGGACTACAAAGCCCTCACCGGCAAGAACTCCGACTACCCGCTGCTCAACCGGGCCATCCAGGGCCAGGCCGCACCGGGCTCCACCTTCAAGGTGGTCTCCACGGCCGCCGCGGTCGAGGCGGGCTACGCCTTCGACGGCCGCTATCCGTGCACGAGTTCGTACTCCGTCGGCAGCCAGGTCTTCAAGAACTTCGAGGGCGAGAACTTCGGCCCGATCTCCCTCGGCCGCGCCCTGGAGGTCTCCTGCGACACCGTCTTCTACGGCCTCGCGGACCGGGAGTGGAAGCGGGACGGCGGCATCAACCCCAAGAAGGGCCAGCCGAAGGACTACTTCTACAAGGCCGCCCACCAGTTCGGCCTCGGCAAGGAGACCGGCGTCGACCTCCCCAACGAGGTCACCGGGCGCGTCCCCGACCGCCAGTGGAAGCTCGACTACTGGAAGGCCAACAAGGACGCCTGGTGCAAGTCCGGCAAGAAGGACGGCTCCTACGTCGAGAAGATCGCGTACGAGAACTGCCTCGAAGGCAACAAGATGCGCGAGGGTGACTCGATCAACTACTCCATCGGCCAGGGCGACACCCTCGTCACGCCGATCCAGGAGGCGCGGATCTACGGCGCCGTCGCCAACGGCGGCACCCTGTACCAGCCGACCATCGGCAAGGCGATCATCAGCTCCGACGGCAAGACGATCACCCCGATCAAGCCGAAGAAGACCGGCAGGCTGCCCGTCAGCCAGGCCACCCTCAAGGGCATGGACGACGCCTTCGCGGGCGTCATCACGCGCGGTACCGCCGCCTGGAAGTTCGGCGGCTGGCCGCAGGACAAGATCCCGCTGCACGCCAAGACCGGTACCGCCGAGGTCTACGGCAAGCAGACCACCTCCTGGCTGGCCACCTACTCCAAGGACTACACGGTGATCATGACGATCGCCCAGGCCGGTACGGGTTCCGGAGCCTCCGGTGAGGCCGTGCGCAACATCTACAGCGCGCTCTACGGCGTCCAGGGCGACGGCTCCGTCGACAAGAAGAAGGCCCTGCTGCCCGAGCCGCAGAAGACCCTTCCCAAGGTCCGCCCCGACGGCACGGTGGCCGCCCCCAAGATCGTCGGCGACCCCGCCAAGGACGTCGAGGCCGCCCAGAAGAACAACGCCAGCAACGGCGACGACACCCAGCCCGCGGCCACCGCGCCCACGGACAACACCAACAGCAACACCCGCAGGCGGCCCCGCCGGAGGGGAAGCCGGAGGACGCGCACATGACCGGCACCAACAGCTTCTCCGTCTCCGGATACGGCCCCGAGCGGGCCGGCTGGACGAGGCTCTTCGCCCGCGACTCGGTCGCCCGGCGGCTCGACTGGCCGATACTGTTCGCGGCCCTGGCACTGTCCCTGATCGGCTCGCTGCTGGTCTTCTCCGCGACCCGCAACCGCACGGAGATCAACCAGGGAGACCCGTACTACTTCCTGCTCCGGCACCTGATGAACCTCGGTATCGGGCTCGCCCTGATGATCGGCACGGTCTGGCTGGGCCACCGCGCCCTGCGCAACGCCGTGCCGGTCCTCTACGGTGTCTCGCTGCTCGGGGTACTGCTGGTCCTCACCCCGCTCGGTGCCACCATCAACGGCAGCCGCAACTGGATCGTGTTCGGCGGGGGCTTCTCGCTCCAGCCCGCGGAGTTCGTGAAGATCACGATCATCCTCGGCATGGCCATGCTGCTCGCGGCCCGGGTCGACGCGGGCGACAAGCCGTATCCCGACCACCGCACCGTCCTCCAGGCGCTCGGCCTGGCAGCCGTGCCGATCATGATCGTGCTGCTCATGCCCGACCTCGGCACGGTCCTCGCCATGGTGGCCATCATCCTGGGCGTGCTGCTCGCCTCCGGCGCCTCCAACCGCTGGATCTTCGGCCTGCTGCTCACCGGAGTCCTCGGCTGCGTCGCCATCTGGCAGCTGCACATCCTGGACGAGTACCAGATCAACCGCTTCGCCGCCTTCGCCAACCCCGAGCTGGACCCGGCGGGAGTCGGCTACAACACCAACCAGGCCCGCATCGCCATCGGCTCCGGCGGACTGACCGGCGCGGGCCTCTTCCACGGCTCGCAGACCACCGGCCAGTTCGTGCCCGAGCAGCAGACCGACTTCGTCTTCACGGTCGCCGGCGAGGAGCTGGGCTTCCTGGGCGCCGGCCTGATAATCCTCCTCCTCGGCGTCATCCTGTGGCGGGCCTGCCGTATCGCCCTGGACTCGACCGAGCTGTACGGCACGACCGTGGCCGCGGGGATCGTCGCCTGGTTCGCCTTCCAGTCCTTCGAGAACATCGGCATGACCCTCGGCATCATGCCGGTCACCGGTCTGCCCCTGCCGTTCGTCTCCTACGGAGGCTCGTCGATGTTCGCGGTCTGGATCGCGGTGGGGCTGCTCCAGTCGATCCGGGTGCAGCGGCCGATGTCGGCGTAGGGCCTCCGGCGGTTCGACGGGGGCTCACGCGGGGCACACGACTGGGCGCACGGGCGTGTGAGCCCCCGGGGGCTCGGAGATGCGTCGAGGGGCGGGAGGTTCTTCTCCCGCCCCTTCGCCGTGTCCGAGGGGTGGTTGTGATCGCGGGGGCGTTCTAGATTCGGTGCATGGCGGACGTGAAGCGTGAGGTGGAGCGGAAGTACGAGGGCGGGGACGGCGGCTTCCCGGAGGTGACCGGCACCGCCGGGGTGGCCCGGGTCGTGGACCGCGGCGTGGCCGAGCTGGACGCCACCTACTACGACACCCCCGACGAACGGCTCGCCGCCGCCTCCCTCACCCTGCGCCGCCGCACCGGAGGCGGGGACGCCGGATGGCATGTGAAGTTCCCCGTGGCCCCCGGGGTCCGCGACGAGATCCGGGCGCCGCTGTCGGACACCGTGCCCGAGGAGATCGCCGCACTGGTCCGCTGCCGGGTCCGGAGCGCCGAGCTGATCCCCGTGGTCCGGCTCCGCAGCGCCCGCCACGTTTTCGACCTGCTGGACGCCGAGGACACGCTGCTGGCCGAGGCGAGCAGCGACACCGTGACCGCCGAGCGGCTCAACCGGGCGGGTGGCACCGCGCACTGGACCGAGACCGAGGTCGAGCTGGCCGACGGCGGCGATCCCGCCCTCCTGGACCGGATCGAGAAGCGGCTGCGCGCGGCCGGACTCACGCCGTCGGCATCGCCGTCCAAGCTCGCCCGCGCGCTGGAGGAGACCGGCGGCCGGGCGAGCCGGAGCAAGGCGCCCGCCGCCCCCGTGACGGCCGGCGACCACGTCCTCGCCTACGTGCGCGAACAACGCGAGGCGATCCTCTCCCGCGATCCCGCCGTCCGCCGCGACCTTCCCGACGCCGTGCACCGGATGCGGGTCGCGACCCGCCGGGCCCGCTCCGCTCTGCGCGGCTTCCGCACGGTGCTCGACCCCGCCGCCACCGCCCCGCTCGCCGCCGAGCTGAAATGGCTTGCCGGGCAGCTGGGCCTCGACCGCGACCAGGAGGTGCTGGCGGAGCGCCTGACCGCCAACCTCGCCGCTCTCCCCGACGACCTGGTCACCGGACCCGTGCGCGAGCGCCTGGCCCACTGGGCCACCGCCCGCCACCACAGCGCCCGGGCCCGTCTGATCGGCGTACTCGACTCCGCGCGCTACCTGGCCCTGCTCGACTCCCTGGACGCCCTCCTCGCGGACCCGCCCCTGCTGAAGCGGGCCGCGCGCGAGCCGGGGAAGACCCTGGCCAAGGCCCTGCGCAAGGACTTCGCCAAGGTCTCCCGGCTGGTGGAGACGGCCCTGGAGCTGCCGCCGGGGGAGGAGCGCGACCGTACGCTCCACGAGGCGCGCAAGAAGGCCAAGCGCGCCCGCTACGGCGCGGAGGCGGCCGTGCCCGCCCTCGGCGCTCCCGCCCGCACCCTCGTCAAGTCCATGAAGTCCCTCACCACCCTCCTCGGCGAACACCAGGACGCCGTCATGGCTCGCCACACCCTGCGCGAGCTGGCAGCGGCGGCGCACGGGGCGGGGGAGAGCGCGTTTCCCTACGGGGTCCTGTACGGGCGCGAGGAGCGGCGTGCGGAGCGGGTGGAGGAGGAGCTGCCCGGCCGGTGGCGGAAGATCGTGTCCCGCTTCCCGCTCTGAACGGTACGGAGGACTGCGCCGACCGGGTTACGCTGGATGGTCACCCCCACCCCCAGTCTTCTGGCCGGGGGCGCCCCCAGTCAGCTCACGAAGGTAATGCCGCGATGTCCGTCGAGTCGGTCTTCCCGCAGCTCGAAGCTTTGCTCCCGCATGTGCAGAAGCCGATCCAGTACGTCGGTGGGGAACTGAACTCCACGGTGAAGCCGTGGGAGTCCTCAGATGTCCGCTGGGCTCTCATGTACCCGGACGCGTACGAGGTCGGTCTGCCCAACCAGGGCGTCATGATCCTGTACGAGGTACTGAACGAGCAGGAGGGCGTCCTCGCCGAGCGCACGTACAGCGTGTGGCCGGACCTCGAGGAGCTGATGCGCGAGCACAAGGTGCCCCAGTTCACGGTGGACAGCCACCGCCCGGTGAAGGCGTTCGACGTGTTCGGCCTGTCCTTCTCCACGGAGCTGGGCTACACCAACATGCTCACCGCCCTGGACCTGGCGGGCATCCCGCTGGAGTCCAAGGACCGTACGCTCGACGACCCGATCGTCCTCGCCGGCGGCCACGCGGCCTTCAACCCCGAGCCGATCGCGGACTTCATCGACGCGGCGATCATCGGTGACGGCGAGCAGGCCGTGCTGGACATGACGGAGATCATCCGCAAGTGGAAGGCGGAGGGCCGCCCGGGTGGCCGCGAGGAGGTGCTGCTCCGCCTGGCGAAGACGGGCGCGGTGTACATCCCGGCCTTCTACGACGTGGAGTACCTGCCCGACGGCCGTATCGCCCGTGTCGTCCCCAACCGCTCGGGTGTGCCGTGGCGCGTGTCGAAGCACACGGTCATGGACCTGGACGAGTGGCCGTACCCGAAGCAGCCGCTGGTGCCGCTGGCGGAGACCGTCCACGAGCGCATGTCGGTCGAGATCTTCCGCGGCTGCACGCGCGGCTGCCGTTTCTGCCAGGCGGGCATGATCACGCGTCCGGTGCGCGAGCGGTCGATCACCGGCATCGGTGACATGGTCGAGAAGGGCCTGAACGCGACCGGCTTCGAGGAGGTCGGCCTGCTGTCGCTCTCCTCCGCCGACCACTCCGAGATCGGTGAGATCGCCAAGGGTCTCGCGGACCGCTACGAGGACGACAAGATCGGCCTCTCGCTGCCCTCGACCCGTGTCGACGCGTTCAACGTCGACCTGGCCAACGAGCTGACCCGCAACGGCCGCCGGTCCGGTCTGACCTTCGCCCCCGAGGGCGGCTCCGAGCGTATGCGCAAGGTCATCAACAAGATGGTCTCGGAGGAGGACCTGATCCGTACGGTCGCCACCGCCTACGGCAACGGCTGGCGTCAGGTGAAGCTGTACTTCATGTGCGGCCTGCCGACGGAGACCGACGAGGACGTCCTCCAGATCGCCGACATGGCGACCCACGTGATCCAGAAGGGCCGCGAGGTCTCCGGCTCCGGCGACATCCGCTGCACGGTGTCGATCGGCGGCTTCGTCCCGAAGCCCCACACCCCCTTCCAGTGGGCGCCGCAGCTCTCCGCCGAGGAGACGGACGCGCGCCTGCAGAAGCTGCGCGACAAGATCCGGGGCGACAAGAAGTACGGCCGCTCGATCGGCTTCCGGTACCACGACGGCAAGCCCGGCATCGTGGAGGGCCTGCTCTCCCGCGGCGACCGCCGCACCGGCGCCGTGATCCGCGCGGTCTACGAGGACGGCGGCCGCTTCGACGGCTGGCGCGAGCACTTCTCCTACGACCGCTGGATGGCCTGCGCCGACAAGGCGCTCGCCCCCTTCGGCGTCGACGTCGACTGGTACACCACCCGCGAGCGCACCTACGAGGAGGTCCTCCCCTGGGACCACCTCGACTCCGGTCTCGACAAGGACTGGCTCTGGGAGGACTGGCAGGACGCACTCGACGAGACCGAGGTCGAGGACTGCCGCTGGACCCCGTGCTTCGACTGCGGCGTCTGCCCCCAGATGGACACCCACATCCAGATCGGCCCGACGGGCAAGAAGCTGCTGCCTCTGGCGGTCAAGAACGCGGGTCCGGCGCCGGCGTCGAGCGGTCACTCTCACTGACGTGAGCGGGCACTCGATCGGGTGATTCAGGCGCCGGCGGGGGCTGGCGAGGACGAGGTGACGGCCGCGCTGTCCGCGGCTGGCGCCTCGTCCCCTCGCCCGTCGACGTCGTCGGCGCCCCTTCGGACGCCGCTGCCGGCCCCTGCGGCTGCGCCGCCCATCGCGTGCGACCCTGCGAGCCCTGATTCATCAGGTCCTGGCCGCGCTCCGCTCCGCCGGGCTCGCTTCCGGCTGCGCCGACACCGACGCCTGACAGCGTCGCGACCCGGCAGGCACCCTCGCCTCGGCCATCGAGACTCCGCCGGCCCCTTGTGGGAGCGGGGCGGGACGACCGATGAGAAGTTGACGCGGGATCCGTCTGACGAGGAGCAGCGACGAGGCGGCCGGGTGGTCGCCGAACAGGGAGGCGAACACGATGGCGCGGTATCTGATCTCGTTCGACGACGGATCGATGATCTTTCCCGAGGAGGATCTCCCGGCGGTCGGCGAGGCAGCCCACCGGGTGGTCCAGGAGGCCAAGGACGCGGGTGTCTGGATCTTCGGCGCAGGAGTGGAGCGTCAGCAGGCGAGCATCGTGGCGACCGACGGGACGGTCACGGACGGGCCGTTTCCCGAGACCAAGGCGGTCGTCGGCGGTTTCTCGATCATCGAGGTCCCGTCGCGCGAGGACGCGCTGAGATGGGCTGCGAAGATCGCCGAGGCGTGCCGGTGCGCGCAGGAGGTGCGCGAGATCATGTACGACCCGGAGAGCTGAGCCACCGATCCGGGGAGCCTGGCGGGATCCGGCCGACGGGAGTTCAGGGCGGCTCGGTATGACCCTCGGGCAAGTGGATGTGCGCGAGCCGGTCGGGCGGTTAGAGTCGTCCGGTTACGTCCGGTTGGGGGCAGCCGGGGTCCGGGCGGGGGTGCCCGTGTGCGGGGGAGGCTTTCGGGGGATGGGGCGTCGGTCTTCTGGTCTGGCGGGGGTCTGGGCGGAGGCGCAGCGTCAGCAGCAGCGCCACCGTGAGGACGAGGCGCGGCGGGAGCGGGAGAGGGAACGGCAGGCCCGGGCGCGGGAGCGGGAAGTCGCTCAGGGCCAGCGGGAGTTCCGGCAGGCTGAGGCGCGGCGGCGTACCGAGGAGCTGGAGGCGCGGGTGACCGCGCTGCGGGGGCTGCTGGCCGCCGGATGTGGGGCTCCGGTGTTCCGGGTGGCGCGGCTGATGCGGTCCGAGGAGGTCGAGCCGTTCGATGCGGGGCCGCTGGGGTGGCCGGTGCGGATGCCGGACCGGGAGCAGTACCGGCCGGCTCGGGGTGGTTGGACGCCGGCGCAGCGGGCGCAGGCGGAGGCGGACGCGCACACCCGGTTCGAGCACGACTGGTTCGCGGCGCAGGCGGCGGAGTCCCGGCGTCAGCTCCAACTCGCCGTGCACCGGCGGGAGTACGAGCAGCGCGTGGCCGCCCGGCTCGCCGAGGTGCGGCGGCACAACGCCGGGGTCGCGGAGGCAGCCGGGAGCGTGCGGCGGGGCGAACCCGAGGCGGTGGTCGCCTACTTCAGCGCCGCGCTGCGCGCCTCCACCGCGTGGCCCGGCGGGTTCCCGTGCGTGCCGCGCGCGGCGTACGACCCGGTGGCCCGACAGCTCGTACTGGACTGGGAGTTGCCGGGATTCGCCGTGGTGCCGGAGGCCAAGTCGGTGCGGTACATGCCCACGTTGGACCAGGAGAAGGAGACGCCCCGCCCGGTGGCGCAGCGGCGGACGCTGTACCGCGAGGTGCTCGCGCAGTGCCTGCTCCTGGCCGCCCAACAGGTCTTCGCCGCCGACGAGTTCGAGACACTCGACTCGGTCGCGGTGAACGGCGTGGTGGACGACCACGACCCGGCGACCGGCAGACAGGCTCTGATCTGCCTGGCGACGGTCATGGCGCCGAAGTCCGTCTTCGCCGGTCTCCACCTCGCCCAGGTCGACCCGGTGAGCTGTCTGACGGAGGCCCTGAAGGGCAGGCTCTCGGCGCGCCCGGACCAGCTCGTGGCGGTACGCCCGGGCCGCAGGCCGGAGGACGTGCGGGTGGGCTCCGAGGAGCGGCCGCGCGCCGGTGGGGAGTCGCACACGGGCGAGGAGCCGGACCTCTACGAGATGGACCCGATCGCCTTCGAGTCGCTGGTGGCGGAGCTGTTCCGGGCCATGGGCATGGAGGCGGTGACGACCGAGCGGTCCGGCGACGGAGGCGTGGACGTGCACGCCGTCGACCCCACCCCGATCCGTGGCGGCCAGATCGTCGTGCAGGTCAAGCGGTATCGCAACACGGTGCCGCCGACGGCGGTGCGGGATCTGTACGGGACCGTGCAGGACACCGGTGCGAACAAGGGCGTCCTCGTCACCACCTCGGGCTTCGGCCCCGGCTCGCACACCTTCGCCCAGGGCAAGCCCCTGGAGCTGGTCTCGGGCCCCGAACTGGTCGACCTGCTGCACCGCCACGGACTGCGCGGCCGGCTCGGCGAGCGCGCGGCCCGCCCCGCCGCCGAACCGCTCGGCGACTACAACGTGCTGGGCATGTCCTGGTCCGGTGAGGTCGCCCTGGACGTGTGCGCGCTGGTCTGCGCGGGTGCCCGGGTGCTGAGCGACGACCACTTCGTGTTCTTCAACAACCCCGCCACCCCCGACGGTTCGGTCCGCTCGGTCCCCGCCCCGCCCCCGGACAAGGCCGCCGTCCGCGTCTCCTTCGACGCCCTGCCCGCCGAGGCCGACCGCCTGGTCCTCGTCGCCGCCGTCGACCCCGAGACCGACCCGCACGCCGACCTCTCGGGTTTCACGTCCCCCGTGATCCGCCTCCTCGACCCCGCCCTCACCGAACTCGGCCGCCTGGAGGTCTCCGAGGGCCGCCCCGGCGAAACCGCCCTGGTCCTCGGCTCCTTCCGCCGCCGCCCCACCGGCGACTGGGACTTCGTCCTGGGCGGCCGCGGCTACCCCGCCGGCCTGGCCGCCCTCCTGGCGGACCACGGGATCGCGGTGGAGTGAGCGCCCCGGCCTCGCGCACGGAAGGGGCCCGCCGGAGACTCCGGCGGGCCCCTTCCTCCTGAGCGGGTGACGCGTCAGACCGCGGGTGCGAGCTTCGGGTTCGGGCCGTACTCGTTGGGCTCCGGGCGGCCCTCCTGGGCCAGGAAGACGATCAGGATGATCGGGCCGACCACGGGGATCAGGCCGATGAGGACGAACCAGCCGGAGCGGCCGGTGTCGTGCAGGCGGCGGACGGCGACGCCGAGGCCGGGCAGGAAGAGGGCCAGGCTGTAGATCCAGTAGAGGACCATGGTTCCCATCGCCCGGCCGACGATCCACAGGACGATCGCGATGATCAGGTTGAACAGGAAGAACATCCAGTATTCCTGCCGCCGTGCGCGGCCGGTGAAGACGGCGTACTTCTTCAGGACGTCGACGTACCAGTGCATACTCGCCCCCCAGCGAAGGTTCTGGTTTTCGGCCTCCATGGAAGCAGCGGGCCGTGGTCGAGCGCCATAGGTTGGCGTGTCCGGATCAATATGGTTATCCGGTCGTGTCCTTGATCGTGATCAACATCCGGAAATCATGATCGACATCCGGTTTCAGGCCCGTGCCGGAGTCCCCAGCCGCGCGTCCAGCCAGTTGAAGACCCGCTGCTCGAACAGCGCCCGCCCCAGCGGCTCGCAGTGCAGATGCGCCCCCTCCTCCTCGGTGAAGCGAACCAGCCACTTGGGGCCGGGCAGCGCGTCGTACAGCCGCCGGGAGGCGCCCGGCCAGAAGTGCTCGCCCTCCGGGTCGGTGATCAGCAGCGGGGTGGTGATCCGGTCCAGCACCGGCATGAGGTCGTACCGCGCCACCTCGGTCAGCAGGTCGTACGGCGCGTCGATGCCGTAGGGCCGGGCCCGCCACCGCCACATCGCGGCCAGCGACGGGCTCTGTTCCAGCGCCTCCCCGACGATCGCGTCGAACGCGTCCCGGTTCCCCGACTCCCACAGCCCGCGCAGATCGGGACCGAGGTGCTGCCACCAGCTGTCGGACACCCGGACCACCCCCGGGTCCGCCGCGGCGGCGGCGATGCGCTGCTCGAAGGCGAGCGCGCGCGGCACCCAGTAGCCGCCCTGGCTGATCCCCACCAGCGCCAGCCGGCGCGGGTCGACGTCCGGGCGGAGGAGGAGATGGTCGACGACCGGGGTGATGACGTTCTCCCAGTCGGGCCGGAAGGGCACCCCCCGCTCGAAGAGCATCGACTGCTGGCCCGGGCCGTCGAAGAGCAGGACGCGGTAGCCGCGCTCCACGGCGGGCGCGCCGAGCAGGGTCCAGGCGGTGGTCAGGGGACCGTCGCTGCCGTTGTTGACGATCAGCGTCGGCAGCGGAGCGTCGCCCTCCGCGCCGGGCGGACTGATCAGATAACCCGGCAGCGTCGTGTCCTCGTAGGGGATCGCCACCCGCTCGGCCGGCGGGTCGCAGGCGTGCAGGAAGCGGTCGAGGCAGGCCCGGTGCTCCGCGAAGATCTCGGCCGCCCGCTTCCCGCCGTCCTCGGGGATCGCGTCGGCGGCGACCAGCGCGGTGCCGAAGTAGCCCGCCGCGCGCAGCCAGGCGGCGCGGGCACTGAGCGGATGCCCGGTGGCCGCGCAGCGGTCGGCGTCCTCCGCGACCCGGTGCCCGAGGTCCGTCCAGGCGTCGAACCACGCCGTGCCGTCCCCGTCGGCCACTCCCGCGGCGGTGGTCAGCACCTCGCCCGCGTCGGCGCCGCGTCGCCACACCGAGCCGAGGGCGAGCAGGACCTCGTAGTTGAACTGGTCGTTCTCGTTGAAGCGGTAGCTCATGGAGGCTGCTCCCGGGACAAGACCGTGCCGACCCCCGTGCATCCGGACCGCATCTCCACGGTAGGGGTCGTACGGGCCGCGCGCACACGGGCGACGCGAGTGCGGCCCGCGCCGCCCGGCGCGACCATGAGGAAAGGGGACCGCGACCGACCGGAGGAGACCCATGGTCCAGCAGACGGCGACGAAGGCCCCCGCCAAGAAGCCCGTCGGCACGGGCAGCGTGTTCCTCTCCTTCGCCCCCTGGATCATCTTCGGCGTCGTCGCGAGCCCCAGCACCTGGGAGTACGCGGCACTCGCCGCGCTCGTCGCCTCGCTCGTCCTGTCCGCGCAGGACCTGCGCAACGGCAGGATCCGCATCCTCGACGCGACCGGCATCGTCTTCTTCGCCGTCCTCGCGGTCCTCGCGCTCGCCCTCGGCCGCGACGAGCTGCTGTGGGTGGAGACGTACGCACAGGTCATCTCCAACGGCGTGGTCGCCGTCGTGGCCCTCGGCTCGCTGTTCGCCGACCCGTTCACCGCGCAGTACGCGCGCGAGTCGACGCCGCGTCAGTACTGGGACTCGCCCGTCTTCACCCACATCAACCGGGTCCTGACGGCGGTGTGGGGCCTCGCCTTCGTCCTGATGACGCTCTTCACCTGGCTGGCGATCCACTTCCCCGCCCAGGACGACTGGTTCAACTGGGTCGTGCCGATCGCGCTCCTGGTGGGGGCCGTGCGGTTCACCCAGTGGTACCCGGACCGGTACAAGGCGCGTATCGCCCCGGCGCGGGGGTGACCCGCGGAGGGCCGGCACGCGGGGACGGTCCGCAGGCATCCATGGTGGCCGCTTCTGCGTCTGTACGTGCATGGACCTGGACAAGCCGCCCGCGGCACCCGCCTCCTTTGAGGGCTGCCTCGCCGTGGCGATCCGCATCCCGGTGCGGATCGTGGTGCTCGTGCTCGTGGTGCCGGTACGGCTGGTGTGGGACGCCCTCACCGTCGCCGGCCGCTTCCTGAGGGACACCGTGCTGCGCCCGCTGGGCCGCGCGCTGCTGTGGACCGGCCGGGCGCTCTTCGTGTGGCCCTGGGTCGCGCTGTGGCGGTGGGTCGTGGTCCCGGTCGGCAAGGGGGTCGGCTTCCTCGGCCATGTCCTCCTCGTGGTGCCGGCGCGCCTGCTGTACGCGCGCGTGCTCGCCCCGCTGGGCCGGGGGACGGCGTGGCTCGCGGGAGCCGTGGGCGCGGCGCTGGTCTGGCTGGGCCACCACCTGTTCGTCGTCCCGGCGCGGTGGCTCCACACCTGGCTGCTCGCCCCCGCCGCCCGCGCGGTCGCCTGGTGCGCGCGGGCGGTCGCCACCGGGGTGGGCGTCGCCCTGTACTGGACGACGCGCGTGCTGTTCGTGCTCCCCGCCCTCTGGCTGTGGACCTGGGTGCTCGTCCCGGCCGGGCACGGGGTGTCGTGGCTCGCGGACCTGGTCGTCACCGGGGTCGGCGCCGCCCTGTACTGGGCCGCGCGCGTCCTGCTGGTGCTGCCCGCGCGGTGGCTGTGGCGCCGGGTCCTCGCGCCCGTGGGCCGGGTCCTCGCCGTCGTCGGCCGGGAGATCGCGGACGCCCTCGGACACGCCTGGCGGATCGCCGGACACGTCTCGCTCGTGGTCGGACGCGCCCTCGGCACACTCTTCCGGTGGATCTTCGTGGAACCGGTCCGCCGGGTGTACCGGACCGTCCTCACCCCCGTCGGACACGTCGTGCGCGACCACGTCCTGCGGCCCGCCGCCGGGGTCGCGCGCGCCGTGGGACAAGCCTCGCGACAGGCGCTGGCCACCGCCCGCGACACCGTCCGCCAGGCACGTGCGGACCTGCGCCGGACACTGCTCGGCGACCCCCGGCAGCCGGTCGCGGTGGACCGGCGGGAACCTCACGAGCGCGGCACACGTACTCTTGGTAGCAGTACGACCGCACTCACGAAGGACTAGGACACTGGGCAAGCGACAGCCCGAAGGCCCGCCGCCCGCACCCGCGGTGCAGCGCATCCGACTGCGCTACACCAAGCGCGGCCGCCTCCGGTTCACCAGCCACCGTGACTTCCAGCGCGCCTTCGAGCGTGCGCTGCGCCGCGCCGAGGTACCCATGGCGTACTCGGCGGGGTTCACGCCGCACCCGAAGGTGTCGTACGCCAATGCCGCACCCACCGGCACGGGCAGTGAGGCGGAGTACCTCGAGATCGCCCTGACCGCGGTGCGTGACCCCGAGACCCTGCGGGGCCTGCTCGACGGGTCGTTGCCCGCCGGACTGGACATCACCGACGCGGTGGAGGCCCACACCTCCGGCCTCGCCGACCGGCTCGCCGCCTCCGTCTGGGAGCTGCGGCTGGACGGCGTGGACCCGGCGGAGGCCCAGCGCGCGGCGGACGCCTTCCACGCGGCCGAGACGGTCGAGGTGCAGCGCACGACCAAGAACGGCGTGCGCACCTTCGACTGCCGCCCGGCCGTCGCCTCCCTGGAGGTCGTGGAGACGCAGCCGCAGGCTGATAGGCCGGATGACCGGCCCTGTGCGATACTGCGGCTGGTTGTTCGGCACGTGACGCCTGCCGTACGACCCGACGACGTCCTGTCCGGTCTCCGCGCCGTGGCCGACCTGGCGCCGCCGGTCCCCGCAGCGGTGACCAGGCTGGCGCAGGGGCCTTTCGATGAAGAGACCGGCACGGTGACCGACCCGCTCGCGCCCGACCGCGAGGCAGCCCAGGCCAAGACGGCCGCACCGGCTGCCGCCGCGACGGCGGCGACGCCGGAAGGTTCCGTGTAGGACACACGCCGTAGCGCCGCCCTTGTACTCGGGAGCCACCTGGGTCGGGCAGCGCACCTACCAGAAGACTTTCGCCAGGCCGTACCGACAAGGCGTACGGAACCGGCGAGACAGGACACAGAGTGCTCCCGTGCGGCGCCCGCGCCCCGGACGGCGGCCATCGCGCATCGCGCGGGCCGCGGACGTCAACGGCGGACGGCCCGAAGAGGCCGGCGCCGGACCAGGCGCGGCGCCCGGGAGCCTGACGGGAGAAATGCCCGGATGCTCGAACCGACCGAGCCCAACGAGGGTTCCGAACTGAACAGCCCGAGCGACACCCTGCCCCCGCGCAGGCGTCGCCGTGCCGCCTCCCGGCCTGCGGGTTCGCCCGCCGCCGCCGAGGCACCCACCGAGGTCGTCACGGCCACCACCAGGGCCGACGAGCCCGCTGCCGAGCAGCAGCGGGCCGCCGCCGAGGCGCCCGCGGCCGACGAGGCCGCGCCCGCCCGCCCCCGCCGCCGTGCGACCCGCCGCGCCTCCGCGCCCGCCGGAGCCCCGGCCGCCGCCGAGGCCGCCGAGACGGTCGTCCCGGTGGAGACGACGGCCGCCAAGGCCGAGACCACCGAACCGGCCGAGGTCACCGAGACCCCCGCGCCGCGCCGTACCCGCCGCCGGGCCTCCGCGCCCGCCGGTGCCCCCGCCGCCTCCGCTCCGGCCGAGGACAAGGACGACGACGAGGTGAGCGTGGACAGCGAGAACGCGGATATCGAGAACGCGGATATCGAGAACGCGGACATCGAGAACGCCGAGGACGAGAAGGCCGCCGAGCCGGTCGCCGAGGCGCCCGCTCCCCGTGCGCGCCGCCGTGCCACGCGCCGCGCCTCCGCGCCCGCCGGTGCCCCGGCCGCCGCCGAGGCGGCCGCCGGGAGCGCGCCCGCCGCCGAGGCTCCGGCCGCCGAGGAGAGCGTCGGGAAGAGCGCGGAGGAGGCCCCCGCCGAGGCGGAGCCCCGCACGCGCCGTCGTGCCACGCGTCGCTCGTCCGCGCCTGCCGCCGCCCCCGCCACCGAGACCGCCGTCGAGGCTCCGGCCGCCGCCGAGGCCCCCGTGGCCGAGGAGACGCCCGCCGCCGAGGCGGAGGCCGCTCCGCGCGGCCGTCGCCGTGCGACCCGCCGGGCGTCCGCGCCCGCCGGTGCCCCGGCGACCACCGAGGCCGGCGAGTCCGCCGCGACCGCCGCCGCTGCCGAGAAGAGCCCCGAGGCCGAGGAGGCACCCCGCAAGGGCCGCCGCCGCGCCGCCGAGGCGCCCGCCGCCGCGGAGACCGAGGCTCCGCAGACCGCCGCCGAGAACGGTCCGCGCCGTCGTCGCCGCGTCGTGCGGCAGGCCGCGGGCGGCTTCTCCGCGCCCGCGCCCGCCGAGGGCGCCGAGTCCGACGCCCCGCGCAAGCCCGCCCGCCCCGCCGTGGCCGTCTTCCGGGCGCCGGTGTTCACCGAGCCGAGGTTCCAGACCCCGCAGCGTGCCGCCGCCGAAGCCGCCGCCGAGGCCGCCGAGGCGGAGGAGAGCGCGCAGCCGGAGGAGACCGAGCAGACCGAACGGGCCGAGCAGTCCGCCCGCGCCGAGTCCCACGACGACCGCGCCGAGTCCGGCTCGCGTCGCCGTCGCCGTCGCCGCAACGCCCCCGCCGAGGAGACCCGCCCGGCCGCCGAGACCGAGACCGAGGAGCCGGAGGAGGCCGACGAGGCCGCCGCGGGCCTGGCCGAGGGCGACGACGCCGAGGGCTCCGAGGAGTCCGGTTCGCGCCGTCGCCGCCGCCGGGGCGGCCGTCGCCGTCGCCGTGGCGACGCCCTGGACGGCGAGGAGGGCACCGACGGCGAGGACGACGACCTGGCCGCCGAGCAGGCCGCGCAGGACGCCGAGGACACCGCCGAGCAGGAGGAGGAGGACGAGGAGGAGGCGCAGGACGCCGCGGGCTCCAGCTCCAGCCGCCGTCGCCGCCGCCGTCGCCGCCGTGCCGGTGACTCCGGCGAGGCGGGCGACGCGTCCACCGACGACCCCGAGCGCACCGTCGTCAAGGTCCGCGAGCCCCGCAAGGCCGCCGAGCCGTCCGACGAGGTCCAGTCCATCAAGGGCTCGACCCGCCTGGAGGCCAAGAAGCAGCGCCGCCGCGAGGGCCGCGAACAGGGCCGCCGCCGCGTGCCGATCATCACCGAGGCCGAGTTCCTGGCCCGCCGCGAGGCCGTCGAGCGCGTCATGGTCGTGCGCCAGCACGGCGAGCGCACCCAGATCGGCGTCCTGGAGGACGGCGTGCTCGTCGAGCACTACGTCAACAAGGAGCAGGCCACCTCGTACGTCGGCAACGTCTACCTGGGCAAGGTCCAGAACGTGCTGCCGTCCATGGAGGCCGCCTTCATCGACATCGGCAAGGGCCGCAACGCCGTCCTGTACGCCGGTGAGGTCAACTTCGAGGCGCTCGGCATGGCCAACGGGCCGCGCCGCATCGAGTCCGCCCTCAAGTCCGGCCAGCCGGTCCTGGTCCAGGTGACCAAGGACCCGATCGGCCACAAGGGCGCCCGCCTCACCAGCCAGGTCTCCCTGCCGGGCCGCTACCTCGTGTACGTCCCCGAGGGCTCGATGACCGGCATCAGCCGCAAGCTGCCCGACACCGAGCGGGCCCGGCTGAAGACCATCCTCAAGAAGATCGTCCCCGAGGACGCGGGCGTCATCGTGCGCACCGCCGCCGAGGGCGCGAGCGAGGACGAGCTGCGCCGTGACGTCGAACGGCTCCAGGCGCAGTGGGAAGAGATCAAGAAGAAGGCGAAGACGGGCAACGCCCCGACGCTGCTGTACGGCGAGCCGGACATGACCGTCCGCGTCGTGCGCGACATCTTCAACGAGGACTTCTCCAAGGTCATCGTCAGCGGTGACGAGGCGTGGGAGACGATCCACGGCTACGTCTCGCACGTCGCCCCGGACCTCGCCGACCGGCTCCAGAAGTGGACCAGCGAGACGGACGTCTTCGCCACGTACCGGATCGACGAGCAGCTCGCCAAGGCGCTGGACCGCAAGGTCTGGCTGCCCAGCGGTGGCTCGCTGGTGATCGACCGGACCGAGGCGATGGTCGTCGTCGACGTCAACACCGGCAAGTTCACCGGCCAGGGCGGCAACCTGGAGGAGACGGTCACCAGGAACAACCTGGAGGCGGCCGAGGAGATCGTGCGCCAGCTCCGGCTGCGCGACCTCGGCGGCATCATCGTGATCGACTTCATCGACATGGTGCTGGAGTCCAACCGGGACCTGGTGCTGCGCCGGCTGCTCGAGTGCCTGGGCCGTGACCGGACCAAGCACCAGGTGGCCGAGGTGACCTCGCTGGGTCTGGTCCAGATGACCCGCAAGCGGGTCGGCCAGGGCCTGCTGGAGTCCTTCTCCGAGTCCTGCGTCCACTGCAACGGGCGCGGTGTCATCGTCCACATGGAGCAGCCCTCGTTCGCCGGTGGCGGCGGCGGTGGCGGCAAGCGCAAGAAGCGCGGCCGTGGCGGCGACGGACACACGCACGAGCACGAGGGTGCCGCCGTCGCGGTGGCCGTCGAGGCCCCCGCGCCGGAGGTGACCGAGACGGCCGCCGAGGTGGCCGCCGAGGCCGCCGAGCCGCTGGCGCTGCCCGAGCCGGAATTCACCCCGGACGAGGAGCTGTACAGCAGCGTCGCCGAGGCGGAGGCCGCGGCCGGCCGCGGCCGCTCGCGCCGCCGTACGAGCCGCAGGGCCGCCGGTGCGCCGAAGGCCGAGAACGGCAAGTCCGAGTACGGCAAGGCCGAGACCGGCAGGGCCAAGGGCCGGGCCGCGCGCGCCGAGGCTCCGGTGGACCGCACCGAGCCCGTCGCCGAGGCCGAGCGCGCCGTGCGCCCGGAGCAGGCCGCCGAGGCGCAGACCGTCCCGGCCGCCGCCGAGGACCCGGTGGTGCCGCAGGAGGCCGTGGCCGAGAAGCCCGCCGGTCAGGAGCCCGTGGCCGAGGAGGCCGCACCCCAGGGCCGTACGCGCCGCCGGGCCACCCGCAAGGTGTCGGCGCCCGCCGGTTCGCCGGCCGGTTCCGAGGCGGCCGTCGTGACCGTCGCGGAGTCCGCGCCGGTCGCCGAGCCGGAGCCCGCGGCCCCGGCTGCGGCCCCGGCCGAGGAGGCGCCCGCCGAGAGCGCCGCACCGGCGCGTCCGCGCCGCCGCGCGGTCCGCAGGGCGACCGCCTCCACCGCGTCCGAGGACACGGCCGTCGTGGTCGTCCCGTCGGCCGCGACGGAGACGGAGGCGGAGGCTTCCGCCGAGGCGGGCGAGGCCGAGGAGGCAGCGCCGGCCAAGAAGACCGCCCGCAAGGCGGCGGCCAAGAAGGCCCCGGCGAAGAAGGCGGCCGCGAAGAAGACCACGGCCGCCAAGAAGACGACGGCCAAGAAGACCGCCGCCAAGAAGACGACCGCGAAGACGACGGCCAAGAAGGCGGCCAAGACCGCCAAGACGGCCGCCGCCAAGTCCACGGCGAAGAAGACCACCACGGTCTCCGCGCCCGACGACGAGAGCTGAGTCTCACCCCGATCACCGTGTGGTCCTGCCGTTCCCGGCAGGGCCACACGGTCGTCAACGGGACTTTTCCCGCCGTTTCCCGGTAGGAAGGCCCCCCGACACCTCGTGCCGCCGGCCCGACCCGGGCGGCGGCACGCGAGCCGCGTGAACCGAAGGAGAAAACCGCGATGATAGGTCTCGTGCTGGCGGCCGGCGCCGGACGGCGTCTGCGCCCCTACACCGACACGCTGCCCAAGGCGCTCGTGCCGGTCGGGCCCGAGGGCGACGAGGAGTCGCTCACGGTCCTCGACCTCACCCTGGGCAACTTCGCCGAGGTGGGTCTGACCGAGGTCGGTGTCATCGTCGGTTACCGCAAGGAAGCCGTCTACGCCCGCCGGGAGGCCCTGGAG
>NZ_JBSGAH010000024.1:0-53345 GCF_053600675.1 Streptomyces sp. NPDC005004
CAGGTGCGTGCTCTCGGCGTGTCGGCCCCAGGCCCCCGTACTGGACGTACCGGGGCCTGGGGCCGGCGCGGCGAGAGTGCGTGCATGGCGCCGCGCGGCGGACGAGAAGTGTCAGACAGGCACTGGGGCGTACGGCTGGTCCGCACGGCCGTGCGGCGGGTTTCCCGGCAGGATGGCGGTGGTACGCGGCCCGTATCACCCCTCCTGACCGGGAGCCCGAGATGACCACACCGCAGGATCTGCTGTTCGTCGTGCTCGACGTCCGCGCCGACCGACCCGTGGAGCGCGGGGACCTGTCGCTGGCGCTGGCGGGAGCCGAGCTGCTGGATCTGCTCGGGGCGGGAGTGGCCGAGCTGCGGGAGGACCGGATCGTGCCGGTCTCCGGGCACCTGACCGGGGACCGGCTGCTGGACGAGGCGGCCGGGGCGCTGGTGCGCGAGGAGCCGTACGAGTCGGTGCAGGACTGGCTGTGGCGGCGGGGCGACGGACTCGCCGCCATCTACACCAACGCGCTGGAGCCGAGCGGGTCCGGGCTGCGGCATCTGTTCCGGCGGCCCGAGCCGGCGGACTCCGCCGAGCGGCGCCGGGCGGCCGAGCGCTGGGCCGTACGGGAGCCCGTGCTGACCGGGCTCGCGGCGGAGCTGGGCATCGGGGAGCCCGGCGTGAAGGGCGGCACGGAGGAGAACCCGGAGGACGACCGGGTGGCGCTCGTGCTGGCCACCGTCGGCGAGGCGCTCACCGAGCTGGAGGCGGTACGGCAGCGGCGGCGGATCGAGGAGGACGCGTTCGACAACGTCTGGCGCGCCCCCTGACCGCCGCCGCACCCGGTGACCGGGCCTCGCCCGGCTCCGCTCGTGCTCTACTCGGCCGGTTCCACGCCCGCGCGCAGCAGGCCGTAGGTGTAGGCGTCCTCCAGCGCCTGCCAGGAGGCGGCGATGACGTTCTCCGCGACGCCGACCGTGGACCACTCCCCCGCGCCGTCGCCCGTGGAGATCAGCACGCGGGTCGTGGAGGAGGTGCCGTGCTTGCCCTCCAGGATGCGGACCTTGTAGTCCACCAGCTCCAGCTTGGCGAGCTGCGGGTAGATCTTCTCCAGGGCCACGCGCAGCGCCCGGTCGAGGGCGTTGACCGGGCCGTTGCCCTCGGCGGTGGCGACGATGCGCTCGCCCTTGGCCCACAGCTTCACGGTGGCCTCGTTGGCGTGGGTGCCGTCGGGGCGGTCCTCCACGATGGCCCGCCAGGACTCCACGTCGAAGTACTTCAGCGGGCCGCCCTGGGCCTCGGCGCGCAGCAGCAGTTCGAAGGAGGCGTCGGCGGCCTCGTAGGTGTAGCCCGCCAGTTCGCGTTCCTTGACCCGCTCGACCACCCGGCCGACCAGTTCGCGATTGCCGCCGAGGTCGACGCCGAGTTCGCGGCCCTTCAGCTCGATGGAGGCGCGGCCCGCCATGTCGGAGACCAGCATCCGCATGGTGTTGCCGACCTGCTCGGGGTCGATGTGCTGGTAGAGGTCGGGGTCGACCTTGATGGCGGAGGCGTGCAGCCCGGCCTTGTGGGCGAAGGCGGAGACGCCGACGTAGGGCTGGTGGGTGGAGGGGGTGAGGTTGACGACCTCGGCGATGGCGTGCGAGATACGGGTCGTCTCGCGCAGCGCCCCGTCGGGCAGCACCTTCTTGCCGTACTTCAGCTCCAGCGCGGCCACGACCGGGAAGAGGTTGGCGTTGCCGACCCGCTCGCCGTAGCCGTTCGCCGTGCACTGGACGTGGGTCGCGCCCGCGTCGACGGCGGCGAGGGTGTTGGCGACCGCGCAGCCGGTGTCGTCCTGGGCGTGGATGCCGAGCCGGGCGCCGGTGTCGGCGAGCACGGTGGAGACGACGGCGCCGATCTGCGCCGGGAGCATCCCGCCGTTGGTGTCGCACAGGACGACCACGTCGGCGCCGGCCTCGGCGGCGGTCCGTACGACGGCCTTGGCGTACTCGGGGTTGGCGCGGTAGCCGTCGAAGAAGTGCTCACAGTCCACGAAGACCCGGCGGCCCTCGGCGCGGAGGTGGGCGACGGTGTCACGGACCATCTCCAGGTTCTCGTCGAGCGTGGTGCGCAGGGCGAGTTCGACGTGCCGGTCGTGGGCCTTGGCGACCAGCGTGACGACCGGGGCGCCCGACTCCAGCAGGGCCCTGACCTGCGGGTCGTCGGCGGCCTTGGCGCCGGCGCGGCGGGTGGCGCCGAAGGCGACGAGCCGTGCGTTTCTCAGGTCCAGCTCTTTGGCGGCGCGGGCGAAGAACTCGGTGTCGCGCGGGTTGGCGCCGGGCCAGCCGCCCTCGATGAAGCCCACGCCGAAGTCGTCCAGGTGCCGTGCGATGGCCAGCTTGTCCGCGACGGTGAGGTTGATGCCCTCGCGCTGCGCGCCGTCGCGCAGCGTGGTGTCGAAGACGTGGAAGGAATCGTCGAGCTCGCTGGTTGCGGTCATGGTCTCAAGGCTCCTGTTGTGATGTCGGTCTTACCGGAATGACCGGCTCCACCGTTCCCCCCAGTTTCCCTCGCGCTCCGTCACCGGCCGTGGGTGGGCCGAAAACGAAAAAACCTCTCGCGGGTGCGAGAGGTCTGCGCGCGGGTCGAGGACGACGGTGCCACCCGCACGTGGTCGTACGAGGTGGTCACTGCGGACCGGCGCGCCTGCTGCCCATAATCATGGAGAGCGAGAACACGGGGGCAGTCTGGCACAGAACGTCCACCGTCCACTGGCCGTCTCAGTATGCGGGCGGGTGCGTCCACAACGGTGCGTGCGGAAGCGCCCCGGACCTGCGGAGGTCCGGGGCGCTTTCCTGTCGGCGGTGGCCGGGCTGGTACGGCTCGCTCCTACTTGGCCAGCTCGTGCATCCAGCCGTGCCTGTCCTCGGTGATGCCGCGCTGGAGGTCGAGGAGCGCCTCGCGCAGGCGGAGGGTGACCTCGCCGGGCTCGCCGTCGCCCTGCTTCCACTCGGCGCCTTCGCGCTTGACCGTGCCGACCGGGGTGATCACGGCGGCGGTGCCGCAGGCGAAGACCTCGGTGAGGGTGCCGTTCTCCGTGTCGCGCTGCCACTGGTCGACGGAGATGCGGCCCTCCTCGGCCTCGTATCCGAGATCCCGGGCGACGGTCAGCAGGGAGTCGCGGGTGACGCCCTCCAGGATGGAGCCGGTCAGGGCGGGGGTGACGATCTTGTTTCCGTAGACGAAGAACAGGTTCATGCCGCCCAGTTCCTCGACCCACTTGTGCTCGACGGCGTCGAGGTAGCAGACCTGGTCGCAGCCCTTGGCGGCGGCCTCGGCCTGCGCGAGCAGGGAGGCGGCGTAGTTGCCGCCGGTCTTGGCGTCGCCCATGCCGCCGGGGACGGCGCGGACGCGGTCCTCGGAGGCCCAGATGGAGACGGGCTTCACGCCGCCCTTGAAGTAGGCGCCGGCCGGGGAGGCGATCACGATGAACAGGTACTCGTTGGACGGCTTCACGCCCAGGCCGACCTCGGTGCCGATCATGAAGGGGCGCAGGTAGAGGGACTCCTCGCCGCCGTGCGCGGGCACCCACTCCTTGTCCTGCGAGACCAGCGCGTCACAGGCCTCGACGAAGGTCTCGACGGGCAGCTCGGGCATACCGAGACGGTGCGCGGAGCGCTGGAAGCGACGGGCGTTCTGCTCGGGACGGAAGGTGGCGACCGAACCGTCGGGGCGGCGGTACGCCTTCAGTCCCTCGAAGATCTCCTGCGCGTAGTGCAGGACGTTGGTCGCCGGGTCGAGCGGGATGGCGGCGTACGGGACGAGCTGGCCGTCGTGCCAGCCGCGGCCCTCGGTCCACCGGATGGTCACCATGTGGTCGGTGAAGTGGCGGCCGAAACCGGGGTTGGCCAGGATCGCCTCGCGCTCGGCGGCGGCGAGCGGGTGGGCGGAGGGCTTGAGCTCGATCGTGGGCGTCGTCATGAGCGGGAATCCTTCTCTTCCTGGCGGGTCGGGGCGGCTTGCGGCCTTTCGGCCGGACCGGGGTCGCCCCCGGCGGAAACGCAGCACCGGTCGTGGCGGGCCGCGCTCACGCCGCCCGCACCGGCCGGGGGCCGGTGTGAGGACGTCCGAGCATTCCCTCATACCGCGGCTCCGCGTTCGATTATCGCGCGGAGGCGGAGCCGGAAGGAATCGGGGTGAATGCGGCCCAGGGGTTGATGGTGGCACCGTGGCGGCGCACGGCAAAGGGCCGCCGGGCGCTGGACGCGACCCGGCGGCCCTCGCGGGGCCCGGCGGGTCAGCCGGTTACGCCCGCTACGAGCGCGTCGCCGATCTCGGCGGTGGAGCGGGCGGGACCGCCCACACGGGCGGTGAGGTCGGCGGCGACGGCCGCGTCGAGACGGTCGGCCTCGGCCTCGTAGCCGAGGTGGCGCAGCAGGAGGGCCACGGAGAGGACCGTGGCGGTGGGGTCCGCCTTGCCCTGTCCGGCGATGTCCGGGGCCGAGCCGTGGACTGGCTCGAACATCGACGGGAACTGCCGGCTCGGGTTGATGTTGCCGGAGGCCGCGACGCCGATGCCGCCCGACACGGCCGCGGCGAGGTCGGTGATGATGTCGCCGAACAGGTTGTCGGTGACGATCACGTCGAAGCGCTCGGGCTGGGTGACCAGGTAGATGGTGGCCGCGTCGACGTGGACGTACTCGGTGGTGACCTCGGGGTACTCCTCGGCCACCTGGTTGAAGATGTTGGTCCACAGGTGCCCGGCGAAGGTCAGCACGTTGTTCTTGTGGACCAGGGTGAGCTTCTTGCGCGGGCGGGCCTGGGCGCGGGCGAAGGCGTCGCGGACGACGCGCTCGACGCCGTAGGCGGTGTTCACGGAGACCTCGGTGGCGACCTCGTGCGGGGTGCCGGTGCGGATGGTGCCGCCGTTGCCCGTGTAGGGGCCCTCGGTGCCCTCGCGGACCACCACGAAGTCGATCTCCGGCTGTCCGGCGAGCGGGGTTTCGACGCCGGGGAGCAGCTTGGAGGGGCGCAGGTTCACGTGGTGGTCGAAGGCGAACCGGAGCCTGAGCAGGAAGCCGCGCTCCAGGACGCCGGACGGGACGCTGGGGTCGCCGATCGCGCCGAGCAGGATGGCGTCGTGACCCTTGAGGGAGTCGAGGTCGGCGTCGGTGAGGGTCTCCCCGGTGGCGTGGTAGCGCCGGGCGCCGAAGTCGTACTCCGTCGTCTCCAGCTTCACGTCCTCCGGGAGGACGGCGGAGAGGACCTTGAGACCTTCGGCCACGACCTCCTGGCCGATGCCGTCACCCGGGATCACTGCGAGATCGATGCTGCGAGACATGTCGGCACCCTACTCCGGCGTCCCAGGTGATGACACGGACTGTCCGCGATACGGACAGGCTGGCACTTCGTACGGCTCAGTGGCCGGTCTCTCCGCCGTTGTCCCGGCGGTCGAGGGCGCGCTGGAGCGCGGCGGCGGCCTGGGCGCGGTCGGTCTCGTTCGTACGGGAGGTGTGGCGGACTCGGCGGCGGACGGTCGTCTCGGCCATGGGAAATCGACTCCTTCGGCAGGCTGGGAGCACGGCGGCATGAACGGTGAGACGCCGGAAGGGGCGGAGAGCGGGCGCCGCAGGGATTGCCTGCACGGGGCGCGGCTCACGACCGCCGTTCGCTGATGGAGCGAGTCGTTCGGCTCATCCCAAGCTAAGGGACCGGCCCGCGCCTGTCTGCCCAATTACTCGGACTTCCTACTATCTGAGACGGCGCGTCGCCTCGACCGGCCCTGACCTGCTCATATCTCCCCGCCACCGTGGTCGGGCCGGAGCGCGTCGAGTACGGCGTCCCGGAAACCTCCGGGGTCCTCGGTCCAGGGCTGGTGGCCCGCACCGGGCAGCGTCACCCGGACGGACCCGGGCAGCGCGGCGGCAAGGGAGTCGACCGCGGAGCGGGGACGGATGTCCCGGGCGCCGTCGACGATCAGGGCGCGCACGTCGAGGCGGCGGCACGCGGCGTACAGCGCGGGGGTGCCCCAGCCATGCGTGCGCTCGTGGTCGAGGGCCTTGTTGCAGCGGGTGTTGACACCGAACCAGGGCTCGGCCATGCGTCCGGCGAGCTCCAGCGCGCGCTCGCGGTCCTCGAACTCGGCCGACCAGCGCAGCACGGCCAGCTCCCGGTCCTCCTCAGCGGTGCGCTCGACCGCGCCGGACAACTCCCGCCAGCGGGCGTCGCGTTCGGGGTGGTCGCCGAGGCGCGCCAGGAACGCCGCTCGGTAGGCCGGGTGCCAGTCGCGGTCAGGTCCGATGCCGGTGCCCGAGACGTAGATCAGGGTGCTCACCCGCTCCGGGTGCGCCAGCGCGTAGCTCAGCGCGAGCTGGGCGCCCCAGGAGTGGCCGAGCAACGCCATGCGCTCCAGCCCGAAGTGCCGTCGTACAGCGTCCAGGTCGGCGACGAAGCGCGCGGTGGTCCACGGGCCGTCGCACGGCTCGGACCGCCCGCAGCCGCGCTGGTCCCAGCGGATCACGGGGAGCGCCCCGGCCAGGAGTTCGGCGACGTCGCCGAACATGTCCCACAGGCCCGGCCCGCCGTGGCACAGCACCAGCGGGTCACCGGGGCCGGCGGTCCGGACGGCCCAGAGCCGTATGCCGTCGTCGGTCCTCACCGTCATGGAGCCAGTGTGGGGGAACCGGGTACGGGAACGGCCCGGGAGATCCCGACTCGTGGTCGAGGACTCCCGGGCCGTTCCGCGGGGAGCGTCAGCCCATGTGCGGGTAGCCGTACTCGGTCGGCGGCACCAGGGTCTCCTTGATGGCGCGGGTCAGGGTCCAGCGCATCAGGTTCTGCGGGGCGCCGGCCTTGTCGTCCGTGCCGGAGGCGCGGCCGCCGCCGAAGGGCTGCTGGCCGACGACGGCGCCGGTGGACTTGTCGTTGATGTAGAAGTTGCCCGCCGCGTAGCGGAGCTTCTCCATCGTGTACGCCGCAGCCGCGCGGTCGTTGGCGATGACCGAGCCGGTGAGGGCGTAGTCCGAGACCGACTCCATCTGGGTCAGCATCTCGTCGTACTTCTCGTCGTCGTAGACGTACACGCCGAGGATCGGGCCGAAGTACTCGGTGCGGAAGACCTCGTTCTCCGGGTCGGTGCACTCGATGACGGTCGGGCGGACGAAGTAGCCCACCGAGTCGTCGTAGGAGCCGCCCGCCACGATCGTGCAGGTGGGGTCCTCGGCGGCGCGGTCGATGGCGGCCTTGTTCTTGGCGAAGGAGCGCTCGTCGATGACCGCGCCGATGAAGTTCGACAGGTCGGTGACGTCACCCATGGTGATGCCGTCGACCTCGGCCGCGAACTCCTCCTTGAAGCCGGAGTTCCAGATGGAGGCCGGGATGTAGGCGCGGGAGGTCGCCGAGCACTTCTGGCCCTGGTACTCGAAGGCACCTCGGGTCAGCGCGGTCTTGAGCACCGCGCGGTCGGCGGAGGGGTGCGCGACCACGAAGTCCTTGCCGCCGGTCTCGCCGACCAGGCGCGGGTAGGCGCGGTACTTCTCGATGTTGTTGCCGACCGTCTTCCACAGGTACTGGAAGGTCTTGGTCGAGCCGGTGAAGTGGATGCCGGCGAGGTCGCGGTGGGCCAGGGCGACCTCGGAGACGGCGATGCCGTCACCGGTGACCAGGTTGATGACGCCCTTGGGCAGCCCGGCCTCCTCCAGCAGGCGCATCAGCAGCACGGCGGCGTGGGTCTGCGTCGGGGACGGCTTCCAGACCACCACGTTGCCCATGAGGGCGGGCGCGGTGGGCAGGTTGGCGGCGATGGCCGAGAAGTTGAACGGCGTGATCGCGTAGACGAAGCCCTCCAGCGGGCGGTGGTCCATGCGGTTCCACACGCCCGGGGAGTTGGCCGGGGGCTGCTCGGCCAGGATCTGGCGGGCGTAGTGCACGTTGAAGCGCCAGAAGTCGACCAGCTCGCAGGGGCTGTCGATCTCGGCCTGCTGGGCGGTCTTGGACTGGCCCAGCATGGTGGAGGCGGCGATGGTCTCGCGCCAGGGGCCGGAGAGCAGCTCGGCGGCGCGCAGGATGATCGCGGCGCGGTCGTCGAAGGACATCGCGCGCCAGGCCGGGGCGGCGGCCAGGGCGGCGTCGATCGCGTCCTGGGCGTCCTCGCGGGTGGCGTTGCGCAGGGTGCCGAGGACGGCCTTGTGGTTGTGCGGCTGGACGACCTGGAACGGCTCGCCGCCGCCCATCCGCTTCTCGCCGCCGATGGTCATCGGCAGGTCCACCGGGTTCTCGGCCAGCTCCTTGAGCTTGGCCTCCAGGCGGGCGCGCTCGGGCGAGCCGGGGGCGTAGCCGTGCACCGGCTCGTTGACGGGGGCGGGGACCTGGGTCACAGCGTCCATGTGATCCGTAACTCCTTGATGTGAGCGGGTGGTGGGGGGCTCGGCCGAGCGGGGTGGGGGGGGTTCAGCCCTTGCTGACCATCGAGCGCAGGAAGAAGCGCAGGTTCGCCGGCTTCTCCGCGAGACGGCGCATGAAGTAGCCGTACCAGTCGGTGCCGTAGGCGGTGTAGACACGCATCCGGTGGCCCTCGGCGGCGAGCCGCAGGTGCTCCTCGCTCCGGATGCCGTAGAGCATCTGGAACTCGTACTCGTCGAGCTTACGGCCGGCTCGGT
Organism: Streptomyces sp. NPDC005004; assembly: GCF_053600675.1. Lineage (NCBI taxonomy): Bacteria > Bacillati > Actinomycetota > Actinomycetes > Kitasatosporales > Streptomycetaceae > Streptomyces > Streptomyces sp. NPDC005004. The sequence continues at coordinate 8,622 of NZ_JBSGAH010000024.1, forward strand.
GGGCGAGTTCCTGGGCGATGGCGATGAGGCGCGGGTCGTGCGACCCGATCATCGGGTAGCCCTCGCCCTCCATGAGGATCCGCAGGACGCGCACGTACGCCTTGTCGATCTCGTGCTTCTGCTGGTAGGCGACCTCGGCGGGCTCCTTGTAGGCGCCCTTGACCAGGCGCACCCGGCTGCCCGCGGCGGCGAGGCGGCGGGCGTCGGCCTCGGTGCGGAAGAGGTAGGCCTGGATGACACAGCCGGTCTGCGGGAAGTCCTTCCGCAGCTCCTCGTGGATGGCGAACATCGAGTCGAGGGTGGTGTGGTCCTCGGCGTCCAGCGTCACCGTCGTGCCGATGGCGGCGGCCGCCTCGACGACGGGGCGGACGTTGGCGAGGGCCAGCTCGTGACCGCCGTCCAGCGCTTGGCCGAACATGGAGAGCTTGACCGACATCTCGACCTTCTCGCCCAGCTCCAGGAGCGCGAGGCGGTCGATCAGCGCGAGGTAGGCGTCGCGGGCGGCGTACGCCTGCTCGGGGGTGGTGATGTCCTCGCCCACGACGTCCATCGTGAGCTGGAGGCCCCGGGCGGTCAGGTCCTCGATGATCGGGACGATGTCGTCCACGCCCTCGCCGGGGATGAAGCGGTCCACGACCTGCTTGGTCACGGGCGCCGCCGTGACGAGACGGCGCATCCGGTCGCTGCGCGACGCGGCGAGAATCACAGGACCCAGCACGGGGCACCTCCAACAGCACAAGCACCAAGCCGGCCGTCGGCCGACGATGCGGCAACGGCGCGGAGAACCACCGTGAAACCTAAGGATCTCTTCGATGGTCGACCATCGACACCTGTCACGCATCCGTTCCCCCGATCTCAGACAGATGTATGAAGGGCTCTCGGATATGCGGCAGAATGCCCGGGTGGCGGCGGATACCGGATCGTTTCACCGAGGCGACTACCAGGAGCTGGTGGACGAGATCTCGGAGCTGCTGGACGCCCCGGCGACCCTGGAGAGCCGGGACTTCGAGCTGATCGCCTTCGGGGCGTACGACAGCGAGGGCGACCTCGATCCCACGGCCCTGGACCCGGTGCGCGCCCGCTCGATCCTGACCCGGCGCTCGACGGCGGCGGTGCGGGCGTGGTTCGAGGGCTTCGGCATCACCCGGGCGACGGCGCCGGTGCGCATCCCGCCCACTCCGGAGGCGGGCGTGTACCGGGGAAGGATCTGCCTTCCGGTACGCCATCGGGGTGTCGTCCTCGGCTATGTCTGGCTGCTGGACGACGATCCCGGTCCGACCGACGCGCAGCTCGCCGCCGCCATGCAGGTGACGGGCCGGATCGGCGCGCTGCTCGCGGACGAGGCGCGGGCCGGGGCGGGGCTCGGCCGGGAGCTGCGGGCGGTGCTGACCGCCGAGGAGGGCTGGCAGCGGGACATGGCGGTGACCGAGCTGCGGACGGCGCTCGGTCCGCGCGCGGACGGCCCGCACACCGTGGTCTGCCTGGCCCCCTGGCCCTCGGCCGACCCCGACGACGCCCCCTCGGTGCGTACGGTCCCGCACGCGACCGCGCTGTGCACGGTGCCGTGGGGCGCCACCGGGCAGAGCCTCGCGGTGCTGGTGCGGCTGCGCAGTACGGACGTGACGGCTCCGGCGCTGACGGCGGCGGCGCGGCTGGTGCAGGAGGCGGAGGGCGCGAAGGGCGGGGGCCGCGCGGGCGCATCCGGGACCGGGGTCGGTGTGGGCGTCGGTGAGCCCCGGAGCGGGATCGCGGAGCTGGGGGCCGTCTGGCGGGAGGCGACGGCCGCGGCGCGGGCGGCGCTGGCCGAGCCGAGATTCGGGCCGGTCGCGCAGTGGCGCGGGATCGGGCCGTACCGGCTGCTGACCGCGCTGCCGCCGAGCGTGGTGCAGGACCCGGTGGTGCTGCCGCTCCTCTCCCCCGCCCAGCACGAACTGGCCCGCACCGCCGAGGTGTACCTCGACTGCGCGGGCCAGGCGGGGCGGGCGGCGGCCGAGCTGGGCATCCACCGGCAGACGCTCTACTACCGGCTCTCCCGGGTGGAGCGGCTGACCGGGCTCGACCTGGACGACGGCGAGGACCGGCTGCTGCTGCACATGGCGCTGAAGCGGGCGCGGCTGGGCTGAGGTCAGCCCTTTCCGGCGGCCTCGACGACCTGGCGGAGCCCCTCGGTGAGCGCGTTCCCGTCCGGGGCGGTCTGCGGGTCGAAGGCCCACTGGGCGATGAGGCCGGTCATCAGGGTCAGATAGAAGCGGCCGAGAGTGTCGGCGGTCTCGTCGCCGATCTCCTCCTCCGGGACACCCATGAGCAGGGCGATCAGACCGCGGCCGCCCTCGCGCTGTTCGCGTGCCAGGTACTCGCGCACTTCGGGCAGTTCGATGGTCATGACCTCCATGCCGAGCCGGAAGACCGATCCGGGCTCGCGCATGGTGGTGACGATGTTCGACCACACCCACCGGAAGCGCTCCAGTGAGCCGGGGGCGCCCTCGGGCTCGGCTCCGCCGAAGGTGTCCCCGGCGTCGTCCACGAGCGCCACGTACGCCCGGGCCAGCAGGGCGTCCTTGGAGCCGTAGTGGTAGCCGATGGAGGCCAGGTTGGTGCCGGACTCCTTCACGATGTCGCGCGCCGTGGTCCGGGCGAAGCCCTTCGCCAGCAGGCAGCGCTTGGCGCCTTCGAGCAGATCCTCACGGTGTCCCATGCCGGCCAGCGTACCCGGAGCCATACAAGCGTCCTAGACGCGTGAATTATACGAACGTTCTAGACAAGCGTTTAATACGTGCGTACATTTCCCGGCATGGTGAATCCGACGAGCACCACCCCAACCCCCGCCCAGGACAGGCCCGTTCGCGCCGGACGCCGCGAATGGACCGCGCTGGGCGTGCTGATGCTGCCGCTGCTCCTGGTCTCGATGGACGTCTCTGTGCTGTACTTCGCGACCCCCGCGATCAGCGCCGACCTCCGTCCGAGCGGCACCCAGCAGCTCTGGATCTTCGACATCTACGGCTTCGTCCTGGCCGGGCTGCTGATGACGATGGGCGCGCTCGGCGACCGCTTCGGCAGCCGCCGGCTGCTGCTCACGGGCGCCGCCGCCTTCGGCGCCGCCTCCGTCCTCGCCGCCTACGCCGACAGCGCGTCGACCCTGATCGCGGCCCGCGCGGTGCTCGGCGTCGGCGGCGCGACCCTGATGCCGTCGACCATGGCGCTGCTGCGCACGATGTTCACCGACCCCGCCGAGCGGACGAAGGCGATCGGGCTGTGGTCCGGGGTGATGACCGGCGGCATCGCGCTGGGCTCGGTGATGAGCGGGGTCCTGGTGGAGCACTTCTGGTGGGGCTCGGTCTTCCTGGTCAACCTGCCCGCGATGCTTCTCCTGCTGGCGCTCGGCCCGGTCCTGCTCCCCGAGTCGCGGAAGACGGCCGCGGGCCGCTTCGACCGGCCGAGCGTGCCACTGTCCCTGGCCGCCGTCCTGCCCGTGGTCTACGGCCTGAAGGAGATCCCCTCCGAGGGCCTGCACCCGCTGTACGTCGTCTCGGTGACGGTCGGTCTGCTCTTCGCCGCGCTCTTCGTCCACCGCCAGCGCACGGCCGCCGCGCCGCTGGTACCGCTCGCCCTGCTGCGGCGGCGCGGCTTCGCCCCGGCGGTGGTGCTGACGCTGGTGTCCGCGTTCGGGATGCTGGGCTCGGCCATCTACACCACGCAGTACATCCAGTCGGTGCTCGGCAAGAGCCCGCTCTCGGCGGCGCTGTGGAGCCTGCTGCCCTCGGTGCTCATCGGAGTGGCGGGGCCGGTGACCGCCGCGCTCGTCGCCCGGGGCGCGGACCGGGGCCGGGTGGTGGCCGCCGGGTTCGCGGTCTCCGCCGCCGGATACGTCCTGCTGGCGCTCACCGGCACCGACTCGCTGTGGCTGGTCCTGGTCGGCGCCGGGGTCCTGGCCTCCGGCGCGGTGATGGTGATGTCGCAGCTCACGGACATGGCGATGGGCGCCGCACCGGCGGAGCGGGCGGGCACCGCGTCCTCGCTGCTGGAGACGGCCACGGAACTGGGCGGGGCGCTCGGGATGGCGTTCCTGGGCTCGGTCGGCGCCGCCGTCTACCGGCACGGGATGCCCTCGGACGCGCCGGGTCCGGCCCGCGAGACCCTGGGCGGCGCCCTGGCCACGGCCGCCCGGCTGCCCGGCCGTACCGGCGAGGCGCTGCTCGCCTCGGCGCGGGGGGCGTTCACGCACGGGATGTGCGCGGCGGCGGTCACCGGGGCGGCGGTGCTGGCGCTCGCGGCGGTGGGGGCGGCGGTGACGCTGCGCGGGCTCGACACGGAGCGGGCCGGTATCGAGCAGTCCGACACCGAGCGGCCCGACTCGCAGACCGAGGCGGAGCGGCCCGGTGCGGGGCGGCTCGACCCCCGGTAGCGGGAAACGGCGGAGCGCCGGGCGGAACCGATGATCGGTCCGCCCGGCGCTCCGTCATGTCTTCACATACGTACTCAGACCAGGTTCACCGACCGGGCGGACGTCGCCCCGATCTCCTCGGCCAGCTCGGTCAGCGTGGCCGGCGAGACCGTGTCGTCCACGGTCAGCACGGCCAGCGCCTCGCCGCCCGCCGCCGCGCGGGCGACCTGCATACCGGCGATGTTGATGCCCGCCTCGCCCAGGACGCGGCCGACGGTGCCGACGACACCGGGACGGTCCTCGTAGCGCAGGACGACCATGTGCTCGGCGAGCGCGAGGTCGACGTCGTACTCCCCGACGGCCACGATCTTCTGGACGTGCTTGGGACCGGCCAGGGTGCCGGAGACCGAGACCTCCTCGCCGCCCGCGAGGGTGCCGCGCACGGTGACCACGTTGCGGTGGTCGGCCGACTCGGAGCTGGTGGTGAGGCGGACCTCGACGCCGCGTTCCTGCGCGAACAGCGGCGCGTTGACGTAGGAGACCGTCTCGTCCACCACGTCCTCGAAGACGCCCTTGAGCGCGGACAGCTCGAGCACCTTCACGTCGTGCTGGGTGATCTCTCCGTAGACCTCGACGTCGAGGCGGACCGCGACCTCGCCCGCGAGGGCGGTGAAGATGCGGCCGAGGCGCTCGGCCAGCGGCAGTCCGGGCTTGACGTCCTCGGCGATGACACCGCCCTGGACGTTGACCGCGTCCGGGACCAGCTCACCGGCGAGCGCGAGGCGCACCGAGCGGGCCACCGCGATGCCCGCCTTCTCCTGGGCCTCGTCGGTGGAGGCGCCGAGGTGCGGGGTGCAGACGACCTGGTCCAGCTCGAAGAGCGGGGAGTCGGTGCACGGCTCCTTAGTGTACACGTCGAGACCGGCGCCCGCGACGCGGCCCTCCTTGAGCGCCGCGTACAGCGCGGCCTCGTCCACGATGCCGCCGCGCGCGGCGTTGACGATCCGCACGCTCGGCTTGACCTTGCGCAGCGCCTCGTCGCCGATCAGGCCGAGGGTCTCGGGGGTCTTGGGCAGGTGGACGGTGATGAAGTCGGAGACCTCCAGCAGCTCGTCCAGCGACAGCACCTTGACGCCCATCTGCGCGGCCCGCGCGGGCTGCACGTAGGGGTCGTAGGCGACGACCTTCATGCCGAAGGCGGACATGCGCTGCGCGACCAGGGCGCCGATGCGGCCCAGGCCGACGACGCCGAGGGTCTTCTCGGCCAGCTCGACGCCGGTGTACTTGCTGCGCTTCCACTCGCCGTTCTTCAGCGCGGTGTTGGCCTGCGGGATGTTGCGCGCGCTGGCGAGGAGGAGACCGCAGGCCAGCTCGGCGGCGGTGACGATGTTGGAGGTGGGGGCGTTGACCACCATCACGCCGGCCTTGGTGGCGGCGGAGACGTCGACGTTGTCCAGGCCGACGCCGGCTCGTGCGACGACCTTCAGCTTCCTGGCGGCGGCGATCGCCTCGGCGTCGACCTTCGTGGCGGAACGGATCAGGATCGCGTCCACGTCGGCGATGGCGGGGAGCAGTTCGGCCCGGTCGGCTCCGTTGCAGTGCCGGATCTCGAAGTCCGGTCCGAGTGCGTCGACGGTCGCGGGCGACAGCTCTTCAGCGATGAGTACGACGGGTTTCGAGCTCACGTGAGTCCTCACAAGTCCAATGCGGACGGCCGTCCCGACGGCCGCTGGCGGAGGGGAGCGGCGCCGGGAAATTCCCGGTGCGCTCACGCGTCGTTCGGTGCGTGCTCTCGGTGTGCCGGACGAAGGTCCTCGTAGCGGGGCTACCAGTGCCTTTGGCCGGCGCGGCGGGAGTGCGTGCCGGGCGGCGCGGGGGTGTGCCGGTAATTTCTCGGTGTCGCTAAGCCGCGTGGAAGACGCACGACACTGTGGGCCTGACGCGTATGTAGTGCTGCAGTGTAGTAGCGCGACCGGCGCCGGAGTCTGCCTCGTTGGAAGGATCACCCGGACGGGAAGCGCCGCTTTGTACGGGACGCCCGCGCGGCTCGGTGCGGGGCCCCGCGCGAGGCCCCGCGGCCGCGCGCCCCGGGTGAGCGGGGAGCGCGGCCGCGGGGCCCGTCCGTCACGCCTCTTCGTCGACCCAGGACATCAGCTTGCGGAGCTGCTTGCCCGTGGTCTCCAGCAGGTGCTCGGAGTCCTGCTTCTTGTACTCGTCGTACTTCTTCAGGCCGCCGTGGTACTCGTCCATCCAGTTCTTGGCGAAGGTGCCGTCCTGGATCTCGGCGAGGACCTGCTTCATCTCGGCCTTGGTGGCGTCCGTGATGATGCGCGGGCCGGTGACGTAGTCGCCCCACTCGGCGGTCTCGGAGATGGACCAGCGCATCTTCTCCAGGCCGCCCTCGTACATGAGGTCGACGATCAGCTTCAGCTCGTGCAGGCACTCGAAGTAGGCGATCTCCGGCTGGTAGCCCGCCTCGGTCAGGGTCTCGAAGCCCGCCTTGACCAGCGCGGCGGTGCCGCCGCACAGCACGGCCTGCTCGCCGAAGAGGTCGGTCTCGGTCTCCTCGGTGAAGGTCGTCTTGATGACGCCGGCGCGGGTGCCGCCGATGGCCTTGGCGTACGACAGGGCCAGCGCGAAGCCGTCGCCGGAGGCGTCCTGCTCGACCGCGACGATGCACGGGACGCCGCGGCCCTCCTCGTACTGACGGCGCACCAGGTGGCCCGGGCCCTTGGGGGCGACCATGCAGACGTCGACGCCCGCCGGGGGCTTGATGAAGCCGAAGCGGATGTTGAAGCCGTGGCCGAAGAACAGCGCGTCGCCGTCCTTCAGGTGCGGGGCGATGGACTCCTCGTAGACCTGGGCCTGGATCGGGTCCGGGACCAGGATCATGATGACGTCGGCCTCTTCGGCGGCCTGGGCCGGGGTGACCACGCGCAGGCCCTGCTCCTCGGCCTTGGCGCGGGACTTGGAGGTCTCGGGCAGGCCGACGCGGACGTCGACGCCCGAGTCCCGCAGCGACAGGGCGTGGGCGTGGCCCTGGCTGCCGTAGCCGATGACCGCGACCTTGCGGCCCTGGATGATGGACAGGTCTGCGTCGTCGTCGTAGAACAGCTCGGCCACTGGAACTCTCCTTGATGTGCGGATGTGCGTCCCACCGTATTGCGGCGGGGTGACGGAAGGTCTGGGGGTCTCGGCATCCGGTCGCCGCGCCTCTTCGGCGGCGACCGGGCCGGGGTCACGCCGAGCGGTCGAGGGCGCGCAGCGAGCGGTCGGTGATGGAACGGGCGCCGCGTCCGATGGCGATCGTGCCGGACTGGACCAGTTCCTTGATGCCGAAGGGCTCCAGCATCTTGAGCATGGCGGACAGCTTCTCGCCCGAGCCGGTGGCCTCGATGGTGACGGCCTCCGGGGAGACGTCGACGGTCTTGGCGCGGAAGAGCTGGACGATCTCCACGATCTGGGAGCGGGTCTCGTTGTCGGCGCGGACCTTCACCAGGACGAGTTCGCGCTGGACGGCCTGGCCGGGCTCCAGCTCGACGATCTTCAGCACGTTGACGAGCTTGTTGAGCTGCTTGGTCACCTGTTCGAGGGGCAGGTCCTCGACGCCGACCACGATGGTGATGCGGGAGATGTCGGGGTGCTCGGTGACGCCCACCGCGAGCGAGTCGATGTTGAAGCCGCGGCGGGAGAAGAGAGCGGCGATGCGGGCGAGGATGCCCGGGGTGTTCTCCACCAGGACGGAGAGCGTGTGCTTGGACATGGTCGTTTACGTCTCTCTCGCTCAGTCGTCCGCGCCGTCGCCGAAGTCGGGGCGGACGTCACGGGCGGCCATGATCTCGTCGTTGGTGGTGCCTGCGGCGACCATCGGCCACACCATGGCGTCCTCGTGGACGATGAAGTCCACGACCACGGGGCGGTCGGTGATGGCGTTGGCCTCCTCGATGACCTTGTCCAGGTCCTCGGGGCGCTCGCAGCGCAGGCCCACGCAGCCCATGGCCTCGGACAGCTTCACGAAGTCCGGCACGCGGGTGCCCCGGGCCTCGGGGTTGACGTCCTCGGGGCCGGAGTGCAGGACGGTGTTGGAGTAGCGCTGGTTGTAGAACAGGGTCTGCCACTGGCGGACCATGCCGAGGGCGCCGTTGTTGATGATGGCGACCTTGATCGGGATGTTGTTCAGCGCGCAGGTGGTCAGTTCCTGGTTGGTCATCTGGAAGCAGCCGTCGCCGTCGATGGCCCAGACCGTGCGGCCGGGCTGTCCGGCCTTGGCGCCCATGGCGGCGGGGACCGCGTAGCCCATCGTCCCGGCGCCGCCGGAGTTGAGCCAGGTCGCGGGCTTGTCGTACTGGATGAAGTGGGCGGCCCACATCTGGTGCTGGCCGACACCCGCCGCGAAGATCGTGTCTTCGGGAGCCAGTTGACCGATGCGCTCGATGACGGCCTGCGGGGAGAGCGAGCCGTCCTCGGGGCGCTCGTAGCCCAGCGGGTAGGTCTCGCGCCAGCGGGTCAGATCGCGCCACCAGGCGGTGTAGTCGCCCTGGTTGCCCTCGCTGTGCTCCTTCTGCACGGCCTGCACCAGGTCGGCCAGGACCTCGCGGGCGTCGCCCACGATCGGCACGTCGGCCTCGCGGTTCTTGCCGATCTCGGCCGGGTCGATGTCGGCGTGCACGATCTTGGCGTACGGCGCGAAGCCGTCGAGCTTGCCGGTGACGCGGTCGTCGAAGCGGGCGCCGAGGGCGACGATCAGGTCGGCCTTCTGCAGCGCGGTGACGGCGGTGACCGAACCGTGCATACCCGGCATACCCACGTGCAGCGGGTGGCTGTCGGGGAACGCGCCGAGCGCCATCAGGGTGGTGGTGACGGGCGCGCCGGTCAGCTCGGCGAGGACCTTCAGCTCCGCGGTGGCCCGCGCCTTGAGGACGCCGCCGCCGACGTAGAGGACGGGCCGCTTGGCGGTGGTGATCAGCTTGGCGGCCTCGCGGATCTGCTTGGCGTGCGGCTTGGTCACCGGACGGTAGCCGGGCAGGTCCGTGACCGGCGGCCAGGAGAAGGTCGTCCGCGTCTGCAGCACGTCCTTCGGGATGTCCACGAGCACCGGGCCCGGGCGGCCGGTCGAGGCGATGTGGAACGCCTCCGCGATGACCCGGGGGATGTCCTCGGCCTTGGTGACCAGGAAGCTGTGCTTGGTGATCGGCATGGTGATGCCGACGATGTCCGCCTCCTGGAAGGCGTCCGTGCCGATCGCCTTGGAGACGACCTGGCCGGTGATCGCCACCAGCGGCACCGAGTCCATGTTCGCGTCAGCGATCGGGGTGACCAGGTTGGTGGCGCCGGGCCCCGAAGTAGCCATGCAGACGCCGACCTTGCCGGTGGCCTGCGCGTAGCCGGTGGCCGCGTGCCCCGCACCCTGCTCGTGGCGGACCAGCACATGGCGCACCCGCTTGGAGTCCATCAGCGGGTCGTACGCGGGGAGGATAGTGCCCCCGGGAATGCCGAACACGGTGTCGACCCCGACCTCCTCGAGCGAGCGCACGAGCGACTGGGCGCCCGTGACGTGCTCGACAGGGGCGACGGGCTGCCCTCCGGATCGGGGCCGCGGCTGCGGATGGTGGGCCCCGGTGGCCTGCTCGGTCATCGGCATTCTCTTCTCGATGCTGAGGGTTTTTGCGAGGTTTGAGCGGAGCTGGAGCGCCGCACGAGGGGCACTCGTGCAACAAAAAACCCCTCGTGCCGGGATGGCAAGCGAGGGGAGCGCGTCGGTGAGGGGCGCTGGGGTTTCCGGATCGTCCTCCGGTCGTCCCAGCTCAGCCGACGCGCTGTCCAAGTACGAGAATTCGGGTGCGCATGGCATTGACCCTCCCTCCGGCGCGCACCGCCTGTCAAGTGGGTGGGACGGCCGTCTCATTATGTGGGCGGAGGGTGGTGGTACCGCCGATCACCGTGGACATGCCTCCGGAGTACACCCCGGCAGCCGTGCTCGCACTAGCGCCCACGCCCTTGCCCGCCAGCACCGGCTCGCCCGGGGCGTGCGGCACCGGGTAGCGCCCGGCGGCCAGCGCGCGGCGCAGCCGGTACTCGTCCACCGGCCCCGCGAACGCCATGCCCTGCCCGTGCGTGCAGCCCATCGCGCGCAGGGCGACGACCTGTTCGGGCAGGTCGACGCCCTCGGCCACGGACTGGAGCCCGAGGTCGCCCGCGATCCGCAGCAGCCCGCTGGTGATCTTGTGCAGCCGAGCGGACTCCACGACGCCCTCGACCAGCCCGCGGTCGAGCTTGAGGATGTCCACCGGGAGCCTGCGCAGCGCGGTGAAGGCCGCGCAGCCGCCGCCGAAGCCGTCCAGCGCGATCCGCACCCCGAGCCGGCTGAGGGCGGTCAGCCGCCGCTCCAGCTCGTCCAGGGAGAGCCGCGGATCGGTGTCGGACAGTTCGATCACGAGCGCCCCGGGCGGGAGCCCGTGCCGGGTCAGCAGCGCCTCGATGGTGCCGAGCGGCGGCAGCGAGCGGTCCAGGAGCCGCCGGGCGCTCATCCGGACCGCGACCGGGACGACCAGTCCCCCGGCGGCCCGTTCGGCGGCCTGCTCCACGGCCTCGCGGAGTATCCAGCGCTCCAGCTCGGCCGTCTTGTCGCCGTCGTCCGCGACCCGCAGGAACTCGGCCGGGGTGAACAGCACGCCCTGCGAGGAGCGCCAGCGCGCGTGCGTGGAGACCGAGGCGATCCGGCCGTTCTCCAGGCACACCACCGGCTGGTGCAGCAGCGCGAACTCGCCGTCGTGCAGCGCGGCCCGCAGCCGTCCGGCCAGCTCGGCCTTGCGGACCACGTCCTGCTGCATCTGCGGCCGGTACAGCTCGACGCGGCCCTTGCCGCCCGCCTTGGCGCGGTACATCGCGAGGTCCGCGTTGCGCAGCAGCTCGCCCGCGCCGAGGCCGGGCTCGGCGAAGGCGACGCCGATGGAGGCGTTGACCCGGACATCGTTGCCGTCGATGGGATAGGGCTGGGAGAGGGTCGTCCTGAGGCGGTCGGCGAGCTCCAGGATGTTCCGCTCCCGGGCGGCGCGGTCGCGGGTGCCGTCGCCGGTGATCAGGGCGGCGAACTCGTCGCCGCCGAGCCGGGAGGCGGTGTCCGACTGGCGCACCGCCTCGTGCAGCCTGCGGGCGGCCTGGACGAGGAGCTGGTCCCCGGCCTGGTGCCCGATGGTGTCGTTGACGGCCTTGAAGCCGTCCAGGTCGATGAAGAGCACGGCGGTGCCGCGCAGGGCGGCGCCCCGGTCGCTGGCCCGGCGCCCGGACAGGGCCTGCTGGACGCGCCTGGTGAACAGGGCCCGGTTGGGCAGGTCGGTGAGCGGATCGTGCTCGGCGTTGTGCTGCAACTGGGCCTGGAGCCGGACGCGTTCGGTCACGTCGCGGCTGTTGAAGATCAGGCCGCCGTGGTGCCGGTTGACCGTCGACTCCACGTTGAGCCATCCTCCGGCGCCGGAGCGGAAGCGGCACTCGATGCGGGTGGTGGGTTCGTCCGCGGGGCTGGCGGCGAGGAAGCGGCGCACCTCGTGCAGGACGCAGCCCAGGTCCTCGGGGTGGATGAGCTTGGCCAGTTCGGTGCCGACGAGTTCCTCGGCGGGGCGGCCGTAGACCCCGGCGGCGGCCGGGGAGACGTACCGCAGGATGCCGCTCGGCGCGGCGATCATGATGACGTCGCTGGAGCCCTGCACCAGGGAGCGGAAGTGGTTCTCCTTGTGGGCCAGTTCCTGGGCCAGGGTGATGTTGTCGAGCAGCATGATGCCCTGGCGGACGACGAGGGCGAGGACCACGGCACCGGCCGTGATCAGCACGACGTGGTCGGGCCTGCGGCCGTTGAGCACGTTGTACAGGATGCCGAGCGTGCACACGGCGGCGGCGAGGTACGGCGTCAGCGCGGCGAGGGAGCCGGCGATCGGGCGGCCCGCCGGAGACCTGACCTGTTCGGTGTCCGGTGCGGGCGGGCAGCCGGAGCCTCCGGTGCGCGGCCCGGGCACGCGCTCGCGGGCCGCGCGGGGCGGCACGTCGTGCGCGTGCTGCTTCGGGGCGGCCCAGGGGGCGTACGCGAGCAGCAGCGAGCCGGCGAACCAGCCCGCGTCGAGCAGCTGCCCCGAGCGGTAGTGGCTGTGCAGCAGCGGCGAGGTGAACAGCGCGTCGCACATCACCGTGAGGGCGAGGGCGCCGATCGCCGTGTTCACCGCCGTGCGGTTGCCGGGGCTGCGCCGGAAGTGCAGCGCGAGCACCATGCTGACCAGCGCGATGTCGAGCAGCGGGTACGCCAGCGAGAGCGCGGTGTGCGCGACGCTCGGGCCGTCGAAGCGGGCGGCCTGGGCGAGGGCGAGGCTCCACGACAGGGTGAGCAGCGAGCCGCCGATCAGCCAGGCGTCCAGGGTGAGGCAGATCCACCCCGCCCGGTTGAGCGGGCGCTTGGCGAGGACGAGCAGGCCCACGATGGCGGGCGGCGCGAAGCAGAGGAAGAACAGGTCCGCGTAGCTGGGACTGGGCACGTCGCGGCCGAGAACGACCTCGTACCATCCCCAGACCGCGTTGCCGAGGGCGGCCATCGCGGAGGAGAGCGCGAAGAGCAGCCAGGCGGGGCGGAAGCGCACCCCGGGGCTGCGGGCGTAGAGGAAGCAGGAGACCGCGGCGGTGCCCGCGGCGGCGGCGAGGCCGAAGTCGCCCATGAACAGCGCGACTTGCTTGCTGCCCCAGTCCAGCGCGGCTCCGATGCCGTACGCGCCGCAGATCAGGGCGAGGACGAGCTGCTGGGCCAGACGGGAGCTCTCGGCGGCGGGCCGCGGGCCCGGCTTCGGGGCCTGGGGCGGCTCCGGCGCGCGCAGCGCCCCGTCGAGCGCGGTCGGTGTGAGCGAGGGAAGCGCGTTCACCGGGGCCTCCCGCTCCGTGCTGCCGGTCCCCGGTCGGCGGGGGGACGGTGGACGGTCCTCCGGCGGGCGCCCGGCCTGTGGTGCGGGCCGGGCCTCGCGCCGTGGTGCGAGCCGTGGTGCCTGTGATGGCTCGTGTGATGGCCGCGACCGCGCGCGGTCGTGCGCCAGGGTCGCCGTCGGCGGCTTCGCCGCGTCGGATCGTTCGTCCATAGGCCGTGCATCGCCCGTCGCCCCCCTCACCATTCCGAAGTGTCCATCCCCGGCGCCGAACGGTCGGCGGCGCTGCCCCTGTCGGGACGATACACCAGTATCGTCACTCAGGGACATAGCTTCTCTACTCTCCGTGACGACCAGCGGCGATGCGGGCACGGACCGCGCCCGAAGGGTCGCGGAGGGTGCCCGGACCGGTCAACCGCCGGTGGTACCGGGGCCGGTGGTGAGGATCACGTTGCGCAGCGGCTCGTGGTTCACGAACCGGCTCAATTGGTCCACGAGCAGTCGCTCGGCACGCGGCGGGAACGCGGAGCTCATTCCGCCCACGTGCGGACTGATCAGCACACCAGGTGCCCGCCACAACGGGTGCCCCGGCGGCAGCGGTTCGGGATCGGTCACGTCGAGCGCGGCGGTGAGCCGTCCGCGCTCCAGCTCGGTGAGCAGGGCGTCGGTGTCGACGACGGGCCCGCGCGCGACGTTGACCAGCAGGGCGCCGTCCTTCATCCGGGCGAGGAAGTCGGCGTCGGCCAGGTGCCGGGTCTCCTCGGTCAGCGGCGTGGAGAGGATCACCACGTCGGCCTCGGGGAGCAGCGCGGGCAGTTCGGTGAGCGGGTGCACGAGGCCGCGCTCGGTGGTGCGCTGGGAGCGCGCGACGCGCAGCACGCGCGCCGGTTCGAACGGTACGAGCCGGTCCTCGATCGCTTCCCCGATGGCGCCGTACCCGACGACGAGCACGGTCCGGTCGGCCAGCGACGGCCTCGGCTCGGGCCGCCAGCGCTCCTCGTCCTGGGCCCGGACGAAGCCGGGGACACCGCGCAGCGCGGCCAGCGTGAGGGTGAGCGTCAGCTCGGCGGTGCTGGTCTCGTGCACCCCGCGCGCGTTGCAGAGGTGAACACCGGGGCCGGTCTCCGAGAGCGCCGGGATCATGTCGTCCACCCCGGCGGTGAGGGTCTGGATCAGGCGCAGCCGGGTCATCTCCTTCAGCGGGCGGTGCTTGACGGCCGCGCTGCGCAGATACGGCACGACGTACACCGCGCAGTCGGCCGGATCGCCGGGGAACTCCTGCTCGCCGTTCTCGCCCCCGTCCCAGAAGAGATAACGGAACCCCTCGGGGAGTCCCCGGATCTTCTCGGGCGGAATGGGCAGCCAGACGTCGTCGGTCATGTGCGGGAGGCTAATTCACCTCGCCGTGACGCGGGGCGTTTCGGGTGGTCGTGGGCGGGAGGGCGATTCCTGCGGGGCGGGCGGCAGAGGTTAGGTTGGGGCGCGAGGGCAAGGGAGGTTCGCGGGCAGGTGGAGCGCAGGACGATCGGCGCGGGGATCCTCGCCGCGGGGGCCGTCGGGCTCGGATGCATGCCGATGAGCTGGGCCTACACCGCTTCGCGGCGGCGGGGCGAGGAGTCGCTCCGCACCGTGCACCGGGCGCTGGACCTGGGCGTGGACTTCCTGGACACCGCGGACATGTACGGCCCGTTCACCAACGAGCTGCTGCTCGGGCGGGTGCTGAAGGAGCGGCGCGCGGACGCCTTCGTGGCGACCAAGGCGGGGCTGCTGGTGGGCGGCGACCGGCACATCGTGGCCAACGGCCGCCCCGGCTACGTGAAACGCGCCTGTGACGCCTCGCTGCGGCGCCTTCAGACCGACGTGATCGACCTCTACCAGTTGCACCGCGCCGATCCCGAGGTCCCCGTCGAGGAGACCTGGGGCGCGATGTCCGAGCTGGTACGGGCCGGCAAGGTGCGGGCGCTCGGTCTCTGCGCGGTGGGCCCGCGCGCCACCCGACGCTCCGGGGCCGGGCGCTACGACTCCACGCTGGACCAACTCCGGCGCGTGCAGCAGGTGTTCCCGGTGGCCTCGGTGCAGGCGGAGCTGTCGGTGTGGTCGCCGCAGGCGCTGCGTTCCCTGCTGCCGTGGTGCGAGGCACGGGGCGTGGCCTTCCTCGCCGCGATGCCGCTGGGCAGCGGCTTCCTGACCGGCACCCTGACCCCGGGCCAGGGCTTCGAACCGGACGACGCCCGCGCCCGCCATCCCCGCTTCACCGCCGACATGATGGCCGCCCACCAGCCCGTCGTGGCCGACCTGCGCCGGGTGGCCCGCCGCCACGGCCCCGACGTCACCCCGGCCCAGGTGGCCCTGGCCTGGGTCCTGTCGCGGGGGCGCCATGTGATCGCCCTGCCCGGCACGAAACACGCCCACTGGGCGGAGGAGAACGCGGGGGCGGCGGAGCTGCGGCTGACGGCGGAGGATGTGGCGGAGCTTTCGGGTGCGCCCGGCGTGCGGGGGGTGTGGGACTGACCCGCGGGGGCCTGGGGCAGGTCCAGGAGGGAATCCCGTACTCCGGACGGTGGGCTTCGGGAACGGGTGGGGCTACCCGGTACGTTTCCGTCTCGGACGGGTAGCTGTTCCACGGCCGGCGCTCCGAGAGGACCTTGATCGTGCGAAGCCGAATCCTGCCGGCGGTGCTGGCGACGACGACACTGTTGCTTGTGGCGGGCTGTTCCGGCGACGGTGGCGGGGCGGTCGACGGCGGGCGGAGCACCACGCCCGGCGGGGTGGCCACGGACACCGCGTCCCCGGCAGCTCCCGCCGCCAAGGGATCGGTGAAGGTGCTGCGGACGGTGGCCGACGGGCTGCACACCCCGTGGGGACTCGCGCCGCTGCCCGGCGGAGATCTGCTGGTGTCCTCCCGGGACGACGCCACGCTCACCCGGATCGACCCGAAGACCGGCATGAAGACCGAACTGGGCCGGATCTCCGGGGTCTCCCCCGACGGGGAGGGCGGTCTGCTGGGCATCGCCCTGTCCCCGGACTTCGCCTCGGACCACATGGTGTACGCCTACTTCACCTCGGCCTCCGACAACCGCATCGTCCGCGTGCGCTACGACGAGAACAAGCCGTCCGGCGAGCAACTGGGCGCCCCGGACACGGTGTTCAAGGGCATCCCCAAGGGCCGCATCCACAACGGCGGCCGCATCGCCTTCGGACCGGACGGGATGCTGTACGCGGGCACCGGCGAGAGCGGCAGCGGCGGCCTCGCCCAGGACCGCGCCTCACTCGGCGGCAAGATCCTCCGTCTCTCCCCGGAGGGCGATCCGGCACCCGGCAACCCCTTCCCGCACTCGCCCGTGTACTCCTACGGCCACCGCAATGTGCAGGGTCTCGCGTGGGACTCCCGGCAGCGGCTCTTCGCCTCGGAGTTCGGCCAGGACACCTGGGACGAGCTGAACGCGATCGCCCCGGGCGGGAACTACGGCTGGCCCGACGCCGAGGGCAGGTCCGACGACAAGCGGTTCACCAGCCCGCTCGCCCAGTGGCACACCGACCAGGCGTCCCCCAGCGGCATCGCCTATGTGAACGGCGTGATCTGGATGGCCGGGCTCAGGGGCGAGCGCCTGTGGCGTGTCCCGCTGCGCGGCACCGCCGCCTCGGCGCCGCCCCAGGCGTTCCTCGACGGCACGTACGGCCGCCTGCGCACGGTGGTCCCGGCCGGCGGCGACCGCCTCTGGCTGCTCACCAGCAACACCGACGGACGCGGGGACCCGAAGAAGGGCGACGACCGGCTCCTGGAGCTGCGTGTGAGCTGACGGCCACTCGGCAGGGCGACAGCGGATCTGTCCGTGAGCCGCCCCTCACCCCGCCACCAGCCGCTCCTCGCCCGGCGGGAACAGCTCCAGCCGGTGGGCCAGCGCCGCCGCCTCGCCCCGGCTCGACACCCCCAGCTTCGCGAGGATGTTGGAGACGTGCACGCTCGCCGTCTTCGGGGAGATGAACAGCTCCTCGGCTATCTGCCGGTTGGTGCGCCCGGCCGAGACCAGGCGGAGCACGTCCCGCTCCCGTTCGGTGAGGCCGAGGGCGGCGGCCGGGTCCGCGACGGCGAGGGCCTGCTTCGGAACGCGGGCCAGGGTGAGCCGGGCGCGGCGGACGAGCCGGGCGACCGCTTCGGCCAGCGGACGGGCACCCAGATGGCCGGCGACCGCCGCGCACAGCCGCAGCAGCTCCACCGCCCGGTCCCGCTCGTCCTCGCCGCCCTCCGCGAGCAGCGCCTCGGCCAGCCGGTACCGGACCCGGGCGAGGTCGTAGGGCCGGTCCAGGCACTCGAAGGCGCCGGCCACCGGCGACCAGACGGCGGCCGTCGCCCGGTCCTCGGCGCGCAGCAGCTCGGCGCGGGTCCACTCCTCGTACGCCCGCCAGAGCGGGATGCCGGTCGGCATGGTGCGCACGGTCTCACGGAGCAGGGCCAGGTGCGCGGCGCGGCCGGGCTCGGCTGCGGGCAGGGTGCGCAGGTCGGCCTCGGTCGTGGCGGCGGCCCGCAGCAGCGGCCAGGCGTCCCGGTGGGCGCCGGTGGGCACCCCGCGCTCCAGTGCCGTACGCAGTTCGGCGCGGGCGTCCTCGAACCGGCCCTCCGCGGCGGCGACCCCGAGGGCGACCCGGGCGACGGGCAGCCATTGCTGGGGCATCGGGTCCTGCGTGCCGTAGCGCTCGCGGGCGACGGCCAGGTGCCGGGACGCCGCCGCGCTGTCGCCCCGGGACAGCGCGAACCGGGCGAGGCTCAGCGCGCCGCCGCCCTGGGGCCGGGCACTGGTGCCGGTGCGCAGGGCACGCCCTGCCGCTTCGGCCGCCTCGGTCCAGTGGCCGAGGGCGTACAGCGTGTCGGCGAGGTTGCCCCACATCCACGCCTGCGGATCGCGCGGTCCGGAGCGGCGGGCGAACTCGAGTCCCTCGCGCAGCAGGGGTTCTGCCTCCCGCTGGCGCCCGAGGTTCAGCAGGACGGCGGGCAGGTTGATGTAGGCGCGGCGGGCCACCTCGGTCACGCCCTCCGCGAGCGCGTCCGCGCTGACCTGGCGCAGCTCGGCGAGCCCGGCTTCGATGCCGCCCGCGTCGATCATGAGGCTGCCCAGGGTGAGCCGGGCGTGCAGCTCGATCTCGCGGGCGCCGACCATGCGGGCGTACTCCACGGCCCGCTTGGCGGCGGCGAAGGCGTCCGGGCCCGGGTCGTGCAGCATGGACCAGCCGGCGACGAGAGTCAGCACCTCGGCGTGCATCTCGGAGGGCGGCAGACCGCGCACCAGGTCCTGGGCGGTGGCCAGTTCGCGCCGGCCGTCGCCCCGGGCCAGCGCCTGGACCAGTCGCGAGCGCTGCACCCAGAACCAGGCGGCGCGCAGGGGATCGGGTTCGTCCTCCAGGAGCCGCAGGGCGCGTTTGCAGATCTTCAGCGCGCGTTCGCGCTCACCGCCGAAGTTCCCCGCCACCACGGCCTCCGCGAGCAGGTCGACGTAGCGCAGCGGGGCGGCCGGACGGCCGGGTTCCCCGGGCGGGAGCGCGGGGGCCGGGTAGACGTCCACGCAGTCGAGGGGGCGCAGGGCGGCGCGGATCTCGTCGGGGGCGGTGTCCCACAGGGCCGTCGCCCGTTCCAGGAGGCGCAGTTGCTCGGTGTAGGCGTGCCTGCGGCGGGCGACGACGGCGGCGTCGAGGACGGCGGGCAGCGCCTTGGCCGGGTCGTGGGCGTGGTACCAGTACCCCGCCAGGCGCAGCAGGCGGGCGTCGGCCGGGACGAGTCCGGGATCGGCCTCCAGGGCTTCCGCGTAGCGGCGGTTGAGCCGGGAGCGTTCGCCGGGCAGCAGGTCGTCGGCGACGGCCTCGCGGACCAGGGAGTGGCGGAAGCGGTAGCCGTCGCCGTCCGGGTCGGGGATGAGGATGTGGGCGCCGACAGCGGCGCGCAGAGCCTCGATGAGATCGTCCTCGGCGAGCCGGGCGACGGCGGCGATGAGCCGGTGCTCCACCGTGGAGCCGCCCTCGGCGACGATCCGGACGACCCGCTGCGCGCTCTCGGGCAGCGCCTCGACGCGGACCAGGAGGAGATCGCGCAGGGAGTCGGTGAGTCCGGTGCCGCAGCCCTCGCAGCCCGCGACGGCCAGCTCCTCCACGAAGAAGGCGTTGCCGTCGGAGCGTTCGAAGATGGCGTCGACCTGGCGTGGGTCGGGTTCGGCGGCGAGGATGCCGGCGATCTGGCGGCCGACCTCCTCGCGGGTGAGGCGGGCGAGTTCGAGGCGGCGGACGGTGCGCAGCCGGTCCAGCTCGGCCAGCAGGGGGCGCATGGGGTGGCGGCGGTGGATGTCGTCGGAGCGGTAGGTGGCCAGGAGCAGGACACGGCCGGTGCGCAGGGTGCGGAAGAGGTAGGCGAGGAGATGGCGGGTGGCGGTGTCGGCCCAGTGCAGGTCCTCCAGGACCAGCACCACGGTGCGCTCGGCGGAGACCCGCTCCAGGAGCCGGGCGGTCAGCTCGAACAGCCGGGCCGTGCCCCGTTCGTCGGGCCGGTGTGCCGCCGCGCTCTCGCCCAACTCCGGCAGCAGTCGGGCCAGTTCCGCCTCCTGCCCGTTCGCCGCGTCGGCGAAGGGGTCGGGCAGCGCCGCGCGCAGGGTGCGCAGCGCGCCGGAGAAGGGGGCGAACGGCAGCCCGTCCGCGCCGATCTCCACGCAGCCGCCCCGCGCGACGACCGCCCCCCGGGCGGCCGCGAGGGCGCCGAACTCCTCGGTGAGACGGGTCTTGCCGACCCCCGCCTCACCGCCGAGCAGCAGCGCCTGCGGCTCTCCCTGGGCGGCGCGGGCGAGCGCGTCTCTCAAGGTGTCCAACTCGTCGGCGCGGCCGACGAACACGGGACTGACGGACCTGGTTTCCACGTGCCCGAGCATCGCACGGGGCGGGGAGGTGACGGCGGGAGTTTTCCACAGGGCTGGTGTGATCGTCGTACCACCACCCGTCTTCGACGCCGAGACGGAGCTCACCGACGCGTTCCTCACGCCGCGCGCGTGAACCGGCGCCGCTCCGGACCTCCCGAGCACCCCGGACCACCCGAGCGCCCGGGACCGCCGGTATGCGACTCGGCCTCCGTACCGTCCTGGCGGGCGCCCGCGCCGCGCCCCCCGGCTCGCCGCGTCTCACGGGCCGTGCGCACCGCCTCGCGGACCAGCCGGTCCCGTTCGGCCGTGCGGCGCAGCTCGGCCGAGCGCAGCCGGTGGTAGTCGTCGTAAGCGAACATGGCATGTCCTCCTGGGATTGCGGTTCGGGTCGCTCGCTTCTCGCGAGGACTCCACCCTCCGCTCCCAGGGGGCGGCCCGGCATCGGGCGACTTCCGCATCTTGGCGGGGCCGACCCCGCCCCGGGCACGCATAAGGGGGCCTCAGAGACTCGCCGGAGGCCCTGAGGACACTCCGGGGACTCTCTGAGGCCCCCTGAGGATGAGCCGGGTCAGCTCGCCGAGGGCAGGCCGAGCAGGGCGTCGGAGTACTTCAGCACCGCGAGCAGCAGGCCGATGACGCCGAGCGAGACACCCGCCCAGGCCACCGACTTGATCCAGGGGGCCTGCGGCCGGCCGGGCGCTCCGAAGGCGGGCCGGACCAGGACGACCACGCCGGTGACCAGCGCGGCGATCGCGAACAGACCGGCCCACAGCGCGGTGGCGTGCCAGGCGTCGCCGTAGACCGCCTTGATCTGCTGGGAGACGCCCGCGGTGGACGAGGTCTTGAGCTGGCCGATGAGCTGCGCGCGGGCCGAGGCCAGCGTGCCGATCCAGCCGCCGTTGAGCGAGACCAGGCCGAGGGCGGCGGAGACCACGGCGGCGGCGCCCTGCCCGACGCCGGACTTCTCACGGGGCGCGGAGTCGTCGTCCTCGGCGAAGGTCTCCTCGCGCTCCTCGTGCTCCTCGGCCGACGGCTCGGTCCGCCCGGTGCCGGCCTCGGGGGCCTCCTTCTCGGGGGCCTCGGCCACCGGTACCTCCTGCGGTGCCCGCTCGTCGTCGGTCTTGGTGACGTCTGTCTTCGTAGCCATGCCCGGCACCGTACGGACGGAGTCTGAGAGTCGTCTTAACGATCGCTGTGCGCCGCGCTCGCGCGTGCCGCACGCCACTCCGGGGCGAGCACCGCCCAGATCTCGGTGTCCTGCCGGACACCCCGATGGGGGAAGTTCTCGCGCAGCACGCCCTCGCGGGTCATGCCCAGGCGCCGGGCCACGTTGACGCTCGGCTGGTTCGCGGGTGCGACCTGCCACTCGACGCGGTGCATCCCGCGCTCGTCGAACGCCCAGTCGAGGAGCACCCGCATCCCGCGCGTGACGAGCCCGCGCCCGGCCGCCTGCGGCACCAGCCAGCAACCGGCCTCGCAGGTGCCCGTCTCCGTGTCCCAGATGCGGAAGAGCAGGCCGCCGACCAGCTTGCCGTCCAGCCATATGCCGTGCAGGCTGCCGCTGTCGGTGGCGCGCTTGTCGGCGTACCGCTTCAGATAGGCGCGGGCGCCGTCCAGGTCGGGAACCGCGTCCGGCAGGCCGACGTACCGACCGATGAAGTCCCGCGCGCCGTCGATGGCGGCGAACATGGCCTCCGCGTGCCAGACCTCCATGGGCCTCAGTTCGGCGCCGTCGTCACCGAGGGATGTCGCGTACATCTGCTCCGCTTCCTTCCGCAGTCCCCGGCGTTCCTCCGGCCCGGGCCGCGACGAGCTTTTCACACCGCCCGTTCACACCCCCGCCGAACCGGCCCGTCCCCTGCCGAACCGGACGCCTCAGTCGAACTGGTCGCCGAGCGCCATGATCATCGTCCCGGCCACCAGGAGCCACAGCGCGCGGCGGGTACGGCCCCGGGAGCCGAGGAAGCCCGCGAGGGCGCACACGGCGGCACCGAGGCCGTAGGCGGCGGGCACCAGCGCGGGCTCGCCCCCGCTCAGCCGGAACAGCGCGGCCCCGACACCGGCGGCGCAGAGCACGGCACCGGTGAGGACGGAGGCCCAGCGGGCGCGCCGGGCGTCGTCGTACTCGTCGTCCGGGCCGTCGCCATCCCGGTCGGCGTCGTCGGCGTCGTCCGCACCGGCCGCGTCACCCGCGCCGTCCCCCTCGAAGCCCGCGGCGTCCGCACCCGCCGTCTCCTCGTCTCCGTCCCCCGTGCCCTGCGCGAGGTCGTCCCGTTCGGCGGTGACGGGTGCGGTGCCGGAATCGGTACGTCCACTCATGCCGCGCGAGCGTAGCGCCTCGCCCGGATCAATCCGGGTGCGGGGCTGCCCGTAAGGGTGCTGTCGCTGGTCGTTCGTGACCGGAAATCCACAGAGCTCCGACGAACTCGCCCGTCGCGGAGGCGGGCGTCCCCAGCCGGGTTCCGCCCGTGCACGCCGAGGCGCACGAGCTGCCCTTGTCGAGACCGGGCCGCCGGATCGGCGTCGTCGTCCCGTCCCTGCGCGGAGCTGAAGGACACCGAGCCGCCCCGTCACTCGCCGCCGCCCACGGGGAGTCCGGGTACTGGGGCTTCCCCTCCCCCGCTTCGTGGCGCCGGAACTGGACCCGCACCGGTGCCTCGCGCGACGGCGTGGATCTGCTCAGCGCCGACGAGGACGAGCTGCCGGGCTTCGCCGGATCATGGGGCGGCGCATGTGGAAGCGCCCCCCGGGTACACAAGAGCGTGGCCCCGCGGGACACGAAGTCCTGCGGGGCCACGACCGGTTGTGTGCGGGGCTCAGCCCTCGCTCACGCCCAGCCTCTCCAGGATCAGCTCCTTGACGCGGGCCGCGTCGGCCTGGCCACGGGTGGCCTTCATGACCGCGCCGACCAGCGCGCCGGCCGCCGCCACCTTGCCACCGCGGATCTTGTCCGCGATGCCCGGGTTCCCGGCGATGGCCTCGTCCACGGCCGTACCGAGCGCGGAGTCGTCGGAGACGACCTTCAGACCGCGCTTGTCGACGACCTCGTCCGGGGTGCCCTCGCCCGCGAGGACGCCCTCGATGACCTGGCGGGCCAGCTTGTCGTTCAGATCACCGGCGTTGACCAGCGCGGTCACCCGCGCGACCTGCTCCGGGGTGATCGCCAGCTCGTCCAGGGACGTGCCCGACTCGTTGGCGCTGCGCGCCAGCTCGCCCATCCACCACTTGCGCGCGGAGGCCGCGTCGGCACCGGCGTCGATGGTGGCGACGATCAGGTCCAGCGCACCGGCGTTGGTGATCGACTGCATGTCGGTGGCCGAGATGCCCCACTCCGCAAGCAGGCGGGTGCGGCGCGCCAGCGGCAGCTCGGGCAGCGCGGCGCGGATCTCCTCGACCCACTCGCGCGAGGGCGCCACCGGGACGAGGTCGGGCTCCGGGAAGTACCGGTAGTCCTCGGCCTCCTCCTTCACGCGGCCCGAGGTCGTGGACCCCGTGTCCTCGTGGAAGTGGCGGGTCTCCTGGACGATCGTGCCACCGGCGTTGAGCACGGCCGCGTGGCGCATGATCTCGAACCGGGCCGCACGCTCGACCGAGCGCAGCGAGTTGACGTTCTTCGTCTCGGAGCGCGTGCCGAACTTGTCGGCGCCCTTGGGCATCAGCGACAGGTTGACGTCGCAGCGCATCTGGCCCATCTCCATGCGGGCCTCGGACACGCCGAGGGCACGGATGACCTCACGCAGCTCGCGGACGTAGGCGCGCGCGACCTCGGGGGCCCGCTCGCCCGCGCCCACGATGGGCTTGGTGACGATCTCGATGAGCGGGATGCCCGCGCGGTTGTAGTCGAGCAGGGAGTGGGACGCGCCGTGGATACGGCCGGTGGCGCCGCCGACGTGCGTCGACTTGCCGGTGTCCTCCTCCATGTGGGCGCGCTCGATCTCCACGCGGAAGGTCTCGCCGTCCTCCAACTGCACGTCGAGGTAACCGTCGAAGGCGATCGGCTCGTCGTACTGGGAGGTCTGGAAGTTCTTCGGCATGTCCGGATAGAAGTAGTTCTTCCGGGCGAAGCGGCACCACTCGGCGATCGAGCAGTTCAGCGCGAGGCCGATCTTGATGGCGGACTCGACGCCGGTCGCGTTGACGACCGGGAGCGCGCCGGGCAGGCCGAGGCACACGGGGCACGTCTGCGAGTTGGGGTCGGCCCCCAGCTCGGTCGAACACCCGCAGAACATCTTGGTGTTGGTGCCGAGTTCGACATGGACCTCAAGGCCCATGACGGGGTCGTACGACGCCAGAGCGTCCTCGTACGACACCAGGTCGGTCGTGGTGGTCACGGTGAAAACTTCCCTCTCAGCCCAGCAGGACGTCGTCGTCGCCCAGCCGCTTCAGCTCGCGGTAGAGGATGGCGAGTCCGGTGACGATGGCGACGGCGGACACGGCGGCGTCGATCAGGCGCAGCGTGTCCTGCTCGGCGCGGGCCTTCCTGATCTGCTTGGCGACACCGACCGCGCTGAACGCGGTCCCCGCCATGGACAGGTACGTGCCGGACCTCGACTGCTTGAAGCCCTTGGCCTTGTTCAGTGCACTCACAGCGACGGTGCCTCCTCGATGAGCGGGTGCCCCCACCTTTCCACGAAGGCGGCCTCGACGGCGGCGCCGACCTTGTACAGCCTGTCGTCCTTCATCGCCGGGGCGATGATCTGCAGGCCCACCGGGAGGTTGTCCTCCGGGGCGAGACCGCAGGGCAGCGACATGGCCGCGTTGCCCGCGAGGTTCGTCGGGATGGTGCACAGGTCCGCGAGGTACATCGCCATCGGGTCGTCGGCGCGCTCGCCGATCGCGAAGGCGGTGGTCGGGGTCGTCGGGGAGACGATCACGTCGACCTGCTCGAAGGCCTTCTCGAAGTCCCGCGTGATGAGGGTGCGGACCTTCTGCGCGGAGCCGTAGTAGGCGTCGTAGTAGCCGCTGGAGAGGGCGTACGTGCCGAGCATGATGCGGCGCTTGACCTCGTCGCCGAAGCCCGCCTCACGGGTGAGGGAGGTGACCTCCTCGGCGGAGTGGGTGCCGTCGTCGCCGACGCGGCGGCCGTAGCGCAGGCCGTCGAAGCGGGCGAGGTTGGAGGAGCACTCGGACGGCGCGATCAGGTAGTACGCCGACAGCGCGAGGTCGAAGGACGGGCAGTCCAGCTCGACGATCTCGGCGCCCAGCTCCTTGAGCAGCTCGACGGACTCGTCGAAGCGCTGGAGGACACCGGCCTGGTAGCCCTCGCCGCGGAACTGCTTGACGACGCCGACCCGCATCCCTGCGACCGAGCCGTTGCGCGCGGCCTCGACGACCGGCGGGACCGGCGCGTCGACGGAGGTGGAGTCCAGCGGGTCGTGACCGGCGATGACCTCGTGCAGCAGGGCCGCGTCCAGGACCGTACGGGCACAGGGGCCGCCCTGGTCGAGGGAGGAGGAGAAGGCCACCATGCCGTAGCGGGAGACCGAGCCGTACGTCGGCTTGACGCCGACGGTGCCGGTGACGGCGGCCGGCTGGCGGATGGAGCCGCCGGTGTCGGTGCCGATGGCGAGCGGGGCCTCGAAGGAGGCGAGCGCGGCGGAGGAGCCGCCGCCGGAGCCGCCGGGGATCTTGGTGAGGTCCCAGGGGTTGCCGGTCGGGCCGTAGGCGCTGTTCTCGGTGGAGGACCCCATGGCGAACTCGTCCATGTTGGTCTTGCCGAGGATGACGACGTCGGCGTCCTTGAGACGCTTGGTCAGCGTCGCGTCGTACGGCGGGATCCAGCCCTCGAGGATCTTGGAGCCGACGGTGGTCGGCACGCCCTCGGTGGTGAAGATGTCCTTGAGCGCGAGCGGGACGCCGGCCAGCGGGCCGAGCTTCTCGCCGCGGGCGCGCTTCTCGTCCACGGCGCGGGCCTGGGCGAGCGCGCCCTCGCGGTCGACGTGCAGGAAGGCGTGCACCTTCTCGTCGACGGCGTCGATGCGGGCCAGGTGGGCCTCGGTGACCTCGACGGCCGTGATCTCGCCGGAGGCGATCTTCTCGGCGATCTCGGCGGCCGTGAGCTTGATGATGTCGGTCATGACTTCTTAGTCCTCCCCCAGGATCTGCGGCACCTTGAAACGCTGCTGCTCCTGGGCGGGGGCGCCGGAGAGCGCCTGCTCGGGGGTGAGCGAGGGACGGACCTCGTCCGCGCGCATGACGTTCGTCAGCGGGAGCGGGTGCGAGGTCGGCGGTACGTCTTGGTCGGCGACCTCGCTGACGCGGGCGACCGCGCCGATGATGTCGTCGAGCTGGCCCGCGAAGTGGTCGAGCTCTTCGGGCTTCAGCTCCAGACGCGCCAGCCGGGCGAGGTGGGCGACCTCCTCGCGCGTGATGCCAGGCATTCAGCGATCCTCTGGGGTGAGTGTGTGTGCTTTGGCCCAATCCTATGGGGCGGGCCCGGGTACCCGTGAAACGGTTTCCCTGGGCCGCGCCCCACGGCTCCACACACCCCCCGCTCAGCGGCGCCGGTCCTCCCACACCTCGCTCCGCAGGAAGTGGTTGTCGTACCGCTCCTGCACCTCCAGCAGGCTCTCCGGGGTCAGCTCGCCGAGGCGGACGCGCTGGAGGTGACGGAAGTACTCGAAGCGCTCCACTCCGGGGGTGATGACGATCAGGAGATCGGCCCCGGAGCCGGGGACGGCGGCGAAGGCATGGGGGCGGTCCGGCGGGACGATGATCAGATCACCACGCTCGGCGGTCACGACCTCGTCCCCGGAGAGGACCTCGGCGACGCCGTCCAGCAGATAGAACATCTCGGCGGAGCGGTGGTGAACGTGCGGACGGGCTCCGTCGGCCCCTTCCGCGAGGGTGACGCGCACGGTGGACAGCGCGCCCCCGCTGGCGCTGCTGTCGGCCAGCAGCCTGATCCCTGCGGGATCACCGCCCACCACTTCGGCGTCGGCGTCCCGGACGAGCACGGTGTCGTCGAACTTCGGCACGAACAGCGACATGGGTTCCCCCTGTGACGATGGTGACGATCAGACGGCGAAGAGCAGGGCGGCACTGATCAGGACGACCACGGCGGTGGCGAAGTGGATCCCGAAGGCGACGGCCCTCGTACCCCCGTTGCGCAGGACGATCAGCGTGTCGCCGAGCGGGACGAGGGCGACGCAGAGCATGAACCAGGCCTCGGCACTCGCCCCGGCGAAGAAGAGCAGCGCGAGACCGACCAGGCCGAAGGTGCCGTCCCTCAGCCCTTTGACCGAGAGATAGGCCCCCGCGTCGCCCTCGGGCCGGGCGGGGACGCCGTAGCCGGCGGCGGCGGAGGCGGGCTGGAACAGGAAGCGGTAGCCGAGGAACACGCAGAACAGGTCGAGCACGACGGCCAGGGTGTACGCGGTGACGAGCATGTCTTCTCCCCCTGATTTCTAGCAACGCTAGCAGTAATAGCGAAGCTAACAGAGCGGGAGCAGAAATACTAGCGCTGCTAGAATCCGAACCATGTCGATCCAGACGCGCCGGGAGCGCGAACGAGCGGAGCGCGAGCGGCTGATCGTCACCGCCGCACGGGAACTGGCCGAGGCCGAGGGCTGGGACGCGGTCACCACCCGCCGCCTGGCCGCCGAGATCGAGTACAGCCAGCCGGTCCTCTACAGCCACTTCAAGGGCAAGGACGCGATCATGGCCGCGGTCGCGGTCGAGGGCTGTGTGGAACTGGCGGCGGAGCTGCGAGCCGCCCGCACGAAGGCGGCGGGCCCGAAGGATGCGCTGGCGGCCGTGGGCCAGGCGTACACCGACTTCGCCCACCGCAGGCCCGCCCTCTACGACGCGATCTTCACCCACCCGGTGGACCTGCCGTTCGCCACTCCGGAAGCCCCGGCGCCGCTCCAGGAGGCGTTCGGTGAACTGTTCCAGGCGGTGGAACCGACGGCGGGGAAGAACGAGGACCGGGGCCTCCTCACGGAGACCTACTGGGCAGCCCTGCACGGCCTGGTCACGCTGATGCGCAGCGGCCGCCTGCCCGAGGAGGCACAGGCAACGCGGCTGAACCTGTTGATCAACCACTTCACGAAGAACTGAACAGGGAGCAGGGCAACTCCCCAAGGGGCGCGGGGCTGCGCCGACATGCGGCTGCCGTCGCGTGAGCGCGACCAGCCCCGACGGACCGGCACCCGCCAACGGCGAGAACGCCCCCTACTCCCCGGCCGGAAGCGCCGCAGGCGACCGCCACCCCCGAGACCCCCGAGCCCGCAGCCAGGCGGTGGTTTCCTCCGGAGGCATGGCGGCCGCGACCAGCCACCCCTGCACCGCGTCGCACCCCAGATCCCGCAACCGCTCCCAGGTCTCGTCGTCCTCCACGCCCTCGGCGACGACCACGAGCCCGAGCGAGTGCGCCAGGTCCACCGTGCACCGCACGATCTCCGCGTCCTCGGCGTCCACCGCGAGCCGCGCCACGAAGGACCGGTCGATCTTGAGTTCGCTGACGGGCAGCCGTCGCAGATGGACGAGCGACGAGTACCCGGTGCCGAAGTCGTCGAGCGACATCTTCACCCCGTGGCCCGTGAGCGCGGCGAGCGTGTCGGCGGCCCGGGTCGGGTCCTCCAGCAGCACGTGCTCGGTGATCTCCAGTTGGAGCGCTCCCGCGGGGACGCCGTGCCGGGCGAGCCGGGCGGCGACCGACCCGGCGAACCCGGGCGAGTGGACGTCGCGCGGCGAGACGTTGACGGCGACCGGCACTCGCAGCCCCTGCTCGCGCCAGCGGGCGACCTGGCCGAGCGCGGTCTCCAGGACGTACTCGGTGAGCAGCGGCATCAGCCCGGAGGTCTCGGCGATGGCGATGAACTCGTCCGGCGGAACCTTTCCGCGCTCCGGGTGCACCCAGCGCACCAGTGCCTCCAGACCGGCGACCTGTCCGTCGAAGCGGACCTTGGGCTGGTAGTGCAACTGCACTTCGTGGGCGTCCAGGGCGCGGCGCAGATCGCCGAGGAGGGCGAGCCGGTCGGGGGTGTTGGAGTCCCGCTTGGACTCGTACGCCTCGACGCCGGAGCGGTCCCGCTTCGCCTGGTACATCGCCACGTCGGCGCGGCGCAGCATCCCCTCGGCGTCCAGGGCGTGGTCGGGGAAGAGGGCGACACCCGCGCTGGCCTCCAGGACGAGAGTGAGGCCGTCGAGGTCGAGCGGGGAGCTGAGCGTGGTGACCAGGCCGCGGGCGATCCGGGTGGCCGAGGTGGTGGAGTCGGCCACGGGCAGCAGGACGGCGAACTCGTCCCCGCCGAGCCGCGCGGCCTCCGCCCCGCGCGGCAGGGCGTGCCGCAGCCGTTCGGCGATCTGCAGCAGTAACCGGTCCCCGGCGAGATGACCGAGGGTGTCGTTGACGGACCGGAACCGGTCGAGGTCGATCAGGAGGAGCGCGGAGCGCGCCCCGATGCGTTCGGCGTCGTCCAGCGCGGTCCAGATGCGCTCCAGCAGCCACTGCCGGTTGGGCAGTCCGGTCAGCGGGTCGCGCAACTGCTCCTCGGCGCGCGCACGGGCCATCCACAGCGCGGAGTCCAGCGCGATCAGCGGGACGGCGAACAGCGGCAGCAGCACCGGCTGGGCGTCCGCGACCACGCACACCAGCGGGGCGATGCCGAGCAGGGCCACCGCGACCAGCCCCTGTCTGACCAGGGCGCTGCGGGCGATGGTCGGGAGCCCACGCCCGCGCGGGGCGCGCAGGTACCAGAGCAGACCGCGACCGACGACGAGATAGGCGGCGGCCGCGAGGACGGTCTCGGGGACGGTGCCGATGCCCCAGCCGCCCATCCCCCAGGGGCGTTCGACGGTGGGCACCCGGCCGAACGCGCCGAGCACCAGGGCGCCCGCCCCGATGCCGAGGATGTCCACCGCGCCGTGCAGCAGGCCCTGGCGCGGTCGCTGTCGCCGGGCGACGCCGACCAGGACGACGACGGTGAGGCTGACCAGGGCCGCGGGTATCCAGCCGTAGAGCAGCAGGACGGCGAGGGTGAGGGCGGCGCCGGAGCCGGTGCCGCCCCACCAGCGGGCGCGGCCCAGCATGACGAGGTGTCCGACGATGACGCCGGTGAGCAGGGCGAGCGCCCAGCCTGCCGTGCCGCTCGGGAAGAGGGCGTGGCCCTCGGCGAAGGCGGCGGCGAGACCGCCGGTGAGCGTCAGCGCGGCGGCGGCGACCACGAGTGCGGGCAGCGACCGCAGTCGCCTCAGCCAGGAGGGGGCCGGTGTGCCGAGGGGCGCCGGGAGTGCGGGAGTTCGGGTCTGGACGGCGAGGGGTGCCGGGGTGCGGGGACCGGTGCGGTCGCCGCTCTGTCCCGTCCACCGGTTCCCCCGCCACGCGCCCGGACGGCGGCGCGGCCGCCGTGAGTCCGGGGCAACGCTCTCGGTCGGTTCCATTCCCGTCCCTCTCACAGCCGGCGGTGCCCACGCCACGCGGCTCGATGGCCGTCGGCCATCGGCGGCCCGGCGGTGTACAGCCCTCCCCCGGGCCGGCCGACGGCCTCGGAGATGCCCCGGCCGCGGCTGGGCACGGCGGGCGCACACCTCAACAGTAGGCCGCCAAGGGCTTCCTCGGGCAGCGGTCGTGGACGGTTGCCCGAATGCGGCCGGGCCACCCGTATGCATCTGATATGCGTCGATCGGGTGGCCTTCAACCGCTACTCCTCGGTCGCCAGGGCGACTTCGGCCGCCGCGTCGGGGCCGCTGTCCAGCAGGACGGTGAAGCCGTCCTCGTCCAGGACGGGCACCTTGAGCTGCATCGCCTTGTCGTACTTGGAGCCGGGGTTGTCGCCGACGACCACGAACGAGGTCTTCTTGGACACCGATCCGGTCACCTTCGCGCCCCGGGTCTGGAGGGCCTCCTTGGCGCCGTCGCGGGTGAAGTTCTCCAGGGTGCCGGTGACGACGACGGTGAGTCCTTCGAGCGGGCGCGGGCCCTCCTCCTCTCCGCCGGCCTCCTCTTCGAGCGGGACTCCGGCCGCCTTCCACTTGCGCACGATCTCGCGGTGCCAGTCCTCGGCGAACCACTCCTTGAGCGCGGCGGCGATGATGGGGCCGACGCCGTCGGTGGCGGCCAGCTCCTCCTCCGTGGCCGCCTCGATGCGGTCGATGGAACGGAACTCGCGGGCGAGCGCCTGTGCGGCGACGGGGCCGACGTGACGGATCGACAGGCCGTTGATGAAGCGGGCGAGCGGACGCTGCTTGGCCGCCTCGATGTGCTCCAGGAGCGAGAGGGTGTTCTTCTTCGGCTCGCCCTTCTGGTTGGCGAAGACGGTGACGACCTTCTCCTCGCCGGTCTTCGGGTCGCGCTTGGGCAGCCCGCTGTCGGGGTCGAGGACGTACGCCTTGATGGGGAGCAGCTTCTCCACCGTCAGGTCGAACAGGTCGCCCTCGTCCACCAGCGGCGGCTCGGCGGGCTCGAGAGGCCGGGTGAGGGCTGCGGCGGCGACGCCCCCGAAGTGCTCGATGTCCAGGCACTCGCGCCCCGCGAGATAGGCCACGCGCTCTCTCAACTGGGCCGGGCAGGTGCGCGCGTTGGGGCAGCGGAGGTCGATGTCGCCCTCCTTCATGGCGCGCAGCGGGGTGCCGCACTCGGGGCAGTTCGCCGGCATCACGAACTCCCGTTCGCTGCCGTCGCGCAGGTCGACCACCGGGCCGAGGATCTCGGGGATGACGTCACCGGCCTTGCGCAGCACCACGGTGTCGCCGATGAGCACGCCCTTGGCCTTGACGACCTCCTGGTTGTGCAGGGTGGCGAACTCGACCTCGCTGCCCGCGACCTTGACCGGCTCGACCTGGGCGTAGGGGGTGACGCGTCCGGTGCGGCCCACGCCGACCTTGATGTCGACCAGCTTGGTGTTGACCTCCTCCGGCGCGTACTTGTACGCGATGGCCCAGCGTGGGGCGCGCGCGGTGGAGCCGAGGCGGCCCTGGAGGCGGATCTCGTCGAGCTTGACGACGACGCCGTCGATCTCGTGCTCCACCGAGTGGCGGTTCTCGCCGTAGTACGCGATGAACTCCCGTACGCCGTCGAGGTCGTCGACCACGCGGTTGTGCGAGGAGGTGGGCAGGCCCCAGGTCTTGAGCAGGTCGTACGCCTCGGACAGCCGGGTCAGTCCGCTGAACCCCTCCAGGGCGCCGATGCCGTGGACGACCATGTGCAGCGGGCGGGTGGCGGTGACGCGCGGGTCCTTCTGGCGCAGCGAACCGGCCGCCGCGTTGCGCGGGTTGGCGAAGGGCTTGTCCCCGGCGGCGACCAGACGTTCGTTGAGTTCCAGGAAGCGGTTCATCGGGAAGTAGACCTCGCCGCGGATCTCCACGAGGTCGGGCACCTTGTCGCCGTGCAGGCGGTCGGGGATGTCGGCGATGGTGCGGACGTTGGGCGTGATGTCCTCGCCGGTGCGGCCGTCGCCCCGGGTGGCGGCGCGGGTGAGGCGGCCGTGCTCGTAGGTGAGGTTGACGGCGAGTCCGTCGACCTTCAGCTCGCACAGGAAGTGGTAGTCCTGGTCGCCCAGTTCGCGCCGGACGCGGTCGGCCCAGGTGGCCAGCTCCTCGTCGTCGAAGGCGTTGTCGAGGGAGAGCATCCGCTCGCGGTGGGCGACCGCGGTGAACTCGGTCTCGTAGGACCCGGCGACCTTCTGGGTGGGCGAGTCCGGGGTGCGCAGCTCCGGGTACTCCTCCTCCAGGGCCTCCAGGGTCTTCAGGAGCTTGTCGAACTCCGCGTCGCTGACGACGGGAGCGTCCTTCACGTAGTACCGGAAGCGGTGCTCCTCGACCTGCTCCGCGAGCCGCCCGTGCCGCTCGCGCGCCTCGGCGGGCACCGTTGTCGTCACCGCTTGCTTGTCGCCGGCCACCGTGTTGTCCTCCCGTTACTCAGGGTTGTCCGCGAGGGATCTCGCCGCCCGGACGCAGTGGGCGAGCGCGGTGCGGGCATAGGCGGGGGAAGCACCCGCCAGACCGCACGTGGGCGTGACCGTGACCGCCTCCGCGAGCAGCCCCGGACGCAGCCCCAGCCTGCGCCACAGCGTCCTGACACCCATGACGCTACCGGCAGGGTCTGACAACGCGGCGTCCGTGCCGGGCACGACACCGGCGAACAGCCGGGTGCCCGCCTCGACGGCCTCGCCGATCGCGTCGTCGTCACGCTCGGTGAGAAGGGCGAAGTCGAAGGAGACGGCGTCCACGCCCGCGCGGCGCAGCAGCGCGAAGGGCACGTCGGGGGCGCAGGAGTGGACGAGGGTGGGGGCGCCCGCGTTCGCGCCGAGCACGTCGCGCAGGGCGGACTCCACGACCTGCCGGTCGGCGGCGCGGTGGGTGCGGTAGCCGCTGGCGGTACGGATCTGCCCGCGCAGCACGGCCGTCAGGGAGGGCTCGTCGAGCTGGAGGACGACGCGGGCGCCCGGGATGCGGCGGCGCACGTCGGCGAGGTGGAGGCGCAGTCCCTCGGTGAGGGAGGCGGTGAGGTCGCGGCAGGCGCCGGGGTCGGAGAGCACGGCCTCGCCGTTGCGCAGTTCCAGGGCGGCGGCCAGCGTCCAGGGGCCGACCGCCTGCACCTTGACGTCGCCCTCGTAGCCCTGGGTGAACTCCTCCAGGGCGTCGAGGTCCTCGCGCAGCCAGGCATGCGCGCGCCGGGTGTCGCGCCCGGGGTGGTCCGACAGGCGCCAGCCGCTGGGCTCCACGCGCGCGTACAGCTCGACGAGCATCCCGGCGGTGCGGCCGATCATGTCGGCGCCGGGGCCGCGCGCGGGCAGTTCGGCCAGGTACGGGAAGTCCTCCAGGCTGCCGGTGACCGTCTTGGCGGCCTCGCGCGCGTCCCCGCCGGGCATCGAACCGACGCCGGTGGCGGCCGGGAAGGTGAACTCAGCTCTCTCACTCACCCCGGCAGGGTATGCCGTACGGCGCCGGCGTCGCAGGTCAGCGGCCGGGACGGACCGTCAGGTCGTTGATCTCGGCGTCCCTGGGCAGATCCAGGGCGAGCAGGACGGTGTCGGCGACCGACTCGGGGTCGATGAACTTCCCCGGGTCGTACTCCTTGCCCTCCTGCTGGTGCACCTTGGCCTGCATGGGGCTGGCGGTGCGGCCGGGGTAGACGGAGGTGACCCGCACGCCGTTGCCGTGCTCCTCCTGGCGCAGGGAGTCCGCGAGGGCCTTCAGACCGTGCTTGGAGGCGGCGTACGCCGACCAGTTGGCGTGGGCGTTCAGGCCCGCGCCGGAGTTGACGAAGAGGACCTGGCCGCGGGCGGCGCGCAGCTGGGGCAGGAAGTGCCGGGTCAGCTCGGCGGGGGCGATCAGGTTGACGTTGAGCTGGTGGCGCCAGGACTTGGGTGTGAGGTCCCCGACCTCACCGAGGTCCACTACGCCGGCGATGTGCAGCAGCGAGTCGACGCGCTCCGGCAGGCTCTGGTGGGAGAAGGCCCAGGACAGCTTGTCGGGGTCGGCGAGGTCGCCGACCAGGGTGCGGGCGCCGGGGAACTCGGCGGCGAGCTCCTTGGCGCGGCCCGCGTCGCGCGCGTGCAGGACGAGCTCGTCCCCGCGCGCGTGCAGACGGCGGGCGACGGCGGCGCCGATGCCGGAACCGGCGCCGGTGATCACATGAGTAGCCATGTCCGCCATGCTCGCATCAGCGGGCCGTGAGGGACTCCTCCAGGTGGGTCAGCGCGGCGGCGGGCTCGGCGGCGAAGTGGACCAGCTCGGAGAGCGGGCGGGGCAGGAAGCCCTCCTCCTCCATGCGCTGGAACTGCTGCTGGAGGCCGTCGTAGAAGCCCGCCGTGTTGAGCAGGACGACCGGCTTGTCGGTGTGGCCGTGCTTCTTCAGCTCCAGGATCTCGGTGGCCTCGTCCAGGGTGCCGGTGCCGCCGACCATGATGACCACGGCGTCGGCCTTGTCCAGGAGCAGCTTCTTGCGCTCGGCCAGGGTGCTCGCGACCACCATCTCGTCGGCACCGGGCCGGGCCACCGCCGAGAGGAACTCCACGGAGACGCCCACGAGCCTGCCTCCGGCCTCCTGCACACCGTCCGCGACGACCTTCATCAGACCGGAGTCGGAGCCGCCCCAGACGAGGGTGTGGCCGCCCTTTCCGATCAGCTTCCCGAACTCCCGGGCGGGGCGGGTGTAGCGCTCGTCGAGGTCGGCGGCGGAGAGGAAGACACAGATATTCATGCCGCCAACGGTACGCGGGAACATAGGCGGCGCCGCCGGTGCTCTTCCGGTATGGCCGATGGACACACGATCACGATCGAAAAGGGCGAGCAGCATGTGCGCGTCGTACACGACGGCCAGGTGCTCGCGGAGACCGACCGACCGCTGGTGTTGCGCGAGACGGGCTGTCCGCCGCGCTACTACCTCCCCGCCGAGGACGTCCGCCTGGACCTGCTGAGGCCCTCGGGGACCCACACCGTCTGTCCGTTCAAGGGCACCGCCTCCTACTGGTCGCTGCCGGACGCGCCCGACCTGGTGTGGGCGTATCCCGATCCGAAGCCGGAGGTGGCGGAGATCCGGGACCACTACTGCTTCTACGCGCCCGAAGTGTCGTGACCTCGGGTGTCGCCGCCGTGTCGTGACGGATGAGTACGGCGCGGTACGGCAGTCTCCACGGGCATGGACAAGAAGACGACTTCCGCCGACGGCACCTCGCTCGCCTTCCAGGTGACGGGCGAGGGGCCCACGGTGATCCTGGTGAGCGGCGCGATGTCCACCGGGGGCACGCTGGCGCCCTTGGCGCTGTCCCTCTCGGACCGGTGCAGGACCGTCGTGTACGACCGCCGGGGACGCGGCGCGAGCGGTGACACCCCGCCGTACGCGGTGGAGCGCGAGGTGGAGGACCTGGCGGCGCTGCTGGCGGCGGTGGGCGGCGAGGCGGCGCTGTTCGGGGTGTCCTCGGGCGGCGCGCTGGTCCTGGAGGCGGCGGCGAGCGGGCTGCCGGTGTCCCGGGCGGCGGTGTACGAGGTGCCGTTCGCGGACTTCCTGGCGGGCGGCGCCGAGCAGCAGGCGGTCTACGCGGCCAACCTCTCCCGCCTGCTGGAGGCGGGGCGCCTGGGGGACGCGGTGGAGCTGTTCCTGCGGCTGACCGGGCTCGCGGAGGAGATGATCCAGCGGGCCCGGCAGTCCCCGATGTGGCCCGGCATGGAGGCGGTCGCGCCGAGCCTCGCCCATGACGCCGCCGTGCTGGGCGACGGGCTGCTGCCCCTCGCCCGGCTGGCCGGGATCCCGGTGCCGGTGCTGTCGGTGGGGGGTGGGATGAGCCCGGCCTGGATGCGGGAGGCGGCCCTGGCCGTCGCGGAGGCGGTGCCGGACGGCACGTATCTGGAGCTGGCGGGCCAGACCCACATGATCGAACCGGCTGCCCTGGCACCGGCGCTGACGGCCTTCTTCACGGACTTCGCCGGGTGACGTGGCACGGAACGGCGCGGCACGGAACGCCGCGGCCCGCTCCGTGAGGGGTCAGACCGTCGCCGCCGCCCGCGTCGTGGCGGCGATGGTCGCCGAGCCCACCACGCGCGTGCCGTCGTACAGCACGATCGCCTGGCCGGGAGCGACGCCGCGCACGGGCTCGGTGAAGGTGACGCGCAGCTCGCCGTCCACCAGCTCGGCGGCGACCTCGGTCTCGCCGCCGTGGGCGCGCAGCTGGGCGGTGTAGGTGCCGGGGCCCTCGGGGGCGGCGCCGCACCAGCGGGGCTTGATCGCGGTGAGCGCGGTGACGTCCAGGGCGGCGGCCGGGCCCACGGTCACCGTGTTGTTCACCGGGGAGATGTCGAGGACGTAGCGCGGCTTGCCGTCGGGGGCCGGGGTGCCCAGGCGCAGGCCCTTGCGCTGGCCGATGGTGTAGCCGTAGGCGCCCTCGTGGGTGCCCAGGCGGTTGCCGTCCTCGTCCACGATGTCGCCCTCGGCCTTGCCGAGCCGCTGGGCGAGGAAGCCCTGGGTGTCGCCGTCGGCGATGAAGCAGATGTCGTGCGAGTCGGGCTTCTTGGCGACGGCCAGGCCCCGCCGCTCGGCCTCGGCGCGGATCTCGTCCTTGGTGGTGACGGTGTCGCCGAGCGGGAACAGGGCGTGCGCGAGCTGGCGGTCGTCCAGGACGCCGAGGACGTACGACTGGTCCTTGGCCATGTCGGAGGCGCGGTGCAGCTCGCGGGTGCCGTCCTCGCGCACGATCACCTGGGCGTAGTGGCCGGTGCAGACCGCGTCGAAGCCGAGCGCGAGCGCCTTGTCGAGGAGCGCGGCGAACTTGATCTTCTCGTTGCAGCGCAGGCAGGGGTTGGGGGTGCGTCCGGCCTCGTACTCCGCGACGAAGTCCTCGACGACGTCCTCGCGGAAGCGGTCGGCGAGGTCCCAGACGTAGAACGGGATGCCGATGACGTCGGCGGCGCGGCGGGCGTCGCGGGAGTCCTCGATGGTGCAGCAGCCCCGCGCTCCGGTGCGGAAGGATTGCGGGTTCGCGGAGAGCGCGAGGTGGACGCCGGTCACGTCGTGCCCGGCTTCCGCGGCGCGCGCGGCGGCGACGGCGGAGTCGACACCGCCGGACATGGCGGCGAGGACGCGGAGGGGGCGCTGCGAGGTCTCAGTCATAACGGTTCCAGGGTACGGGGCGCGGGAACCGCGGACGCCGGGAGTCCGTTGAAGATCACAGCGGTACCGGGACGGCGGGGAGACGGGGGCGGCATGGGTGACGGGGACCGACGGCTGGGCCGGCGGGCACTGCTGATCGGCGGCGCGGCGGCGGCCGTGGGCACGGCGGCGCTGGCGCGCGAGGAGCTGGCGCATCTGTGGTGGCGGCTGCCGGGGGTGGAGCGGCCCCGGGTGGCCGGGGCGGTGGACTTCAGGGGCGCCCGCTGGGTGGCGGCCTCGCCGGGGAACTACCGCCGCGCGGACCGCCCCGACGACTACACGGTGGACCGGGTCGTCATCCATGTCACCCAGGGCGGCTACGCGTCGGCGGTGAAGGTCTTCCAGGACCCGGCGCACGGCGCGGCCGCGCACTACATCGTGCGCGGGGACGGCGGGATCACCCAGCTGATCCGCGAGCTGGACGTGGCCTTCCACGCGGGCAACCGGTCGTACAACGAGCGCAGTGTGGGCATCGAGCACGTCGGCTTCGTGAACGACCCCTCGTCCTTCACCGACGCGATGTACGCGTCCTCGGCCCGGCTGACGGCCCGGATATGCGCACGGTACGGCATGAAGCCCGACCGGGAGCACGTGATCGGGCACGTGGAGGTGCCGGGCACGGACCACACGGACCCGGGTCCGCACTGGGACTGGGACCGGTACATGAAGCTGGTGCGGCAGGCGCGGGTCTAGCGGGAGGCGCCCCTAGGTCAGCCCCGCCGCCCGTGCCCGCTCCACCGCCGGTCCGATCGCCTTGGCGACGGCTTCGACGTCCTCGTCGGTGGAGGTGTGGCCCAGCGAGAAGCGCAGGGTGCCGCGCGCCAGGTCGGGGTCGGTGCCGGTGGCGAGGAGGACGTGGCTGGGCTGGGCGACGCCCGCCGTGCAGGCGGAGCCGGTGGAGCACTCGATGCCCTGCGCGTCGAGCAGCAGGAGCAGGGAGTCGCCCTCGCAGCCGGGGAAGGTGAAGTGGGCGTTGGCGGGCAGCCGGCCGCCGGGTGCGGGGTCGCCGCCGAGGATCGCGTCGGGGACGGCGGCGAGGACGGCGTCCACGAGCCGGTCGCGCAGGGCGCCGATCTCGCGGGCGAACCGCTCCCGCTGCTCGGCGGCGACGCGTCCGGCGACCGCGAAGGAGGCGACGGCGGGCACGTCGAGCGTGCCGGAGCGGACATGGCGCTCCTGTCCGCCGCCGTGCAGCACGGGAACGGGGCTGTGCTCGCGGCCGAGGACGAGCGCGCCGATGCCGTAGGGGCCGCCGATCTTGTGCCCGGAGACGGTCATCGCGGCGAGCCCGGAGGCGGCGAAGTCGACGGGGACCTGTCCGAACGCCTGGACCGCGTCGGCGTGCAGCGGGACGCCGAACTCGGCGGCCACGTCGGCCAGTTCACGGACCGGCATGATCGTGCCGATCTCGTTGTTGGCCCACATCACGGTGGCCAGGGCCACGTCGTCGGGGTTGCGGGCGATGGCCTCGCGCAGCACCTCGGGGCTCACCCGGCCGTAGCGGTCCACGGGGAGGTACTCCACGACGGCGCCCTCGTGCTCGCCCAGCCAGTGCACGGCGTCGAGGACGGCGTGGTGCTCGACGGGGCTGGACAGGACGCGGACCCGGGCGGGGTCGGCGGCGCGGCGGGACCAGTACAGGCCCTTGACCGCGAGGTTGTCGGCCTCGGTGCCGCCGGAGGTGAGGACGATCTCGCTCGGGCGGGCGCCCAGCGCCTCGGCGAGGGTTTCGCGGGACTCCTCGACCGTGCGGCGGGCCCGGCGGCCGGAGGCGTGCAGCGAGGACGCGTTGCCGGTGACGCCCAGCCGGGCGGTCAGCGCCTCCGCGGCCTCGGGGAGCATCGGGGTCGTGGCGGCGTGGTCGAGGTAAGCCATGGTGACGCCGATTCTACGGCGGTCGGCGCCCCGGCCTTCGAGCGGTGGGCTCGGGGGCACCGGCCGGGGTTCCCGGACCGGTGCCACCGGCTCCCTGATGCCGGGCGTCACAGGCTCACACCGAGTGTCAAAGGCTCCAGGAGACCGTGTGGGACATCTGCATGGCGACGACCAGGACCACCAGGTCGGCCACGCCCAGCGCCATGCCGAGCCAGGCGCGGCCCGGGCGGGAGGTGCCGCGCCACAGGGCCACGGCGGCCAGCACGACGGAGACCGGGCCGAGGACGAGGTTGAGGGCGAGCAGGCCGAGAAGGCCGAGGACGAAGGAGGCCACCGCCATGCCGTCGGCGTCCCGGGTGCGCGGGGCGGCCTCGGCGGGGCGGACGGCCGGTGCGGTGAGTCGCATGGTGCTCAGCTCCTACAGGTCGTGACGGACGGTCAGTCGGCGGAGTGATGGCGCCTGCGGCCGTGGTACTCGCGGAGCGCGAAGACGCCGAGCCAGGCGGCGATGAGGACGGCGACGGCCGCGGTGACGGGCAGCGGCGCGTGGGCCACGGTGCCGAGGACGACACCGAGCAGCATCAGCGCGGCGACGAGGAACAGCATGGGATCAGATCCCCCCTCCGAGTCTGGGTGAACAGTTGTAGTAACAGTTGTTCACTGACGCCGAGTCTAGCGCGCCGCGCGACTTTTCAAATAGAGAGAACAGTTGTTAACTGGATGACATGAGTCACACGCTCGGCGCCCGGCAGGCCCAGAAGCAGAGGACCCGTCAGGCGTTCCTGGACGCTGCGCTCACCCTGCTGGAGGAGCAGAGCCTGAGCAGTCTGGGGCTGCGCGAGGTGACCCGCGCCGTCGGCGTGGCCCCGACCGCCTTCTACCGGCACTTCCGCTCCACCGCCGACCTCGGTGTCGCACTGGTCGGCGAGGCGCTCGGCAGCCTGCACCCCATGGTGCGCCCGACGGTCGCCGCCGGGGACGACAGCGAGGAACGCATCCGCCGCGCCGTCGAGTTGATCGCCCACCACGTGGACACCCATCCCGCGCACGTCCGCTTCATCGCGCGCGAGCGGCACGGTGGGGTGAAGGCGGTGCGCGAGGCGATCCAGGCCGAACTGGCCCGGTTCGCCGAGGAGGTGCGCACCGAACTGGCCGCCGACGAGCAGACCGAGGGCTGGGCCGACGCCGACGTCCTGATGCTCGCCCACCTCTACGTGGACCAGATGCTCATCACCGCCTCGCTGTTCCTGGAGTCCCAGGACGGACCGCCCGGCGAGCGGGAGCGCGTGACACGGCTCGCCACCCAGCAGTTGCGGCTCATCTCGCGGGGCAGCAGGCACTGGCTGGACTGAGGGCGCTCGACTCCCTCTACGAGGAGGCCTGTTCGCCGTACAGCTCCAGCACGGAGCGCGCGCCCCGCAGGAGTTCGTCCCGCGCCTCGGGCGGGTCCAGGATCTCCACCTGGTCGGAGAAGCCCAGGAGTTGACGCACCGCGCGCAGCACCGGATAGGTCAGCCTGGCGGTGACCCACTCCTCCTCCCCCGCGTCCGGCGGGAGTTCGGCGAGCTGGGGGCCCGCGATACGCCGGAAGAGGTCCAGGCGTTCGCGGCGCACCCGCACGGTCACGTCGATCGCGCCGTCCGGGCGGTCCTCCACCTGACGGCGCAACACCTCCCAGACATCGGCCAGTTCGACGCCGCTCCGGCGCCGCACGGGGTCGTCGAGGAGGCGGGCGGCGGCCACCCGGTCGGCGCGGAAGAGCCGCGGGGTGGACCGCCGGTCCGCGACCAGGTACCAGACCCCCGCCTTGGCGACCAGGCCGTAGGGGTCGACCGTGTAGGTGCGCGGCTCCGGCTGTCCGCTGTGCCGGTAGCGCAGCCGCAGCCGCCGGTCGCGGAACACCGCCTCCCGCAGCACCTCCAGGTCGACGGCCGCCCGCGGACCGCCGCGCCAGCGCGTGGCGTCGACCAGGACGCGCCGGCTGGCCAGTTCGGCGGCGGGGCGGTGCGGTTCGGGCAGCGCGGCCATCACCTTGCGCAGGGCCGAGCCGAGGGCGGCGTCCAGACCGAGCGCCGCGTGCGCGCCCTCGGCGGCGAGGATGAACAGCGCGCGGGACTCGTCGGCGGTGAGCCCGGTGACGTCGGTGCGGAAACCCGCGAGCAGCGCGATGCCGCCGTGCCGCCCGCGCTCGGCGTACACCGGTACCCCGGCGGCCGACAGCGCCTCCACGTCCCGGTAGACCGTGCGCACCGACACCTCCAGACGGGCGGCGAGTTCCCGCGCGGGCACCCGGCCCCGGGTCTGGAGGAGCAGCAGGATCGACAGCAGCCGGTCGGACTTCACGTGCTCAGGATTGCGCCGACCGGGGGACGCGCACAAATGTTGACGGAATCTGTCAGGTTTTTTGCCGATGCTCGCTCCACCGGCTCACGAGCCCCGCCGATTCAGGGGCCGATTCAGGGAGAGGCACCACCATGACCACCACCGACTTCACCGACCCGCGCCCCGTCTACCACCGCGCGAGCGAGCAGGCGGCCCGCCTGATCTCGGGTGTACGGCCCGATCAGCTCGGACTGCCCACGGCGTGTACCGAGTTCGACGTGCGCGGACTGCTGGAGCACGTCGTCAACGGCACCCGGGGCATCGCGGCGATCCCCGGCGGCGCGGCCCCCGCACCCGGCGGACGCTCCGCCGGCGAGGTCTCCGACGACGACTGGGGCGCCGCCTACGACGAGGTCCGCACCCTCCTGCTGAAGGCGTGGGACGACGACGACGTCATGACGCGGGCGGTCCGGGTGCCGTGGGGCGAGGTCTCCGGCCACGCGGCCCTCGCGGGCTATGTGATGGAGATCGTGGCCCACACCTGGGACCTGTCCGACGCGCTCGGCCACCCCTTCGTGCTCGACCCGGAGGTCGGCGCGTTCGCGCTCGCCGTGGCCGAACGGCAGCTCCCGGACTCGCGCCCGCGCGAGGTACTGCCGTTCGGTGAGCGGCGCAGCGCCCCCGAGGGCGCCGACGCCTACGGTCGGCTCGCGGCCTGGCTGGGCCGTACGCCGGTCAGCCGAGCCTGACGCGGGCGAGCTGGCGGGACTGGGCGACGAGGCGGTCCTCGCTGTCCCAGACCTCGGCGTCCTCCTCCAGGAAGCCTCCGGCCAGGTTGCGGGTGGTGATCGACACCCGCAACGGGCCGGGGGCGGGGCGCCTGCGGACGTGGACCGTCAGCTCCACGGTGGGCACCCAGCCGGTCAGCCCGATCTCGAACGCGGTGGGCGGCAGGGCGTCCACCGTGAGCAGCAGCGAGAGCGGGTCGGCGTCGCGGCCGTCGGCGAGCCCGAACCAGGCCCGCATCTCGCCCTTGCCGGAGGGCGCGCCGAGCGCCCAGCCGAGCGTCGCGGGGTCCAGCTTGAGCATGAGCCGGTCGGTGATCGCCGAGCCGCCCTCGACCGGCGCCGGACCGTCCTCGGGGCCGAGGCACCGCTCCAGCGGCGGGATCAGGGGCGGGACGGCGGTGGTGCGCACGTCGTCCGGGAGGGCGCCGAGGTCGCCGTAGGAGGCGAGGACGCGGATGCGCTCCACCTCGTTGCCGGCGGCGTCGTACTGGAAGAGCGACGCCTGGCCGGTGGAGAGCGTGCGGCCCGTGCGCACGGTCTCGGTGCGTACCACGGCGGGCCCCGGCTGGGAGGCCGTCAGATAGTGCGCGGAGATCGTGAACGGGTCGGGGTGCGGCAGGGTGTCCGCGAGGGCCCGGCCGAGGACGGCCAGCAGATAGCCGCCGTTGACGGCGTTGATGATGGTCCAGCCCGCCGAGAGGTCGATGTCGTAGACACCGGGCTCGCGCCGGACGACCGCGGTGTCGCGGTCGAACTCGCTGTCGCCGATCAGGGCCGCTGCGGCGGGTACGGAAGCTGCGTCTGGCATGGGTGAACCGTACAACAACAAATTACTAAGCAGTAGCTTTGGGTGTTGCGGGCAGATGACGAGATCCCCGGCCCCGCGGTCCTGACGCCCCGGCTACTCCTCCGTGACCGTCGAGCGCCGGTTCCAGGCGCGCGGCGCCCGCCAGTGGTACTTCATCGCCAGCAGCCGCAGCACGAAGGCGGTGATGACGGCGACACCGCTGGTGAGCGGGGTGAGCGCGTCGTAACGAATACAGAGCACCACCAGGGCGGCGCCCACCATCGCCGGCACCGCGTACAGGTCACGGTCCCAGCGCAGCAGCGAGGGCACCTCGTTGGCGAGCACGTCGCGCAGCACACCGCCGCCGACGGCGGTGGCCAGGCCCAGGGTCGCGGAGGCGGTGAGACCGAGGCCGTAGCTGTACGCCTTGGTCGTGCCGGTGACGCAGAAGAGGCCGAGTCCGGCCGCGTCGAAGACGAGCACGGCCGACTGGATGCGCTCGACGTGCGGATGCAGGAAGAAGACCACCACGGCGGCGAGCAGCGGGGTCACGAAGTAGCCGAGGTCCGTGAAGGCCGCGGGCGGCACGGCACCGATGATCAGATCACGGATCAGCCCTCCGCCCAGCGCGGTCACCTCGGCGAGGACGGCGATGCCGAAGACGTCGAAGTTCTTCCGTACGGCCAGCAGGGCGCCGGAGATCGCGAACACGAAGATGCCGATGACATCCAGGGTGTGCTGTACGGAGGGACTGAAGAGTTGCTGGATCTGCACCCTGCCATTCTCACCTGGCGCGGGGCGCGCGCCTTGCAAAGCCAGGCCAGGGCCGGAAACGCGAACGGCCGCCGCGAGTGCGGCGGCCGTTCGGTGTCACCGGTCGGTGCGGATCACTTCCCGGTCTGCTCGGGGCTCTCGGGCACGGACTTCGCCTCGGACTCCGCCGTGGCCGCAGGCTCCTCGACGGCCTCCGCCGACGCCTCCGCCTCCACCGCCGACTTCTCGACGGTCTTGGCCGACGTCTCCGCCACGGGCTCCTCGACGGTCTCCGCCGACTCCTCCGCCG
This sequence comes from Streptomyces sp. NPDC005004, assembly GCF_053600675.1. Classification (NCBI taxonomy): domain Bacteria; kingdom Bacillati; phylum Actinomycetota; class Actinomycetes; order Kitasatosporales; family Streptomycetaceae; genus Streptomyces; species Streptomyces sp. NPDC005004. Next base: position 53,212 of record NZ_JBSGAH010000024.1, read on the forward strand.
CGACCTCCGCCTCCACCGCCGACTTCTCGACGGCCTCCGCCGACGTCTCCGCCACGGGCTCCTCGACGGTCTCCGCCGACTCCTCCGCCGCGACCTCCGCCTCCACCGCCGACTTCTCGACGGCCTCCGCCGAC
>NZ_JBSGAH010000024.1:53443-93999 GCF_053600675.1 Streptomyces sp. NPDC005004
ACGTCTCCGCCGCAGGCTCCTCGACGGTCTCCGCCGACGTCTCCGCCACGGCCTCCGCCTCCACCGCCGGCTTCTCGACGGTCTTGGCCGACGTCTCCGCCGCGGGCTTCTCGACGGTCTCCGCCGGCGCCTCCGCCACGGGCTCCTCGGCGGTCTCCGCCGACGTCTCCGCCGCGACCTCCGCAGCCAGAGCCGCCGACGTCTCCGCCGACTCCTCCAGGACCGCGTCCGGTACGAGCTCCGAGGCCGCCTTCGCCGCGGTCAGCAGGACCACGTCCTGCGGCGCCTGGTCGGCGAAGTTCTCCGGGTGGTGGCAGGCGACCCGCTGACCGGGACGCAGCTCCTTGAGCAGCGGCTCGGTCGTCTTGCAGATCTGCGTGGCCTTCCAGCACCGGGTGTGGAACCGGCAGCCCGACGGCGGCGCGATCGGCGAGGGCACGTCGCCGCGCAGCAGGATGCGCTCGCTCTTCTGGCCCCGGCGGTTGGTGTCCGGCACCGGCACCGCCGACATCAGCGCCTTGGTGTACGGGTGCATCGGCGACTCGTACAGCGAGTTGCGGTCCGCCAGCTCGACCATCTTGCCGAGGTACATCACCGCGATCCGGTCCGAGACGTGCCGGACGACGGAGAGGTCGTGCGCGATGATCACGTACGTCAGGCCCAGTTCCTCCTGGAGGTCGTCCATGAGGTTGACGACCTGCGCCTGGATCGACACGTCCAGCGCGGAGACCGGCTCGTCGGCCACGACCAGCTTCGGCTTGAGCGCGAGCGCGCGGGCGATGCCGATGCGCTGGCGCTGACCGCCGGAGAACTCGTGCGGGTAGCGGTTGTAGTGCTCGGGGCTCAGACCGACCAGCTCCAGGAGGCGCTGGACCTCCTTCTTCACCCCGCCCTCGGGCGTGACGTTCTGGAGCCGGAAGGGCGCCGAGACGATCGATCCGATGGTGTGACGGGGGTTCAGGGAGCCGTACGGGTCCTGGAAGATCATCTGGATGTCGCGCCGCAGCGGCCGCATCCGTCCCGTGCTGAGCCGGGTGATGTCCTGGCCCTCGAAGGTGATCTTGCCGCCGGTCGGGTCCTGAAGCCGGGTGATGACCCGGCCCATGGTCGACTTGCCGCAGCCCGACTCGCCGACGACGCCCAGGGTCTCGCCCTTGCGCACCTCGAAGTCGATCCCGTCGACGGCCTTCACCGCGCCGACCTGGCGCTGGAGAATGCCCTTCTTGATCGGGAAGTGCTTGGTCAGGCCCTCGACCCGGAGCAGCACGTCGCTGTCCGCCGCCCCGTCCTCGGAGCCCGCCGGACGCGGGATCGCGGCCCCGCCGATTTTCTTGGTCTCAGTCACAGCTTCGGCGCAATCTCTTCGGTCCAGATCCGCTCACGGTCCTCGGCCGAGAGGTGGCAGGCGGTCCAGTGCCGCCCGGAGTCCACCAGCTCCAGCTCGGGGCGCACGGTGCGGGTGACGTTCCCCTTGGGGATGTCCGCGTACGGGCAGCGCGGGTTGAAGGCGCAGCCCGAGGGGATGTTGATGAGGCTCGGCGGCTGGCCCTTGACGGGGATGAGCCGCTCCTCGGTCACCCGGTCGATGCGCGGCATCGAGCCGAGCAGGCCCCAGGTGTAGGGGTGCTGCGGCCGCTGGAAGATCTCGTCGACCGGACCGCGCTCCACGCACCGGCCGCCGTACATCACCAGCACGTCGTCCGCGATCTCGGCGACGACACCCAGGTCGTGGGTGATCATCATGACCGCGGAGCCGAACTCCTTCTGCAGGTCCCGGATCAGGTCCAGGATCTGCGCCTGCACGGTCACGTCGAGCGCGGTGGTCGGCTCGTCCGCGATGAGCAGCTCGGGGTTGTTGACCAGGGCCATGGCGATCATGGCGCGCTGGCGCATACCGCCGGAGAACTCGTGCGGGTAGCTGTCGACGCGCTTGCCCGGCTCGGGGATGCCCACGCGGTCCAGCATCTCGATGGCGCGCGTGCGGGCCACCTTCTTGCTGACCTTGTGGTGGACCCGGTACGCCTCCACGATCTGGTTGCCGATCGTGTAGTACGGGTGCATCGCGGACAGCGGGTCCTGGAAGATCATCGCCATCTCGCGGCCGCGGAGCTTGCGCACCTCGTCCGGGGAGGCGGAGACCAGTTCCTTGCCGGCGAGACGGATCTCGCCGGACATCTGGACGTTCTTGCCGCGCGCGCCGAGCCGGTGCAGGCCCATGATCGCCAGCGAGGTCACCGACTTGCCGGAGCCGGACTCACCCACGACGGCGAGGGTCTTGCCCTTCTCCAGCGAGAAGGTGAGCCCGTCGACGGACTTGACGAGACCGTCGTCGGTCGGGAAGTGCACCTTGAGGTCACGGACCTCCAGGAACGCCTGGGAGGCCTTGCCCGAGGAGCCGGCGGGCTCCTCCACGGCGGCGCCGGTCTTGGAAAGTTCGGTCACGAGAGCCTCACGCGCGGGTCGGCGGCCGCGTACACCACGTCCACCAGGAGATTTGCGATCACGACGAAGAATGCGGCGAGCATGGTGACGCCGAGGATCTTGGGCAGGTCGTTGTCGGTGATGCCCTGCACCGCGTACTCGCCGATGCCGTGCAGCGAGAACACGTACTCGGTGATCACCGCACCGCCCAGGAGCAGGCCGATGTCCATGCCGAACACGGTGATGATCGGCGTCAGGGCGGCCCGCAGACCGTGCCGGAAGACGACGCGCTGCTCGCGCAGGCCCTTGGCGCGGGCCGTGCGGATGAAGTCCTCGTTCATCGTCTCCAACATGCCCGAACGGGTCAGGCGCGCGTAGATGGCCGAGTACAGCAGAGCCAGCGAACACCATGCCGGGAAGAGGGTGTTGGCCCACTGGCTGGGGTTCTCGGTGAACGGCACGTAGGTGTCACCGAAGATCGGCCAGGTGTCGACGAAGAGCAGGATCGCCAGGTTGCCCGTGAAGAACATGGGCAGGGAGACACCGGCGAGGGCGACGCCCATGAAGGTGCGGTCGAGGACCGAGCGGGGCTTCAGGGCGGAGACGACACCGGCGATCACACCGGAGACGAGCCACAGGACGGCCGCGCCGACGGCGAGCGAGAGGGTGACCGGAAGACGGTCGACCAGCTCCGGCCAGACGGCCTGGTGGGTCTTGAAGGAGTAGCCGAAGCACGGCGCGGCACAGCGCACCGTGGTGGGGCCGAGGTCGTAGGTCGCGCCGGCCACGATCCCCTTGATGAAGTGCCAGTACTGGATGTAGACAGGCTGATCCAGACCGAGGTTGTGCTTGACCGCGGCGATGTCCGCCTTCGACGGGCTCTTGCCGATGTACTGCTGCGCCAGTTGATCCGCTGTCTGGCCGGCGAGCCGTGGCAGCAGGAAGAAGATGGCGAAGGTGACCGCGGAGACGACCAGCAGCAGGATCACTGCCGCGAACGTCCGGCGGAGGATGTACGAGATCACGGGGACCGGCGCTGGTGCCCGCGGGCTGTAGACCCGCGGGCACCAATGCCTTCACCTGCCTTCCGGGGCTGCTACTTCTTGTTGGAGCCGATGTTGAGGTAGTCGTACTGACCGCTGAAGGCAGCAGTGGAGACCAGGTTGGTGTTGTTGTACGGGCGGGCCAGCAGGACCTTGAAGTAGGTCAGCGGAACCAGGGCCGCGTCGTCCATGACCTTCTTGTCGATCTGCGCGTACAGGGCGTTGCGCTCGGAGTCGCCCTGGGTCGCGATGGACTGGCCGAGGAGCTTGTTGACGTCCTTGTTGTCGTACTGCGACAGGTTGGTGTTACCCGACTGGCTGATCGCCTTGCCGTTCAGGATCTGCTGCAGGAAGCCGTAGCCGGAGGGCCAGTCGGCACCCCACTGCATCATCATCAGGCCGATGTTCTGCTTCTTGGTGAACTTCGGCACGCCCGCGTAGTCGGTGAAGTACTTGCCCGACGGGAACTGCTTCAGGGAGGCGTTGATGCCCACCTTCTTCAGCGAGTTGATGATCGCGGTGGCCGCGTCCACCTCCTGCTGGCGGTCGGAACGCGCGGAGATGTTGGTGCTGATCTTCGTCTTGCCGCAGGCCTTGAGCTGCTCCTTGGCCTTGGCGGCGTCACCCTTGCTGCCGGCCGTCGCGTAGGCGTCGGCCTTCTGGTAGCCGGTGATGTCGGGGGGCAGGACGGTGGAGGCGATGTCACCGCGGATCGGGCCGCCCTCGGCGGTCTGCACCGAGGCCTTGTCGATCGCGTACTCCACGGCCTTGCGGCACTCGACCTTGTCGAACGGGGCGACCTTGGTGTTGATCGCCAGGTAGACGAGACGGCCACCGAAGGTGTTGTCCGTGTTGGCCTTCTGGTCCGGGTCGGAGAGGACCTGGGCCTGGGTGGAGGCCTGGACGCCGGTGCCGGCCAGCTCGATGGCCTTGCCCGCCTGGACGTCCTTGTCGATCGTCTCCGGGTTGACCTTCAGCTTGACGACGATCTGGTCCGGGAGCTGCTTGCGCAGCGGGTCCGTCTTGGCGTCCCAGTTCTTGTTGCGCACGAGGACGGCCTGCTTGCCCTCGTCGTAGCTCTTGAACTGGTAGGAGCCGGAGGAAACGATGTTCTTGACGTAGTCGACACCGTTGTCCTTGGCCTTCGGCACCGGCGCGGTCTGCGGCGCGGCGACCAGGTAGTCGAACTCCTGGAAGGCCTGCTTCAGGTGGAAGACGATCGTGGTGTCGTCCGGCGTGGCGATGGACGCGAGGCCCTTGTCGCTCTTGTCCTTGTAGGGACCCTTGTACTTGTCGCCGCCGGCCAGGTACTGCTGGAAGTAGTTCGGGCCGAGGGAGAGCACGTCACGCGCGAAGTTGGAGCGCTCGACGGCGTACTTGACGTCCTTCGAGGTGATCGGCGTGCCGTCCTGGTACTTCAGGCCCGAACGCAGCTTGTACGTCCAGGTCTTGCCGCCGTCGCTCGGGACACCCTTGCCGGCCGCGAGGTCGGGGACCAGGGTGTTGCCCTTCTGGCCCGGGGCGGGCTGGAAGGTCATGAGCGGGCGGGCCCACAGCCGGCTGAGGTTGTACATGTACGCGTAGTACGTGTTGCCGGGGTCGAACGAGTCCGGGACGTCGGACAGTTCGTAGGTGACCGTCCCGCCCTTCTTGTCCGAGGCGTTGACGACACCCTTGGTCGCGGCGTTGGCCGGGGCCGACTTGGCGTCGTTCTTGTTGGAATCGGCCTTGCTGCAGCCTGTGACGAACAGGCTCGCGGACCCGAGGACCGCGATAGCGGCCAGCGCTGACCTTCGCATAATGGGCGCTTTCCCCTTCAGAATCGGAAACTTGGTTGGGCTCTCCGCGGCAGACGTCAGCGGCTGCGCGGGTCGAGAGCGTCGCGGAGACCGTCGCCGAGCAGGTTGAACGCCAGGACAGTCACGAAGATGGCGAGACCGGGGACGATCATGTACTGCGGATCGACCTCGTAGAAGTTGACCGCGTCGCGGAGCATGCCGCCCCAGGACGCCTGCGGGGGCTGGATGCCGACACCGAGGAAGCTCAGCGATGCCTCGAAGAGGATGTTGGTCGGGATGAGCAGCGTCGAGTAGACGATGATCGGGCCGACCAGGTTCGGCATCAGCTCGCGGAAGAGGATGTACGGGCCCTTGGCGCCCATGCCGCGCGAGGCGTCGACGAACTCGCGCTCGCGCAGGGCGAGGGTCTGGCCGCGCACGATGCGGCCCAGGTAGGGCCAGTTGAAGAAGCCGATGACGAAGATCAGCACGCTCAGGTGCAGCGGCAGGCCGGTGAGACCGAAGGCGCCGCCCTGGAGGGTGGCCGAGATCGCGATGGCGAAGAGCAGCAGCGGGAAGGCGAGGAAAGTGTCCATCAGCCGGCTGATGATCGAGTCCACGCGGCCGCCGTAGAAACCGGCGACGACGCCGAGGATGGCGCCGATCACGTTGGACAGGATCGTCGCACCGAAGGCGACCACGAGGGACACCCAGGAGCCCTCGAGGATGCGGGTCGCGATGTCACGGCCGAACTTGGGGTCCACACCCAGCGGGTGCTCCATGCTCATGCCGCCCCAACCACCCTTGGGCAGCGAGGTGTTGGCGTCGATCAGATCCTGGTGGAAGGCATTGGGATCGAGGCCGAAGGCGGCCTGGAGCGGACGCGCGAGCACCGCCAGCACGACCAGCAGGATGACGATGACGGCCCCGGCTACGGCGGCCTTGTCCTTCTTGAACCGCGTCCAGGCGATCTGTCCGAGAGAACGACCCTCGATCTTCCCCTTGCCGGCGCCGTCGAGCACAGCTTCCGGCTGTGCTTCGGCTGCCGCCCCGGTGGTCTCGATCGGTGCGGTCACAGTGACCCGACCCCTCTCGCCGGTGGTGACCGGCCTGTGCCTGCCGCGGATTGCGGCTATGTCGACTTGCACTCGAACACAAGGTCTCCACCTCGTGTTCTATTCGGGAGTCTTCAGCGTCGTCGCGATCACCCGCCAGCCCTGACGGGGAAAGGATGCGCAACCGTGATCCACCGAAGGGGGTTTCCGTTACCGGATCCGCGGGTAACCATCTCCGAATGGTGGCCAGTTGGGACAGACTGGCAATTCCACGCGGTTGGGATGGAACGGCGCCGCCGCTCGGGCGCCTTGCCCTTCCACTGCGCAAACTTTGCTCGCGGAAAACCAAAGGCCCTCCGGAGAGGGCCTGTTGATCAGTAACTGCCGCGCACGGGTGGGTAGCCGTAGCCAGCGGTGGGTGCCTGAGGGCGTACGGACGGCGGGAGTTGGGGCTGCGCGCCGACCACGTGCGCCTCGCGGTCGTAGAAGGGGCGCGCGTTCGCCCGCATCCACATCACGACCGGGTCGTAGTCGTCGGTCATCGCGACGGTGGAGACGGGCAGCCCGTCGGGGACCGCGCCGATCGACTGCTGCATCATCGCCCGCACCGAGTCGACCGCCGCCGGGGTCGTCTCGTACACGTCCAGGCCGATGGCGAGGTACGGCGCGCCGAGCGCGGGCTGCACCCAGGCGCGGCGCAGCGAGCGCAGGGCGGGGGTGCGGTGGGCGTTCTGTGCGAGCAGGGCGTAGAACGCCGGCACCTCGATGGCGGGTTCGGACAGGCTGAGGGGGCCCGCGGGCTGGCGGTCCAGGCCCGTGGCGATGCGGCGCAGGTCCAGCCAGGGGATGCCGACGCCGCCGCCGGGGGCGTGCGGGTTGAGCCAGAGACCGTAGTGGTCGGGGTAGAGGGTGCGGGCCACGTCGAGTCCCTCGGCCACCTCGTACGACCGGCTCCAGCCGCTGGCGGACAGCTCCTGCGCGGAGGTCACACAGGGGGCGTAGCCGAAGCCGTCGACCTCCATGTTCCCGTACTGCGCGTCCGGGGAGCCGGCCTGGCCGTGCCAGAGCAGCATCCAGATCTGCCCGGTCGAGGGGGTGGCGAGGGCGCGCAGCAGTGCCTCGTAGGCGTCGTAACGCCCGGGGGTGACCTGGCGGAGTGTGTGTTCGACGCCGGCGCTCGGGCTCGCGCTCACCTGTCTTACCGCCCCTTCGATTCTTGCCCCAGTGTGGAGGACAGCTTAAGCGGCGATCGCCGTGATCCCCATGGAGGACTGCTTGCCGTACCGATGGCTAGTTGCCGTACTGGTAGAAGGGGCGCACGTTCGTCTTCAGCCAGTCGCCCACCGGGTCCTGCGCCACGTCCAGGAGGACGAGGTTGACGGGCCAGGGCGCCGGGGACTGAGCGAGGGCGCGCTCCAGCGCCTCCAACGGCAGGGCGCGCAAGTCGCCCTCCCACTGGGAGAGTTCGACGCCGATGAAGAGGACCGGATCGGCCGTCTCGATGGCGGCGAGGCAGCGGCGGGCCGTGACGACGACGCCCGTGCCCGCGAACTCGGCCGAGGCGGCGGCGAGGAAGTCCACCGGGTCCTCCTGCCAGTCGGGCTCGAAGAGCCGGACCCGGGCGCCGCCCGCCGGACCGTCGAGCGCCGTGCGGTCGGCCCGGCACAGCTCGGCGACCGCCTCGGGCGGCAGCGGAACGCCCACCACGCCACCGGGGTTGAGCACGATGCCCGCCTGCGGCGGCAGCCCGCGCGCGAATTCCACGGCCGGGGCGACGGTGAAGGAGAGGTGGGCGCCCGGCGACTGGCGGAACTGCTCCTCGGAGCTGAAGACCGGGATGAACACCTGGCCCTCGATCTCCACGGAGGGCAGGTCGAGCGAACCGCTCTGCGGGCCACCGCCGTTGGGCAGCGGTATCCACACGAAGCTGCGGGAGAGGACCTCGACGATCCGGGCGCCCGCCGAGGGCACGCCGAGGGAGGCCGAGAGCACCTCCTCCAACTCGTTGCCGGGCCACCCGCCGTGCGGATGGGGGTGCGCCTGTGCCGGGAAGTCCGCGGGAAAGTCCGCCGGGAAGTCCATGTTCCTACCGCCTGCCGGGAAACCATGCTGTGGTGCAGAAGGCTAACCGGTGCGGGCGGCGGACCTCACGCCGCGAAGTCGATCCGGCGCAGCCCGTCCGCCGAGGCGCGGTCCAGCAGCACCGCCGAGGCGCAGCCCGGGGGCAGTTCGCCGCGCTCCACGGCGCGCAGCAGCCGCGCCGTGGTGTGCCGGTGCCGTCCGAAGGCGTAGCGGGAGACGCCCCGGCCGCGCTCGCGCTGGCCGTGGCGGGCGACCTCGGCGTCGACGTCGAGCAGGACCAGGTGGAGGGCGGTGCCCCTGCGCCGGGCCTCGTGGGCGAGCCAGGCGCGCACCCAGGGCTGGGTGCCGCAGTCGTGGACGACGACGCCCTCGCCGGTGGCCAGCGCGCGGCGCAGCCCGGCGTAGTGGGCGAGGCGGACCAGGGGGCGGTAGAGCGCGTACGGCAGGGCGGGCAGCCGGGTCTGCCAGCGGTCGCGGGTGTCCTGGGAGTCGATGCGGCGGCCGGGGACGACGCGGTGCATGAGGGTGGACTTGCCGCTGCCGGGCAGCCCGGTGACGACCACCAGGTCGCGGGGGCCGAAGCGCAGCTCGCGAGGCGTGCCGCCGGGGCACTCGCGCAGGTCGCGTACGAGGGGGGCGGGGCGGGCGGCGGCCCGGCGTTCCCGTGCCGGGGCGGAGGGCTGGCGCGGCACCGCCAGGCCGGTGGCGGCGTACGCCGGAGTCCTGTTCACCGAGATCGTCCTCCCCTTGGGTTCGGTAATCCCTTGCCCATCCCATGTAAAGAGAAGGTAATGCGGGAAGTCGGTGGTTCCGTGTCCGTCCTGCCACGGTCCGGTCACAGGCGGCCGCCCCTTCAGCGGCGGCGATCGCCGTGCGATGATGTGGCCGCCAACTGCATACCGGCCGCTTGAATCCGCGCGGGAGAGTCCCTGGCAGTACGTCGCCGGGGCGCCGAAGGAGCAAGTCCCTCCCTTGAATCTCTCAGGCCCCGTTACCGCGCGGGCGAGGCACATCTGAAAAGCGGGCCGCTGCCGTCAGTGGCTCCACCCAAGGTGCAAACCGTGACCGTGCGGGTCATGGCGAACCTCTCAGGTTCCGATGACAGATGGGGAGGAACGTTCCTCGCCCCATCCCCCGTTGCCCTGGGAGACGACCGACCGATGAGCAGCACCGAACTCCGTCACACCGCGCTCGACGCCGTGCACCGCGCGCTCGGCGCCACCATGACCGACTTCGCCGGCTGGGACATGCCCCTGCGCTACGGCTCCGAGCGCGACGAGCACCTGGCGGTGCGCACCCGGGCCGGTCTCTTCGACCTCTCGCACATGGGCGAGATCACCGTGACCGGCCCCGACGCGGCAGCGCTGCTGAACTACGCGCTGGTCGGCGACATCGCCTCGGTGGGTCTCGGCCGCGCCCGCTACACCATGATCTGCCAGGCCGACGGCGGCATCCTGGACGACCTGATCGTCTATCGGCTCGGCGAGACCGAGGCTTCTTCCGAATACATGGTCGTGGCCAACGCCTCCAACGCCCAGGTCGTCCTCGACGCGCTGACCGAGCGCGCGGCGGGCTTCGACGCCGAGGTCCGCGACGACCGCGACGCCTACGCGCTGCTCGCCGTCCAGGGCCCGGAGTCCCCCGCGATCCTCAAGTCGCTCACCGACGCCGACCTCGACAACCTCAAGTACTACGCCGGGCTCCCCGGCACCGTCGCGGGCGTCCCCGCGCTGATCGCCCGCACCGGCTACACCGGCGAGGACGGCTTCGAGCTGTTCGTGAAGCCGGTGCACGCGGTCGAGCTGTGGCAGGCGCTGACCAAGGCGGGCGAGGCGTCCGGTCTGGTCGCCTGCGGTCTGTCCTGCCGCGACACCCTGCGCCTCGAGGCGGGTATGCCGCTGTACGGGCACGAGCTGACCCGCGAGCTGACCCCGTTCGACGCCGGTCTCGGCCGGGTCGTGAAGTTCGGCAAGGACGGCGACTTCGTGGGCCGCGCCGCGCTGAGCGAGGCCGCTGAGCGCGCCGAGCAGAACCCGCCGCGCGTCCTGGTCGGCCTGATCGCCGAGGGCCGCCGGGTGCCGCGCGCCGGGTACGCCGTCGTCGCGGGCGGCGAGGTGATCGGCGAGGTCACCTCCGGCGCCCCCTCCCCCACCCTGGGCAGCCCGATCGCCATCGCCTACGTGGACGCGGCGCACGCGGCGCCGGGCACCGAGGGCGTCGGCGTGGACATCCGGGGCAGCCACGAGCCGTACCGGGTCGTGGCGCTGCCGTTCTACAAGCGCCAGAAGTAGCCACAGGGCGCCGCGCGTCCTCGCTGCCGCTTCGGCGTGACCCTGCGCACATTTTCCCCGCTCATCAGCGGTTTACGTCCCCTTCGTCCGTCCAGCACGCCCTCGCGTACAGGAGAATTCAGGTCATGAGCAACCCGCAGAAGCTGAGCTACACCAAGGAGCACGAGTGGCTGTCGGACGCCGAGGACGGCGTCTCGACGGTCGGCATCACCGAGCACGCGGCCAACGCGCTCGGCGACGTGGTCTTCGTCCAGCTCCCCGAGGTCGGCGACACGGTGACCGCGGGCGAGTCCTGTGGCGAGCTGGAGTCCACCAAGTCGGTCTCGGAGCTGTACTCGCCGGTCACCGGTGAGATCACGGAGATCAACCAGGACGTCGTCGACGACCCGTCCCTGGTGAACTCCGCGCCCTTCGAGGGCGGCTGGCTGTTCAAGGTGCGCGCCGCGGAGAAGCCCGAGGAGCTGCTCTCCGCCGACGAGTACACCGCCTACACCGCAGGCTGAGGAGCCGGAGCCGTATGACTGACGTCCTGAACACGCCCCTGCACGAGCTGGACCCCGAGGTCGCCGCCGCGGTCGACGCCGAGCTGCGCCGCCAGCAGTCCACCCTCGAGATGATCGCCTCCGAGAACTTCGCGCCGCTCGCGGTGATGGAGGCGCAGGGCTCCGTCCTGACCAACAAGTACGCCGAGGGCTACCCGGGCCGCCGCTACTACGGCGGCTGCGAGCACGTGGACGTGGCCGAGCAGATCGCCATCGACCGGGTGAAGGAGCTGTTCGGCGCCGAGTACGCCAACGTGCAGCCGCACTCGGGCGCCTCCGCGAACCAGGCGGCGCTGTTCGCGCTGGCCCAGCCCGGGGACACCATCCTGGGTCTGGACCTCGCGCACGGCGGCCACCTCACCCACGGGATGCGGCTGAACTTCTCCGGCAAGCAGTTCGACGTGGTCGCCTACCACGTGGACGAGGAGACCGGACTGGTCGACATGGCCGAGGTCGAGCGCCTCGCCAAGGAGCACCGCCCGAAGGTGATCATCGCGGGCTGGTCGGCGTACCCGCGGCAGCTCGACTTCGCGGAGTTCCGGCGGATCGCGGACGAGACCGGGGCCCACCTGTGGGTCGACATGGCGCACTTCGCCGGTCTGGTCGCGGCGGGGCTGCACCCGAACCCGGTCGAGTACGCGGACGTGGTGACCTCCACCACGCACAAGACGCTCGGCGGTCCGCGCGGCGGCATCATCCTCGCCAAGAAGGACTTCGCCAAGAAGCTGAACTCCTCGGTCTTCCCCGGTTTCCAGGGCGGCCCGCTGGAGCACGTGATCGCGGCGAAGGCGGTCTCCTTCAAGGTCGCCGCCTCGGAGGAGTTCAAGGAGCGGCAGCGTCGTACGGTGGAGGGTGCCCGTATCCTCGCCGAGCGGCTGACCGCGCCGGACGCCCGCGCGGCCGGGGTGAACGTGCTCTCCGGCGGCACCGACGTGCACCTGATCCTGGTGGATCTGCGTGAGTCGGAGCTGGACGGGCAGCAGGCCGAGGACCGCCTCCACGAGGTGGGCATCACGGTCAACCGCAACGCCGTCCCGAACGACCCGCGGCCCCCGATGGTCACCTCGGGTCTGCGGATCGGCACGCCGGCGCTGGCGACCCGCGGCTTCACGGCCGAGGACTTCGCCGAGGTCGCGGACGTGATCGCGGAGGCGCTGAAGCCGTCGTACGACGTCGAGGCGCTGCGCGGCCGGGTGCGGGCGCTGGCCGACAAGCACCCGCTGTACCCCACGCTGGGCGAGTAGTACCCCGAAGTTCACTTGGGTGCCCCGCCCACCGTCCCGTGGGCGGGGCACCCGTGCTCTGTCAGCATCACTTTTGTACTTGTTCGTCATTGAGGAGTCACCGTGGCCGTCTCGGTCTTCGACCTATTCTCGATCGGCATCGGCCCGTCCAGCTCCCACACGGTGGGCCCGATGCGCGCGGCACGCATGTTCGCCCGCCGCCTGCGCAACGAGGGTCTGCTGGACTCCGTCGCCGCCGTGCGCTGCGAGCTGTACGGCTCGCTCGGCGCGACCGGCCACGGCCACGGCACCCCGAAGGCGGTCCTGCTCGGCCTGGAGGGCGCCTCCCCGCGCACGGTGGACGTGGAGGGCGCGGACGACCGGGTGGAGGGGATCAAGAAGGCGGGTCGCCTCAGCCTGCTCGGCGAGCGCGAGATCCCGTTCTCCTTCGACGACGACCTGCTCCTGCACCGCCGCAAGGCCCTGCCCTACCACGCCAACGGCATGACCCTGTGGGCGTACGACGCCTCGGGCGCCGAGCTGCTCACCAAGACGTACTACTCGGTCGGCGGCGGCTTCGTCGTGGACGAGGAGGCGGTGGGCGCGGACCGCATCGTGCTGGACGACACGGTGCTGAAGTACCCCTTCCGCACGGGCGACGAGCTGCTGCGTCTGACCAAGGAGACGGGCCTGTCGATCTCCTCCCTGATGCTGGAGAACGAGCGGGCCTGGCGCACGGAGGAGGAGATCCGCGAGGGTCTGCTGGAGATCTGGCAGGTCATGCGCGAGTGCGTGCGCCGGGGCATGTCCCGCGAGGGCATCCTCCCGGGCGGCCTGCGCGTCCGCCGCCGCGCCGCCGTCTCCGCCCGTCAGCTGCGCGCCGAGGGCAACCCGCTCGCGCACGCCATGGAGTGGATCACCCTCTACGCGATGGCGGTCAACGAGGAGAACGCGGCGGGCGGCCGCGTGGTCACCGCCCCCACCAACGGCGCGGCCGGCATCATCCCGGCGGTGCTGCACTACTACGTCAACTTCGTGCCCGGCGCCGACGAGGAGGGCGTGATCCGCTTCCTCCTGGCGGCGGGCGCGATCGGCATGCTCTTCAAGGAGAACGCCTCCATCTCCGGCGCCGAGGTCGGCTGCCAGGGCGAGGTCGGCTCCGCCTGCTCCATGGCGGCGGGCGCGCTGGCCGAGGTCCTCGGCGGCTCCCCCGAGCAGGTCGAGAACGCCGCCGAGATCGGCATGGAACACAACCTCGGCCTCACCTGCGACCCGGTCGGCGGCCTGGTCCAGATCCCCTGCATCGAGCGCAACGGCATGGCCGCGGTGAAGGCGGTCACCGCCGCCAAGATGGCCATGCGCGGCGACGGCGCCCACATGGTCTCCCTCGACAAGGTCATCAAGACGATGAAGGAGACGGGGGCGGACATGAGCGTGAAGTACAAGGAGACGGCGCGGGGCGGTCTGGCGGTGAACATCATCGAGTGCTGAGGCCGCGCAGCAGCAGCCCCAGTGCGCGTGGGCGTGACGGTGACGCCGCGCCGTGCAGTACGTCCGCACCAGGGTCGTGCCGACCCGGGGCGGACGCCCGTAGGGAGGCGATCGGGCTGCTCGCCATGGGGGCCGGCACGGGCACGAGCGTCCTGGTCGGCCGGCGGGGTCCCGAATCGGCGGCGGAGGTACCGCGTCACCACCTGGACCGGATCTTCACGCCTCCCGCGAAGTCCGAGGCCAGGGGCGGGAGACGGCGCCCAGAGCGGGGATCCGCCGTGTCCGCGCGCTCACAACCGCCGTCACCACAAAGGGAGTCCCATGTTCCGAGTGCCCCTCCCGGGGGCACAACCTCTTCATGCTCCATGGGATCGACGTCAGCGCCTACCAGTCCTCGTCGTACGACACCGACGGGCTCTCCTTCGCGTTCATCAAGGCGACGGAAGGCCGGTCGTACGTCAACTCCAGACTCGCGGCCCAGACGAAGACCGCGCGGGACGCCGGTCTGGTCGTGGGCTTCTACCACTTCCTGTGGCCCGGCAATCTCACGGAGCAGGCCGAGTACTTCGTGGCGAAGGCGCCGGACAAGCCCGGGGACATCCTGGCCGTCGACTGGGAGACCACCGGTGACGGCACCCACGCCAGCAACGCGGAGAAGGACGCGTTCATCCGCAAGCTGAAGCAACTGCGCCCGAAGAACCGGGTCGTGCTGTACACGAACCGCAACTACTGGCTGAACGTGGACACGACCTCGTACGCCGGTGACGGCCTGTGGATCGCCGACTACGTGAGCGCGGGCAAGCCGCGCATCAAGGCCAAGTGGCGGTTCCACCAGTACACCAGCGAGCCGCTCGACAAGGACGTGGCCGACTTCTCCAGCAAGGCCGCCCTGGTGGCCTGGGCCCACCTCAGCACGTAGGAGGCACCGGGCGGCCTTGCCGGCTTCCGGCGGGGGTCAGCCCTTGAACTCCGCCGGGCGCTCCGGGGAGGCGGCCGCCAGGGCGGCGCGGACCGCGTCCACGCCCTCGCGCAGGCCGTAGACCGGGGTGGCGGGCTGCTGGCGCCAGGAGTCGTCGATGCCGCCCGCGTCGACGGTGTCGAAGCCGAGTTCGTCGATGAGCGCGCGGACCTTCGCCTTGGCGGCCCCGTCGTCCCCGGCGACCGGGAGGGCCAGGCGGTCCGGGTCGCCGGCGGGGCGGGGCCGGTCCAGGATGTCCTGGGCGTAGGTGCCGTTGAACGCCTTCACGACGGGGCGCCCGAGGTGGCGCTCGGTCCAGCGGCTCTCGGTGATGCCCTCGTCCTCGATGCCGGCGATCCGGCCGTCGCGCTCACGCGGGTAGTAGTTGTTGGTGTCGATCACGGCGGCCCCCTCGGCGGCGCCGTCGAGCAGCCCGGCGGGCAGGTCCGGGACCGCCTTGAGCGGGACGGTGACCACGACGACCTCGGCGCCGTTCGCCGCCTCCTCGGCCCGTACGGGTGTCGCGCCGGTCTCCTCGGCCAGCTCCTTGAGCGTCTCGGGGCCGCGCGAGTTGGCCACGGACACGTCGTGGCCGAGGGCGGTGAGCCGCCGGGTGAGGTTGCCGCCGATGTTGCCCGCGCCGATGATGCCGATCTTCATGAAAACCTCTCAGGGTTCATGCATGTGCATTCTTCTGCCGTGGGCGACAACCGAGCTGCGGGGCGGGCTATTCCGGCCCGTACGGCGAACGGGTGACGGCGGCCGGACACGAAAAAGGGGCGCCCCGTCAGGGCGCCCCCTCTCGCACACGCGTCACTTGGCCAGGTAGGCCCAGAACTCGTCGAACGACAGGACCTTGTCGCCGTTGAGGTCGCGGGTCTTGATGATGGCCGCCGCCACCGTCTCGGTCACGTTCCAGTCGCCCTGCTGAGCGAGGGCGCTCTTGAACTCCGACGCGGTGATGAACCCGTCACCGTCCGCGTCGATCCGCTGGAACTGCTTGCGTGCTTCCTCGATGTCGGCCACCGATCCGCCCCTTTTTCCTCGTGTGTGCGCTGCCGTACCGGCATACTGACGCTGGTCAGATTAACCGTCCGTACGCGCCCGCAGTGCGGCGACCACCCACCCGAAGTCCTCTTCGTGGTCGAAGACGGGCGTTCCCTTGAGGACGCCGAGCAGCCTGCGGTACCGCGCGAGCCGGGGATTGTGCGAGGCGAGCATCCGCTCCAGCACCTTGTCCCGGTCGGTGTCGCCGAGCAGTTCCCGCAGCACCGGCTCGGCCTCGGGGGACGCCGGGTCGATACCCTTCTCCCGTGCGGCGCCCGCGAGTTGGACCAGTCGCCGGGCGAACCACATGGCCACGCCGGGCGGTGCGCCCTGCCCCCGGTCGGCCGCGTTGAACTCCGCCGCCCGCCGCATCTGCGCCCGGAACTCCGGGTCCTGCACCAGCTCCGCCAACTCCACCCACGCGTCCACCTGTTCCGGGGTGGGGTCGTCCGGCAGACTCATCGCGCTGTCGCGCATCCGGGTGCGGATATCCGGGTCCGCGGTGTCGAGCCCGTGGAACATCTCCTCCACGAACTCCTCCATGATCCGCCGTCGTTCGGCAGCCGACAGCCGGGCCAGTCTGTTCATCAGGGTCGTCTCCTCCGCGCTCGAACCTCGTCTCGCGACGGACGACAGCACCGCGCGGGTCACCCTCAGCGATCTGATCTGCGCGTCCAGCGCCACCACATGGGCGGCGGCGACCTCCGCCACCGTCCGCTCCCCGGCCAGCACCTGCCGCACGTCGGCGAGACCGAGTCCCAGTTCGCGCAGCGTCCGGATCAGCTCCAGCCGGGCCACCGAGGCGGCGTCGTAGAGCCGGTAACCGCCGCTGGAGCGGGTCACCGGCGGAAGGGCGCCCTCGTCGGACCAGTACCGGATGGTGCGTACGGTCAGACCGGTGGCCCGCGCCAGATCGCCGATGGTGAGGAAGCCTGTGCCGTCGTCGTTCACGGAGCCGAGTCTGCGGTCTCCACCCGCTGGAGACTCAAGCGGGCGCGGGGAGGGCTGCCGACGGACCTGCTCAGCGGTCGGCCAGCCGCATCTCGAACCAGGTGGTCTTGCCGCGGGGGAGGAGGTCCACGCCCCAGCGGTCGGAGAGTTTGTCGACGAGGAAGAGACCGCGGCCGCTGACGTCCAGCTCGCGGACCGGGAGGAGGCAGGGCAGGCCGCGGGAGGGGTCGCGTACCTCGACGCGGATCGAGCCGCGCCGTCGGCGCATCCGGAGTCCGAAGACGCGGGCGCCGGTGTGCCGTACGGCGTTGCCCACGAGTTCGGAGACGAGTAAGACCGTGTCCTCGGTCATCTTGGGGCTCAGCCCCCAGTGCCGCAGCACGACGACCTGGACGAGCCGGCGTGCGGTGGCGGCGGACTCGGGGCGGGACGGAAGCCGGACCTCCGCCTCGACCGGATTGCCGAACAGCTCCAGCGCCTTGAGCGCCCGCTCGTCCTCGACCGCGGGCGACCAGCGTGCCGCGGCCGCACGGCTGTGTCCCCGTGGCTGTTCGATGCCCTCCAGCCCCGCCATGCCCCCATGATGGCCGTCATCGGGCGCCTCCGGGGGTGTTCCGATGGAATACGCCCCCTGTACGCCCCTGCCGCGCTCCATGCGCCCGGCATATGCCAGTGGCACGACAGGCTCCGCGGAGACCTCTCCGACCTGCGGGGACGGCTCGGTTCCTGGCAAGCGAAGGACTCCCCTCGGCGAGGCAGGCTTAAGGTGGGGTTAAGGCTCCCATAAACCGGTACACCGAGGGGTCCGAATCAGACGACGCGTCAATTGCAAGGGTCGTCCGGGCACTTGGTCCGGAATTCCGGCACTGCTGGAGACCGTTCCGACGCGTTCACCCGACACTCAGAGGAACTTGGCCTTGCCCGGTCCCTCTTCCACGAAGCTGCGCATCCCCCGCTCGCGGTCCTCGGTGGCGAACAGCCCGGCGAACCAGTTGCGTTCCATCGCGAGCCCGGTGTCGAGGTCGGTCTCCAGGCCGGTGTCGATCGACTCCTTGGCCGCGCGCAGCGCGACGGCCGGGCCCTGGGCGAGCCGGGCGGCCCACGCACGGGCCTGCTCGTACACCTCGGCGGCCGGGACGACCCGGTCCACCAGGCCGAGGGCGAGGGCCTCGTCCGCCTTGACCATGCGGCCGGTGAAGATGAGGTCCTTCGCCTTGGACGGCCCGATCAGCCGGGGCAGCCGCTGGGTGCCGCCCGCGCCCGGGATGAGGCCGAGCAGGATCTCGGGCTGGCCGAGCTTGGCGTCGTCGGCGGCGATGCGGTAGTCGGCGCACAGAGCCAGTTCGCAGCCGCCGCCGAGCGCGTACCCGGTGACGGCCGCGACGACGGGCTTGGGGATGCGGGCGACGGCGGTGAAGGCGTCCTGGAGCGCGCGGGCCCGCCGGACCATGCCCAGATGGTCCATCGCCTGCATCTCCTTGATGTCCGCCCCGGCGGCGAACACCCGCTCCCCGCCGTAGATCACCACGGCACGCACGTCGTCGCGGCGCGTGGCCTCCTCGGCGAGTTCCTTCAGCCGGTCCTGGGTGGCGGTGTCCAGCGCGTTCATCGGCGGCCGGTCGAGCCGCAGCGTGCCGACGCCCTCGGAGACTTCGAGATTCACGGTCATGCGCAGCAGGTTAACGCCCGCTAACGACAGCGGGCCCGGTGCCGTGTGTCACAGCGCCGGGCCCGTCGTCGCGCGGTCCTACTTCTTCCAGTCCGCCCAGCTCATGTTCCAGCCGTTGAGGCCGTTGTCCGGGGAGACCGTGCGGTCGTGGGAGTGCTTGACGACGACCACGTCACCGACCATGGAGTGGTTGAAGAACCAGGCCGCCGGGACGCCCTTGTCGTAGCCGCCCTTGACGTCGCGCAGGCCGACGCAGCCGTGGCTGGCGTTGTAGTTGCCGAACGCGCCGCCGCCCCAGTAGTTGCCGTGGATGAAGGTGCCGGAGTCGGTGAGCCGGATGGCGTGCGGCACGTCCTTGATGTCGTACTCGCCGCCGTAGCCCACGGTCTCGCCGTTCATGCGGGTCACGCTGAGCTTCTCGGTCATGACCATCTGGCCGTTCCAGGTGTCGTACCCGGGCTTGCCGGTCGTCACCGGGATGGTCCGTACGGTCTTGCCGTCCTGGGTGACCTTCATGGTGTGCTTGCCCGCGTCCACGTACGAGACCTGGTTGCGGCCTATCGTGAACTTCACCGTCTTGTGCTGCTTGCCGTAGACCCCGTCTCGGCCCTCGACGCCGTCCAGGTCGAGGTCGACGGTGACCTTGGTGCCGGACTTCCAGTACTTCTCGGGTCGGAAGTCGATGCGGTCGTTGCCGAACCAGTGGCCCTGGACGTCGACGGCCGGCTCGGTCTTGATGCGTATGGCCTTCTCGACGGCCGCCGGGTCGGTGATGCCCCGGGTGAAGCGGACCGAGAACGGCATCCCGACGCCGACCGTGGAGCCGTCCTCGGGGGTGAAGTAGCCGACGAAGGTGTTCTTCGGCGTGAGCGTCGTGAAGGAGGAGTCCTCGGCGGCCTCACGGCCCCGGGAGTCCTCGGCGACCGCGTGCACCGTGTACTTGGTGCTCGCGGACAGATGGGCCGACGGGGTCCAGGTGGCTCCGCCGTCCGTCATCTTCCCGTCGACCTCGGCGCCCTTGGCGTCCTTGACGACGACCTTGGTCAGCCGCCCCTTGGCGACCCGGACCTTCAGCGCCCCGCTGGTGTTCACGCTCTTCGCCCCGGACTTGGGCGAGATGCTGACAGCCGCGACCGACTGCTTCTCCTGCTGGGCGGCCGAGCCGCCCTTTCCGTCCTTGGACCCGCTCCCGGTGTCGCCTCCGCCGCCGCACGCGGCGAGCGACAGCACCAGCGCGCCCGCCATCAGCGCGAGTCCACCACGACCTTTGCGCCGGCTCCCCGCCGAAGCCCCCGATATCGGCCGCACGTTCAAGTCGGTCTCCCCTCCGTGGCCTGGCTCAAACAGGCCCGCACACCCCGGCGCGTCCCGCGCACACCAGGGATGTTAGCCGCCGGGTTCCGGCCTGAACGCCCGCCCCGTGTCACCGTTCCGTCGCAACTTCAACCAGCCCCCGCACACCGGAACCCCGCAGCTCACACGGTCACTTGAGCACGCTGCCCGCCTTCCACTGGTTCCATGCCATGTTCCACCCTCCGAGCCCGTTGTCCGGGGCGACGGTTTTGTCCTTGCTGTGGACGATCTCGACGACGTCGCCGACGAGGCTGCGGTCGAAGAACCAGCCCGCCGGGGTGTCCGCGCCGCCGCCCTTGACGTCCCTGAGGCCCACGCAGCCGTGGCTGACGTTGGTCTCGCCGGGGGCGTCGGGCGACCAGTAGTTGCCGTGCAGGAAGGTGCCGGAGTCGGTGAGCCGCATGGCGTGCGGGACGTCGGGGATGTCGTACTCGCCGCCGAAGCCGACGGTGCTGCCGTTCATGCGGGTCACCTCCAGCATGTCCATCACGACCATCTTGCCGTTGTAGGTGGGGGTCTTGGGTGCGCCCGCGGTGATCGGCACGGTGGCGAGAAGGGCACCGTCGCGGCGGACCTGCATGGTGTGCGCGGAGGCGTCCACCTTGGAGACCTGGCTGCGGCCGACGGTGAAGGCGACGGTCCTGTGCTGGAGGCCGTAGACGCCGGGGGCGCCCTGGACGTCGCGCAGATCGAGGTCGACGGTGACCTTGGTGCCGGGCTTCCAGTACTTCTCGGGGCGGAAGTCGAGCCGGTTCTTGCCGAACCAGTGCGGGCGGATCTCGACGGCGGGCTTGGCGGTGACGCGCACCGCGCGCTGGACCGCGTCCCGGTCGGCGATGTCCCGGCTGAAGGCGAGGGAGACGATCATGCCGGTGCCGACGGTGGAGCGGTTCTCGGGGGTGACGTAGGCGATGAACCGCTCGTCGGGGACGTAGGTGGTGAAGGTGGTGTGCCGGGCCGAGCGGCGGCCCTCGTCGTCGACCGCCACCACGTCCAGGGTGTAGCGGGCGGCGAGCGCGAGCTGCTTGTCGTCGGGCTCCCAGCTGCGGCCGTCCGCACTGATCCTCCCGGTGACGGGGGTGTCCTGGGCGTCCTGGGAGCGGGTGGCGGTGACCTTCTCCAGCTTCCCTTCGGGCACCCGCACGCGCAGTCGCTCGGCCGGGCGCACGCCCGTGCCGCCGTCGCGCGGGGTGACGCGGATGACGTCCTCGGGGGCCGGGGATGCGTCCGGCGGTCCGCCGATGCCCAGCGGTCCGGAGCCGTCGGCGGTGCAGCCGGCGGCCCCGGCCACCAGTCCCGCCCAGGTCAGTGCAGTGGCCAGTGCGGCCAGCGCGCGCCGCGCGCGTCCTTGTAGATGCCTCACACCGGACATAACGACCAAGCCCGTCCCGGGGGCACGTGAGTGCGACGCCAGGGCTGGGCAGAACAGTGGGGAGGACGACAGGAAGGGTGCCCCGCCGGGGTCGGTGCGACCGGCTCCGGCGGGGCGTCCGCAGCCCGCTGTGGAGCCGTCGGGCGCAGTCGCACCGGGCGGGACCGGGCGCGTCCTGGGGTCGGACGCCCCGGGACGCGGCAGGCCGCCCGGTACGGCCGTGCGCGCCCCGGGACCGAGCCGTGAAAGAGGGGCCGACTGGTGACGAGCGCAGCCGAGCGGCGGGCGCGGGCCGGACAGCCGCCCGCACAGGGCGGCCCGGTGCCCGCCGTGGTGCGCGAGGGCCACCGCGCGGCGGTGCCGGGCCCGGCGGTGTGGCCGGGGTCGTCGACCCCGCTGGGGGCCCGGTTCCGCACCGGCCCGGACGGGGTGGCGGGCACCAACTTCGCGCTGTGGGCGGGCGGGGCCGAGGCGGTCCGGCTGTGCCTGTTCGACGAGCGGGGCCGCGAGACGCAGGTACGGCTGACCGAGCTGACGCACGAGATCTGGCACGGCTTCGTGCCGGGCGTGCTGCCGGGCACCCGCTACGGCTACCGGGTGGAGGGCCGCTGGGACGCCTGGACCGGCGCCCGCTGGAACCCGGCGAAGCTGCTGCTCGACCCGTACGCGCGCGCCGTGGACGGGGAGTTCACGCTGCCGCCGGAGGTGTACGGGCACGTCCGGGACTGGCCGGACCAGCGGGTCGCGGACACCGTGCGCGACGACCGGGACTCGGCGCCCTTCGTGCCCAAGGGCGTGGTCGTGCACGACGACGACGACTGGTCCGACGACCGCCGCCCGAAGACACCCTGGGCGGACTCGGTCATCTACGAGCTGCACGTCAAGGGCTTCACCAAACTGCACCCGGGCGTCCCCGAGGAGCTGCGCGGCACCTACGCCGGGCTCGCCCACCCCGCCGCGATCGAGCACCTGACCCGACTGGGCGTGACGGCCGTCGAATTGCTACCCGTCCACCAGTTCGCGCACGAGGACCATCTGCTCCGCCGGGGCCTGACCAACTACTGGGGCTACAACTCCATCGGCTACTTCGCCCCGCACGCCGCCTACTCCGCCTCCGGTACGGCCGGGCAGCAGGTCGGCGAGTTCAAGCGGATGGTGCGCGCGCTGCACGCGGCCGGGATCGAGGTGATCCTCGACGTGGTCTACAACCACACGGCGGAGGCGGGTGAGCTGGGCCCCACGCTGTCCTTGAAGGGCATCGACAACCGGGGTTACTACCGCCTCCAGCAGGACGCGCGCCGCTACGCGGACTACACCGGCTGCGGCAACACCCTGCACGTGGTCCGCCCCCAGGTGCTGCGGCTGATCACCGACTCGCTGCGCTACTGGGTCACCGAGATGGGCGTGGACGGCTTCCGCTTCGACCTCGCCGCCGCCCTTGCCCGCTCGATGCACGACGTGGACATGCTCTCGCCGTTCCTCGCGGTCATCGCGCAGGACCCGGTGCTGCGCCGGGTCAAACTGATCGCGGAGCCGTGGGACATCGGCTCGGGCGGCTACCAGGTGGGCGCCTTCCCTCCGCTGTGGACCGAGTGGAACGACCGCTACCGCGACACCGTGCGCGACTTCTGGCGCCACGCGCTGCCGGACGTGCGGGAGATGGGCTACCGGCTCTCCGGCTCCAGCGACCTGTACGCCTGGGGCGGGCGGCGCCCGTACGCCTCGGTCGACTTCATCACCGCGCACGACGGCTTCACCCTGCGCGACCTGGTGTCGTACGAGCACAAGCACAACGAGGCCAACGGCGAGGACAACCGCGACGGCACCCACGACAACCGCTCCTGGAACTGCGGAGCCGAGGGCGAGACGGCGGACGAGGGCGTACGGGCCCTGCGCAGGCGGCAGTTGCGGAACCTGCTGACCACGCTGCTGCTGTCCACGGGGGTGCCGATGCTGGTCGCCGGGGACGAGTTCGGGCGCACGCAGGGCGGCAACAACAACGCCTACTGCCAGGACAACGAGACCAGTTGGGTGGACTGGTCACTGCTGGAGGACCCCGAGTGGCGCCCGCTGTTCGACCTGACCACGCGGCTGATCGCCCTGCGCCACCGGCACCCGGTGCTGCGCCGCAGCGCCTTCTTCTCGGGCCGCGCTCACTCTGCGGACGGGCTGCGGGACCTGGCGTGGTTCACCGCGCGGGGCAGGGAGATGACGGAGGGCGACTGGTACGCCCCGGCGGCCACGCTCGGCATGTATCTGTCCGGCCGGGACATTCCGGGGCGCGACGAGCGGGGCGCGCCGGTCCTGGACGACAGCTTCCTCGCCGTGCTGCACGCGGGCGGGGAGCCGGTGGGCTTCACGCTGCCGGGGGCGCCGTGGGCGCGGTCGTACGAGGTGGTGGTCGACACCTCGCTGGAGGAGCAGACCGGTGCGCCGGACGCGATCCATCCGGCGGGGACGGAGATCACGCTTCCGGCGCGGTCGGTGCTGTTGCTGCGGGCGCTCTGAACTCGGCTCTTCTCAAGCCTGTTGTGGGGGCGGCTGCCCGAGGATGCCCCGCTCGTACGCCGCCGCCACCGCCGCGGCGCGGTCCTTGACGCCCAGCTTGGTGTAGAGGTGCGTGAGGTGGGTCTTCACGGTCGCCTCGCTGATGAACAGCTCACGGGCGATCTCGCGGTTGGAGGTGCCCCGGGCGACCAGGGCGAGGACCTCGCGTTCGCGCGCGGACAGCGGCTCCCTGCCGGGGGCGGCGGGCGCGCGGACCGCCGAGACCAGGCGGGAGGCGACGGCCGGGGAGAGCACGGTGCGGCCCTCGGCGGCGGCGCGGACTCCGGTGAACAGCTCGTCGCGCGGGGCGTCCTTGAGGAGGTAGCCGGTGGCGCCCGCCTCGATGGCCGGGAGGGTGTCGGAGTCGGTGTCGTAGGTGGTGAGGACGAGCACCTTGGCGCGGGCGCCGCGCCGGGTCAGCTCGCGGATGGCCTCGACGCCGGAGCCGCCGGGCATCCGCAGGTCCATCAGCACCACGTCCGGGTCCAGCGCGGCCACCCGCTCGACCGCCTCCACGCCGTCGGCCGCCTCGCCGAGCACGGTGAAGCCGGGCGCGGCGGCGAACATGGCGCTCAGCCCGTCCCGTACGACGGGGTGGTCGTCCACGACGAGCAGGGTGATCGGGGTGTCAGCGGTCATCGCGCACCAACGGTACGCGAGCCGATACGGCCGTGCCGTGGCCCGGCTCGGACTCGACGGTGAGGGTGCCCGCGATGCGCTCGGCACGGGCGCGCATACCGTCCAGGCCGAAGCCCCCGGTGCGGGTGCGGGGCGGCAGGGCGTCCGGGTCGAAGCCGGTGCCGTCGTCGCGGATGTCGAGGACGACCTCGTCGCCCATGAAGGAGAGGGTGGCGCCGAGGCGGTGGGCGCGAGCGTGCCGGGCCGCGTTCGACAGGGCCTCCTGGGCGATGCGCAGCAGGGTCGCCGCGACCTCCTCGTGGAGCTGCTCGGCGGTGCCGGTGAGGGTGAACTCGGCGCGGACACCGGTGCGTTCGCCCCATTCGGCGACCGTCTTCTTCAGCGCCTCGGGAAGTCCGTCGGCGGCGAGGGCCACGGGGGCGAGGTTGTGCACCGAGCGGCGGGCTTCGCCGAGGCTGTGCCGGGCGAGTGCGGAGGCGCGTTCCAGATGGGTGCGGGCGGTGGCCAGGTCGCGTGCGTTGGCGACGACTTGGAGCTGGGCGATGATGCCGGTCAGACCCTGGGCGATGGTGTCGTGGATCTCGGCGGCGAGTCTGCGGCGTTCGTCGGCCACTCCCGCTTCCCGTGCTTGGAGGAGGAGTTGGGCGTGAAGGGCCGCGTTCTCGTCGAGTGCCTGCTGCAACGCGGTGTTGGTGCGCTCCAGTTCGGCGATGGTCCCGGCCTGTACGCGGGCGCGGGCCTCCTCCTGTTCGTTGAACCGGGTGAAGAGGGCGACCATGCCGATGTTGACCCCGAACACCACCACGAAGCCCAGCCAGAGCAAGGGTCCGCGCGGGGGCATCCCGCCGATCTCGCTGCCCGCCATGGTGACGGCGGTCAGGCACAGGCCGGGCATCATCAGCCGGCGCGGCAGGCGCCGGGCGCCGTTGTAGTAGCCGGTGACGGCGTAGAAGGCGAAGAACGGGTTGAGCCACGTCAGGACGAACCCGTTGGCCCACCGCACGAAGTAGAAGGCCGCCCCGGTCCGGCTCGGTCCGGGCCGGCCGCGACTGACGCGTCCCCAGGCCAGTTGCAGGGCGACGGCGAACACCACCAGCACACCGGAGACGTACAGTCCGGCCCGGCTCATGCCGACGAGCCGGGCAGAACCGGCCGCTGTCAGCGCCCCGGCGGCGAGCAGGGCGTAGGGCCCCCAACTGTCGAAGAAGGCTCGTCGGTCGCGCTCCGCCGCCTGCGTCATCCCCTCAGTGTCGGGTACTCCCGTGCCGGTGCCGGGCACGGGCTCACTCCCAGCGGAACCAGCGGGCCGCCGCCGCGGTGAGCAGGACCGTCCAGATCGCGAGCACGCCGAGGTGCTCCCAGCCCGGCCAGTGACCGGTGGCGGCCTCGCCCATGGCGCGGGCGGCGGCCCCGAAGGGCGTGAGAGCGACGATGTGCGCGAGGGTGCGCGGCATGGACTGCACGGGCAGCCAGAGCCCGGCGCAGAACATCATGGGGAAGAACACCATCGTGCCGACCGCCCCGGCGATCTTCGTGGTGCCCGACAGCGCGGCGACGACCGAGCCGAGGGCGAGGGCTGCCAGGGCCGCGAGGGCGAGCGCGACCAGATAGCCGAGGGGCTGCTCGGGCAGGCGTACGCCGAAGGCGGTCCGGCCGACGGCGAGCGCGAGCAGCGCCGAGCACAGGGCGGCGACGCCCTGCACGGTCATCTGGGCGGTCAGCAGCGCGGCGGGGCGTACGGGGGTGGCGGACATCCGGCGCAGGATGCCGCGCTCGCGGTAGCCGGTGAGGGTCTGTGGCATCGACTGGACTCCGGCCATGATCAGGGAGACGAGGACGGCGACGGGGACGTAGACGTCGATCAGCCGCTGCCCGCCGAGCCCGTCGTCGCTCTCGCGGAAGCTGGGGATGGAGCCGAGGATCACCAGCAGCAGGGTCGGGAAGAGCAGGATCCAGAAGACGGCGCCGGGTTCGCGGCGGAAGAGGCGGAACTCGGTCCGCAGTACCGCTGTGTTGAGAAGCGCGGTGTGGGGGTCCGGGGTGCTCGGGGCCGGGGTGTTCATACGGCGGCCTCCTTGGTGAGGTCCAGGAACGCGTCGTCGAGGGTGGCGTCGACGACGCGCAACTGGTGGGCGGTGACGCGGTGACGGGCGAGCAGGGTGAGGACGGCGTCGACCGTCTCGTCGGTGCCGGAGAGCGTGATCCGGCCGTCCTTGTGGGCGACGGAGGCGAGACCGGGAAGCGCGCCGAGGTCCTTGTCGTCCAGCGGGGCGGACGGGGTGAAGCCGATGACGGTCGCGCCCGCCGAGCGCCGGATCAGCCCGGCCGGGGTGTCGAGGGCGGCCACCCGGCCCTTGTCGATCACCGCGACGCGGTCGCAGAGGCGCTGGGCCTCCTCCATGAAGTGGGTGACGAGCAGGACGGTTACCCCGCTCGCGCGGACCTCCTCGATGAGCTGCCAGGTGTCCCGGCGGGCACGCGGGTCGAGCCCGGTGGTCAGCTCGTCCAGGACGACGACACGCGGGCTGCCGATCAGCGCGAGCGCGATGAACAGCCGCTGCTGCTGCCCCCCGGAGAGCCTGGCGAACCGGGTGTCCGACGTGGCGGTGAGTTCCAGGCGTTCGGCCAGGGTGCGCCAGTCGGCCGGGGCCGGATAGAAGGAGGCGTACAGCTCCAGGGCCTCGCGCACGGTGAGCTTGGGCTGGAGTTCGCTCTGCTGGAGCTGGGCGCCGAGGACCCGGGAGACCTCGGCGTGGTCGGCGACGGGGTCGAGTCCGGTGACACGGACGCGGCCGGCGTCGGGGACGCGCAGCCCCTCCACGCACTCCACGGTGGTGGTCTTGCCGGCGCCGTTGGGGCCGAGGACGCCGAAGATCTCGCCCTCCTCGACCGTGAAGGAGACGCCGTCCACCACGGCGCGGCCGCCGTACGACTTGCGCAGGTCGGTGACTTCGATGACGGATGCCATGCTCCGAGGTTCGCGGGTACGGGAAGCCCGCCGCATCGGCCGTCGCGCTCGAAGCGGCATCATCCGATCGGTTGATCCTCGGCTACGACCTCCGCGTGCTCGCGCGGGAAACCCCTGGTCGTAGGACCAGCGACGGACGCGGGTCCGGCCGAAACTCGGTGGGCGGCGGCGGTGTCCGTCCGTACGCTCGCGTTGATGGCCACTACACACGAGAACTCCGAGGTCCAGCGCTCCACCGTGCGCACCCTGCTGCGGCTGTGGCCGTTCGTCCGGCCCGTGCGGGCCAGGCTGGGCGGTGCCGTCTTCGTGGCGGTGGTCGCCTCGTGCACCGGGCTGGTGATCCCGCTCGTGCTGAAGTGGATGGTGGACGGCCCGGTCGCCCGTCGCGACCCGGCGGGGGTGTGGCTCGGCGCGCTGTGGCTGCTGCTGCTCGGGATCACCGAGGCGCTGCTGTTCGGGCTGCGGCGGTGGCTGGTGGCGCGGCCGCTGTCGCGGGTGGAGGCGGACATGCGGGCCGCGCTCTACCGGCGCCTCCAGCGGCTGCCGGTGTCCTTCCACGACCGCTGGCCCTCGGGCCAGTTGCTCTCCCGGGGCACCGCCGACCTGATGCTGCTGCGGATGTTCCTCGCCTTCCCGCTGACGTTCCTCGTGGTCAACTCGGTGACGATCACCGCCGGTGTGGTGATCATGCTGGTGCAGGACTGGGCGCTGGGTCTGGTCGTCCTCGGGCCCGCGCTGCCGGTGCTGGTCACCTGCGCGGTCGTGGAGCGGCGGTACGCGCTGGCGTCGCGGCGCGCCCAGGACCAGGTGGGCGATCTGACGACACTGGTCGAGGAGAGCGTGCTCGGCATCCGGGTCGTCAAGGGCTTCGGGCGTCATCACAGCCAGGCGCGCGCGTTCCGGGAGCTGGCGGTCGGGCTGCGCGGCACCGAGCTGCACAAGGCGCGGCTGCTGGCGGCGATCTGGGCGGTCATCATGGTGCTGCCCGAGCTGGCGATCGGCGCGGCGCTGGTCCTGGGCGTGCTGCGGGTGGCGGACGGCGACCTGTCGGCGGGCACGCTGGTGGCGTTCCTCAGCACGGCGCTGGCGCTGCGCTGGCCGGTGGAGTCCATCGGCTTCCTGCTGGCGATGAGCCAGGAGGCGGCGACGGCTTCGGAGCGGTACTTCGAGGTGATGGACGAGGCGCCGGAGGACGCCGGCGACATCGGGGACGCGGGGGACACCGACGGCGCGCGCGGACGCCCCGCCCCGCGCGAGGCGGCGGAGGCGGGCGGGCTGCGGTTCGAGGGGGTCGCCTTCCGCCACCCCGACGTCCCGGACGGCTCCGCTCCGCTGCTGGACGGCGTCGATCTGCACGTCCGGCGCGGCGAGTCGATGGCGCTGGTCGGGGCCACCGGCAGCGGCAAGACGACGCTCACGGCGCTCGTCCCGAGGCTGTACGAGGTGACCGGCGGCCGGATCACCCTGGACGGCGTCGACATCACCGCGATGTCCCGCGCGGAGTTGCGCACCCGGGTAGCCGTCGCCTTCGAGGAGCCGACGCTGTTCTCCGCGAGCGTCGCCGAGAACGTGCTGATGGGCGCGGGGAAGGACGCGAACCGTACCGACCTGGACCGGGCGCTCGCGGTCGCCCGCGCCGACTTCGCGCACGAGCTGCCCGAGGGCCCCGACACCCGGGTCGGCGAGCAGGGGCTCAGCCTCTCCGGCGGCCAGCGGCAGCGGCTCGCGCTGGCCCGCGCGGTCGTCGGGCGCCCGGAGTTCCTGGTCCTGGACGACCCGCTCTCGGCGCTGGACGTGCACACGGAGGCGGCCGTCGAGGCGGCGCTGCGACAGGTCCTCGCGGACACCACCGCGCTGATCGTGGCGCACCGCCCCTCCACCGTGCTGCTCGCGGACCGGGTCGCGCTGCTGTCCGGCGGCCGGATCACCGCCGTCGGCACGCATCGCGAACTGCTGCGCACCAACGCCGAGTACGCCCGTCTGATGTCGGGCGGGCCCACCTCGCACGAGCCCACCTCCTCCCACGAGCCCGTCCCCCACGAACCCGCCCCCCACGCCTCGGAGGACCGCCGATGACGACGACCGCGTCCGCCGCGCCCGGCACGGGCGACGACCTGCCGGAAGCCGAGTCCGCCGCGCCCGCGCCCGCTCCGGACGGCGACCCCTTCGACCGTGACGTCCTGCCCGCCCCGGACGGCGCCACCGGTGCCCTGCTGCGCTCGCTCCTCGCCCCCATGAAGGGCCGCGTCCTCTTCGCCGTGCTCCTGCTGCTGCTCCAGCAGGCGGCCGCGCAGACCGGGCCGCTGTTGGTGGCGTACGCCATCGACACCGCCGTGCCCGCGCTCGGACGGCACGACCACGGGCCGCTGCTCGCCGTCGCGGTGGGGTACGCGCTGTGCGCGCTCGGCTCCGGGGGCTTCCAGTTCGCGTTCGTCGAGGCGTCCGCGCGGGTCAACCAGGACGGGCTGCTGGATCTGCGCGGCCGTATCTTCCGGCACGCGCAGGCGCTGAGCGTGGACTTCCACGAGCGGTACACCTCGGGGCGGCTGATCTCCCGCGCCACGGCGGACGTGGAGGCCCTGCGCGAACTCCTCGGCGAGGGCCTGCAGGAACTCGTCAGCGTGGTGCTGTCGTTCGTGTACATCGCGGCCCTGCTGTTGTGGCTGGACCTCGGCCTCGGCGCGGTCGCGGTGGCCTCGTTCGCTCCGCTGTACGTGCTGGTGCGGATCTACCAGGGGCGCGCGGGGCGGGCGTACCGGGCGCGCTCGACGGCGATGGCCTCGGTGATCGTCAAGTTCGTGGAGACGATGAACGGCATCCGTCCGGTGCGCGCCTTCCGCCGCGAGGCCGCGAACGATTCCGCCTTCGGTGCGCTGAACCGTACCTACGAGCTGCGCAACGGCGACACCCTGCTGGAGATGGCGCGTTACGTGGTCGGCTCCCGGCTGGTCGCCAACACCACGGTCGCGGCGATCGTGCTGTGGGGTGCCTACCGCGTGGCGAGCGGTTCGCTCGCGCTCGGTGTGCTCGCGGCGGCGGTGCTGTATCTGCGGCGGCTGTACGACCCCATCGACCGGCTCGGCATGTTCCTCAACTCCTATCAGGCGGCGGCCGCCTCGCTGGAGAAGATCGCCGGCCTGCTGGCCCAGACGCCCTCGGTGCCGGAGCCGGAGTCACCGCGTGAACTCCCGCCGGTCCAGGACGGGTTCACCGGCCGCGAGGTCGACTTCGAGGGGGTCGGCTTCGCCTACCGCACCGGTGGCGAGGTGCTCCCCCGCTTCGACCTGACGCTCCCGGCCGGGCAGACCGTGGCCGTGGTGGGCTCGACGGGCGCGGGCAAGTCCACGCTGGCCAAGCTGGTCGCCCGCTTCTACGACCCTTCCGCCGGGCGCGTGCTGCTCGACGGGGTGGACCTGCGCGAGCTGTCGACCGCCGAACTGCGGCGCGCGGTCGTGATGGTGACCCAGGAGTCCTTCCTGTTCTCCGGCACCATCGCGGACAACATCGCCATTGGCCGCCCCGACGCCGAGCGCGCCGACATCGAGCGCGCCGCGAAGGCGATCGGCGCCCACGAGTTCATCAGCCGCCTGCCCGAGGGCTACGACACCGACGTACGCAAGCGCGGGGGGCGCATTTCGGCCGGGCAGCGCCAACTGGTCTCCTTCGCCCGCGCCCTGCTCGCCGACCCGGCCGTCCTCATCCTGGACGAGGCGACCAGCTCGCTGGACATCCCCGGCGAGCGCGCCGTCCAGCAGGCGATGGCCACCGTCCTCCAGGGCCGCACCGCCGTCGTCATCGCCCACCGCCTCTCCACCGTCGAGATCGCGGACCGCGTCCTCGTGATGGAACACGGCCGCGTCGTCGAGGACGGCGAACCCAAGACCCTGATCGAGGGCACCGGCCGCTTCGCCGACCTGCACCGGGCCTGGCGGGAGAGCCTGGCGGAGCGCTGAACGGCGGGCGCGGGAGGCCGGACCGCGCCCGGCCCGCGCCCCCGGCCAAGCCCATTCCGGCCAAGTTCTCGATGCGGTCATGACAGCCGTCCCGCTTACCTGACAACCTTGTCGCACCGGCTCACAGCAGCCCCACAGCTCTCACGGCGCACCGTGTGGGCCGGTTCCCGCACGCGTACAGGTTCCGCGCACAGCCCTGTTCTGCCCGGGCGCTCGACCAACGTCCGGTCTCCCCTGGCCGCACGACCGGCGGCCACGCAGAAGGAGTCAGTGTTGAGCAGCAGTTCCTCCCGCAGACGCACCGCCCCCACCCCCCGTCGCACCGCCGTCGTCGCCGTGGCGGGTGTCGCCGCCCTGCTGGCCGCCGCCGTCCAGTCGGGTGTGGCGAGCGCCGCGCCGGCCGCCCCGCACCCCGGCAGGGCCGACGCCGCGCACACGGCCGTACGGCTCACCCCGTCCCAGCGCACCGAGCTGATCCGGCACGCCGACACCGGCTCGGCCGCCACGGCCCGTTCCATCGGGCTCGGCGCCAAGGAGAAGCTCGTCGTCCGGGACGTCGTCAAGGACGGCGACGGCACCGTGCACACGCGCTACGAGCGCACCTACGCCGGACTGCCCGTGCTGGGCGGCGACCTGATCGTGGACACCGCGAAGTCCGGCGCGACCAAGCGCGTCATCAGGGCCACCGGCGCCACGCTGAAGGTCGCCGGTCTCACCCCGGCCGTCACCAGGGGCGCCGCCGAGAAGCAGGCCGTGAGCCGGGCCAGGACCCTCGGCGGCACCAAGTCCGCCGCGGACCGTGTGCGCAAGGTGGTCTGGGCCGCCTCCGGCAGGCCCGTGCTCGCCTACGAGACGGTCGTCGGCGGTCTCCAGGACGACGGCACGCCCAACGAGCTGCACGTCGTCACCGACGCCACGACCGGCAAGAAGCTCTACGAGTACCAGGGGATAGAGACCGGCGTCGGCAACACCCAGTACAGCGGGCAGGTCCCGCTCACCACCACGCAGTCGGGGTCGGCGTACACGCTCACCGACGGGGCGCGCGGCGGCCACAAGACGTACAACCTCAACCGGGGCTCCTCCGGCACCGGCACCCTGTTCTCCCAGTCCTCCGACACCTGGGGCAACGGCACGATCTCCGACGCGGCGACGGCGGGCGCGGACGCGCACTACGGGGCGGCGGTCACCTGGGACTTCTACAAGGACACGTTCGGCCGCACCGGCATCAGGAACGACGGCGTGGGCGCCTACTCCCGTGTGCACTACGGGAACGCGTACATCAACGCCTTCTGGAGCGACTCCTGCTTCTGCATGACCTACGGCGACGGTGCGAACAACGCCGACCCGCTGACCGCCCTCGACGTGGCCGGTCACGAGATGAGCCACGGCGTCACGTCGAACACCGCCGGGCTCAACTACTCCGGCGAGTCGGGCGGGCTGAACGAGGCGACCTCCGACATCTTCGGCACGGGTGTGGAGTTCTTCGCGAACAACAGCTCCGACCCGGGCGACTACCTCATCGGCGAGAAGATCGACATCAACGGCGACGGCACGCCGCTGCGTTACATGGACAAGCCGAGCAAGGACGGTGCGTCGAAGGACAGTTGGTACTCCGGACTCGGCGGCCTCGACGTGCACTACTCGTCGGGCCCGGCGAACCACTTCTTCTATCTGCTGAGCGAGGGCAGCGGCGCCAAGGTCGTCGACGGCGTCGGCTACGACTCCCCCACCGCCGACGGCCTCCCGGTCACCGGCATCGGCCGGGACAAGGCGCTCCAGATCTGGTACCGGGCGCTGACCACCAAGTGGACCTCCACCACCAACTACAAGGCCGCCCGCACCGGCACCCTGGCGGCCGCCGGGGAGCTGTACGGCACGGACAGCCCGGAGTACACGGCGGTGCAGGACGCGTGGGCGGGCGTCGGGGTCGGCACCCGGCCCGGCGGTGAGACCGGCACCTCGTACGAGAGCACCACGCAGGTGGCGATCCCGGACAACGGACCCGCGGTCACCTCGGCCATCACGGTGGCAGGCCGTGGCGGAAACGCGCCGAGCAACCTCCGGGTGACGGTGGACATCACCCACACCTGGCGCGGCGACCTCGTGATCGATCTGCTCGGACCCTCGGGCACGTCGTACCGCCTGAAGGACTTCAGCTCCTCCGACTCCGCCGACGACGTCGACGACACCTATGTGGTGAACGCCTCCGCCGAACCGGCCGACGGCACCTGGACGTTGAAGGTCCAGGACAAGGCGGCACAGGACACCGGCCGGATCAACGGCTGGAAGGTGACCTTCCCGTAAACAGCCGCCGGGCCGCGACCGACGGCCCGGTGAACCCGGTGCCGTCCGGGGTTTCCACGCCCCGGACGGCACCCGTTCACACAGCCGCAACAACTATCGGACGCCTGTTTTCGGCCAACATCACCGCGGGGTCATGACATGTACGCGTCCGTGGTGCCACGCTTCCCCCACCCGCCGCAGCAGCACAGCAACTTCCCTACGCACCACCCCGGACGGTGACCCCACGCCGCCCGGACTCCCCCACGTGAAGGAGCTACTGTGAGCCCCCTCTACGCGCGTCGCAAGCGCACCACCCTCGTCATCGCCACCGCCGTCGCCGCCGGTGCCCTCCTCTCCACCGGCCTGGCCACCAGCGCCAGCGCGCAGCCCACCGCGGCCGCCGCCAAGCCGCTGGCCGGCGCCCCCACCCTCCTCTCGGAGGCCGCCCGCACCGGACTCATCCGGCAGGCGCAGACCGACGCCCCCGAGACCGCGCAGCGGATAGGTCTCGGCGCCAAGGAGAAGCTGGTCGTCAGAGACGTCGTGAAGGACGCGGACGGCACCGTCCACACGCGCTACGAGCGCACCTACGCGGGCCTGCCCGTGCTCGGCGGCGACCTCGTCGTCCACACCGCCAAGTCCGGCAAGGCCGAGGGCGTCACCCGCGCCACCAGGAGCACCATCAAGGTGGCCTCGCTCAAGCCGCGGATCACCGCCGCCAAGGCGGAGAAGCAGGCCGTCGGCGCCGCCGAGACGCTCGGCTCCGCCAAGTCCTCGGCGGACGGCGCCCGCAAGGTGATCTGGGCGGGCTCCGGCAAGCCCGTGCTCGCCTACGAGACGGTCGTCGGCGGTCTCCAGGACGACGGCACCCCCAACCAGCTGCACGTCATCACCGACGCGGCCACCGGCAAGAAGCTCTACGAGTACCAGGGCATCGAGAACGCGACCGGCACCGGCAAGACGCTCTACTCCGGCACCGTCAGCCTCACCACCTCGCTGTCGGGCTCGACGTACTCGCTGACCGACGCCTCCCGCGGCAACCACAAGACGTACAACCTGAAGCACACCAGCGGCTCCGGCACCGGCACCCTGTTCACCAACACCACGAACACGTGGGGCACCGGCACCGCCTCCAGCTCCACCACCGACGAGACCGCGGCGGCCGACGCGGCCTACGGGGCGCAGGAGACCTGGGACTTCTACAAGAACACGTTCGGGCGCACCGGCATCAAGAACAACGGCGTCGGCGCCTACTCCCGCGTCCACTACGGCAGCTCGTACGTCAACGCGTTCTGGGACGACTCCTGCTTCTGCATGACCTACGGCGACGGCTCGGGCAACAACCACCCGCTGACCGCGCTGGACGTCGCGGGCCACGAGATGAGCCACGGCGTCACGTCGAACACCGCCGGACTCAACTACAGCGGCGAGTCCGGCGGCCTGAACGAGGCCACCTCCGACATCTTCGGCACCGGCGTGGAGTTCTACGCGAACAACGCCTCGGACCCCGGTGACTACCTCATCGGCGAGAAGATCAACATCAACGGCGACGGCACCCCGCTGCGCTACATGGACAAGCCCAGCAAGGACGGCGGCTCCGCCGACTACTGGTCCTCCACGGTCGGCAACAAGGACGTGCACTACTCGTCCGGCGTCGCCAACCACTTCTTCTACCTGCTGTCCGAGGGCAGCGGCGCGAAGACGATCAACGGGGTGTCCTACAACTCCCCGACGTACAACGGCTCCACCGTCACCGGCATCGGCCGCGCCAAGGCGCTGCAGATCTGGTACAAGGCGCTCACGACGTACTTCACGTCGACGACCAACTACAAGGCGGCCCGCACCGGCACGCTGAACGCGGCGGCGGCCCTCTACGGCTCCGGCAGCGCCGAGTACAACGCGGTGGCGGCGGCCTGGTCGGCGGTCAACGTCAGCTGACCGAAAGCCACTTGAGTCAGGGCGCCCCCGGGAAGGAGCTCTTCCGGTGGGCGCCCTACTCTTGTGACCCATGTCCTCGGCGCCCTACACGTACGAACCCGTCGGCGCGACCCGCGACGACCTCACCGTCTGCCCGCCCGGGTTCCACCACCTCTACGTCCGCACCCGCATCGGCGAGGGCACCGGCGTCTTCCACCGGGCCGTCCAGGCGCTGTTCACCTGGGAGATGCACCGCGAGATGGGCATCGGCATGGACACCACCGCCGACCGCGCCGCCCCCGGCGTGGACGTGACGGTCGGCCTCGCGGGCCTGATCAAGGCCCCCTGCCGGGTCGTCTGGACGACCGACGAGCCCCGCCGCGCCGGCTGGGCCTACGGCACCCTCCCCGGCCACCCCGAGTGCGGCGAGGAGGCCTTCGTCGTCACCCGCACCGGCGACGGCACCGTCTGGCTCACCGTCGCCGCCTACAGCCGCCCCGCCAAGTGGTACGCCCACGCGGCCGGCCCCGCCGCCCGGGCCTTCCAGCACGCCTACGCCCGCCGCTGCGGCAGGACCCTCAAGCGCCTGTGCGCCGACGAGGACGAGGCGTAGGCCGCCCGCGGACGCGTTACCGCAGCACCACCCCCGACGTCTCCACCACGTCCTCCGGCGGGACCGTCACCAGGCCCGTCTCCGCCGCGGAGGCCAGGAGGCGGTGGGTGGGGAGGATGCGCACCGTGTAGCCGAAGGGGCCGGTGCGGTCGAGGAAGAGCGGGCCCTCGTAGAGCCAGCGGCCCTCCAGGTCGGGGTTGCCGACCGGCTTCAGCGGGACCGCGCTCGCGTCCGTGATGCGGTCGCCGGAGTCCACACGGCCCGAGACCGCCTGGACCTCCACGTCGTCCGGGGTGAGGTCGCCGAGGCCGACCCGGACCCGCAGTCCGACGCTCGTCCCCAGCTCGGCGGTGGCCACGGGCGCCGTCGTCTCCACGTGGTCCACGCTGACCCCGGGCCACGCGGCCCGCACCCGGGCCTTCCAGGCGGCCAGGTCCCGCGCGGTGTCGGGGTCCAGCGCGCGGTGGGCCTGGGCGGCGGGGGCGTAGAGCCGCTCGACGTACTCGCGGACCATGCGCCCGGCCAGCACCTTCGGGCCGAGCAGGGTGAGGGTCTGGCGGACCATCTCGATCCAGCGGTCGGGCAGCCCGCCCCGGCCCTGCTCGTAGAAGCGCGGGGTGACCCGCTGTTCGAGCAGTTCGTAGAGGGCCGCCGCCTCGATGTCGTCCCGCCGGTCGGGGTCGGTGGCCGCGCCGTCGGCCGTCGGGATGGCCCAGCCGAAGTCGGGCTGGAACCACTCGTCCCACCAGCCGTCGAGCACCGACAGGTTGAGACAGCCGTTGAGCGCCGCCTTCATCCCCGAGGTGCCGCACGCCTCCAGCGGGCGCAGCGGGTTGTTCAGCCAGACGTCGCAGCCCGGGTAGAGCTTCTGCGCCATCCCCATGCCGTAGTCCGGCAGGAACACGATCCGGTGCCGCACCCGCGGATCGTCCGCGAACCGCACCAGCTCCTGCACCAGCCGCTTGCCCCCGTCGTCCGCCGGGTGCGCCTTGCCCGCGACGACGATCTGTACCGGCCGCTCCGGGTGCAGCAGCAGCTCGGTCAGCCGCTCCTTGTCCCGCAGCATCAGCGTGAGCCGCTTGTACGACGGCACACGGCGGGCGAACCCGATGGTGAGCACGTCGGGGTCGAGCACCCCGTCGATCCAGCCCAGCTCGGCCCCGGCCGCCCCGCGCTGCCGCCAGGAGGCGCGCAGCCGGTCGCGCACCTCGAAGACGAGTTGCTCGCGCAGGACGCGGCGCAGGTCCCAGATCTCCTCCGCGGAGATGTCGGCGACCGCGTCCCAGCGCTCCGAGGCGCCGATGGCCAGCGCGTCCTCGGCCCGCTGTGCGCCGAGCTGCCGTACGCCGAGCCGCAGCACCTCGGGGGCCACCCAGGTCGGTCCGTGCACCCCGTTGGTGACCGACGTGATCGGCACCTCCTCGGTGTCGAACCCGGGCCAAAGACCGGCGAACATCCCCCGGCTCACCTGCCCGTGCAGCAGGGACACCCCGTTGGCCCGCTGGGCCAGGCGCAGCCCCATCACGGCCATGTTGAACAGGTTCGGCTCGCCGCCCGGATACGTCTCGGTGCCGAGCGCGAGGATCCGCCGCACGTCGAGGCCGGGCAGCTCGCCGTCCGCGCCGAAGAACCGCGCGACCAGTTCCTGGGTGAAGCGGTCGATCCCGGCCGGGACGGGGGTGTGCGTGGTGAACACCGTGCCGGAGCGCACGGTCTCCAGCGCCGCGTCGAAGTCGAGTCCTCGCTCGCACAGCTCCGCGATCCGCTCCAGACCGAGGAATCCGGCGTGCCCCTCGTTGGTGTGGAACACCTCGGGCTCGGGGTGGCCGGTCAGGCGGCAGTACGTCCGCACCGCCCGCACACCTCCTATGCCGAGCAGCATCTCCTGGAGCAGCCGGTGCTCGCTGCCGCCGCCGTAGAGCCGGTCGGTGACGCCGCGTTCGCCGAGGTCGTTCTCCTCCACGTCGGAGTCGAGCATCAGCAGCGGCACGCGGCCGACCTGGGCCACCCAGATCCGGGCGTGCAGGGCGCGGCCGCCGGGCAGCGCGAGCCGGACGCCCGCGGGGGTGCCGTCGGCCTCCTTCAGGAGGGTGACGGGCAGCTCGTTGGGGTCGAGCACCGGGTAGTGCTCCTGCTGCCAGCCGTCGCGGGAGAGGGTCTGGCGGAAGTAGCCGTGCCGGTAGAGCAGCCCGACGCCGATCAGCGGGACGCCGAGGTCGCTGGC
This sequence comes from Streptomyces sp. NPDC005004, assembly GCF_053600675.1. Classification (NCBI taxonomy): domain Bacteria; kingdom Bacillati; phylum Actinomycetota; class Actinomycetes; order Kitasatosporales; family Streptomycetaceae; genus Streptomyces; species Streptomyces sp. NPDC005004. The sequence goes on from NZ_JBSGAH010000024.1 coordinate 91,864, forward strand.
CGCCTTGAGGTGGTCCCCGGCGAGGATGCCGAGGCCGCCGGAGTACTGGGGCAGCGCGGCGGTGATGCCGAACTCGGGCGAGAAGTAGGCGACGGCGGCGGGCAGCCCGTCGCCCTGGTGCTGATACCAGCGGTCGCCGCTGACGTAGTCCCCGAGGTCCCCGGCCACCGCCGCGAGACGGCGCAGGAAGCGCCGGTCCTCGGCCAGCTCGGCGAGCCGTACGGGGCTCACCCGGCCCAGCAGCCGCACCGGGTCGCCTCCGGCGGCCTTCCAGTGCTCGGGGTCCACCGCCTGGAACAGGTCGCGCGTTTCCACATGCCAGGACCAGCGCAGATTGCGCGCGAGATCGCTCAGCGGGCGCAGGGGTTCGGGGAGAACGGGACGGACGGTGAACCGACGGATGGCCTTCACATTCCACCTCGGACGCGTCGCTAGGTGAGACGCACAGCGCTGTGCGTCTCGTCGTCATCCTCGACGGTAGTGGTTACCGGGGGGTCGGTGGGGACGCATCCGGGTGAAGCGGTGGGAACGTGGCGCAAACGGTGACATGCCTTTACCCGGGGGCACCGGCGTCTTCCGGCCGAATACGCGGTCGGCGGCGCCGGGTGGGCGTGTCTCCCGGGGCAGCCTGGGCAGGAGTCAACCCTGTTTCCCACGAGGGCGGTTGCTGACCTTCTCTTGGGGAGTCAACGCGGTCCCGGCGGGAATCCGGGAAAGGGGCCGGTCTTGTACGTAGACATACGCGCGAGTAGTTAACAAAGTGCCGGATTGCCCACCCGAACCGGGTGGGAAGGCTCCTCCGGTACGACCTCACAGGCGCACCACAGCACCACCGCAGGACCCACCTCCCCATGTCCATCCGCCCATAGCCACGTTGACGCGGACAGGAGCGGTCATGCCCGCCAAGCACCACACGCCATCCCCCCGTCCCACTCCCAAGCCCACCGCCAGAAAACCGCCGAGGCCCCAGGACAGCCCGCCCGCTGCCCCGGAGCCCGGGCAGGCGACACCGAAACCCACCGGGGCGAGCGGCACGGCCCGAGCGAAGGCCGACCGCCCGGGGCCGGAGGCCGCGTCGGCGAAGGCGACGCGAAGCGAGCGCGGAGGGCCGGGACCGGAGGCCACGCGGGCCCGGCCCGGACCGGCGGGGACCGAGCATGTGCGCCCCTCCTCCCCCGCCGAATCCGTCGCCGCGCGGCCCTCGGCCTCGTCCGCCGAAGCCCCTCCCGTACCGCCCCACTCCAAGGAACCTCCCACCGTCGTGGGCCGTATCCCTGTTCTCGACGTGCGCCCCGTCGTCCAGCGCGGACGCCGGCCTGCCAAGGCCGTGGTGGGAGAGACGTTCCAGGTCAGCGCCACCGTGTTCCGGGAGGGGCACGACGCGGTGAACGCCAATGTCGTGCTGCGGGGGCCCGGCGGCCGGACCGGACCCTGGGCGCCGATGCGCGAGTTGGCGCCCGGCACGGACCGCTGGGGCGCCGACGTGAGCGCGGAGGCGACGGGGCACTGGACCTACACCGTGGAGGCGTGGTCGGACCCGATCGCCACCTGGCGGCACGCGGCGGGGATCAAGGTGCCCGCCGGTATCGACACCGCCCTGGTGCTGGACGAGGGGGCGCGGCTGCACGAGCGGGCGGCCGCCGGGGTGCCGGCGGAGCGGCGGAAGACCGTGCTGGAGGCGGCGGCCGCGCTGCGCGCGGAGAACCGCCCGGCGTCCTGGCGGCTGGCGGCGGCCCTCGCTCCCGAGGTGCTGGAGGTGCTGGAGCGTTACCCGCTGCGGGAGTTGGTGACCGCGTCCGACCCGATGCCGCTGCTGGTGGAACGCGAGCGCGCGCTGTACGGCTCCTGGTACGAGTTCTTCCCCCGCTCGGAGGGAACGGAGGCTCAGCCCCACGGCACCTTCCGCACCGCGGAACGCCGGCTGGAGGCCATCGCGGAGATGGGCTTCGACGTGGTCTACCTCCCGCCGGTCCACCCCATCGGCACCACCCACCGCAAGGGCCGCAACAACACCCTCACCGCGACCCCGGACGACGTCGGGGTGCCCTGGGCGATCGGCTCGCCGGAGGGCGGTCACGACAGCGTCCACCCCCAGCTGGGGACGCTGGAGGACTTCGACCACTTCGTGAACCGGGC
>NZ_JBSGAH010000025.1:0-80890 GCF_053600675.1 Streptomyces sp. NPDC005004
TCCTCGTCGCCCTCGGGCCCGACCGGCACGAGCGCCTTGGGCAGCGTGTCGGTGTAGGGGCGCAGACGCCGTCCGGCGCCGGCCGCCAGCACGAGGCCGATCATGCGGTTTCTCCTTCGTCGTGAACGGCGGGCGCCCCTGCGGACACCCAGAAGCGGATGCTCTCGGCGAGCACCAGCAAGGCGATGACCACGGCGAGGACCGTGAGCGCGACGGTGAACTGCGAGGCGGTCAGCAGCGCGGCGAGGACGGCGACGAGCAGGACACGCCCCTCCTGGCCGCCGATGGCGCGCACGAGCCACGCGGGCGGCGCGCCGGCGCCGCCGCGGATGCGGTACACCGTGTCGTAGTGATGGTAGGCGACGGCCGCGACCAGCCCGAACGCCGCCGGGAGGGCTCCGTGTACGTCGGCGCGGGCGGCCAGGGCGAGGACCGTGCCGTATTCGGCGGCCCGGAAGAAGGGCGGCACGAGCCAGTCGAGGGCGCCCTTGAGCGGGCGGGCCACGGCGAGCGCCGAGGCGACGACGTAGAGGACGGCGCCGGCGACCGGGAGCGGGCTGCCGTAGCCGGGCAGCGCCGAGCAGGCGACCACGGCGGCGGCGCCGAGGAGGGCGACGGCGGGGGCGCCGTAGCCGGGCAGTCCGCGCTGGAACAGGCGGCTCAGCCGCTCCGCGAGCGGGCCGGGGTCGGCCAGGTCCGCCAGCGCCTCGGCCGCGCGGTCGGTGCGCTTGGCCTTGCGGGTCACCGAGCGCAGCACGCGACCCGCCGTGGTGTACGTCGCGGCCAGCGCGCAGCCGATCAGGAGCACGGAGAGGGTGATGCGGGGCGTGGTCGCGGCGGTGAGGACGGCGATCATGGCCCAGCGTTCGCCGATGGGCAGGACGATCATCCGGCGCAGCCACACGGTCCAGCCGACGCTGTCGAGCCGGCCGGAGAGGGCGGCGGTGGGGCTGGTGTTGGCGGTGGCGTCGTGGTTGGCCTCGTTGAAGGAGAAGTCCACGACGTGGCGGCAGGTCTGGAGGATCATCGCGCCGAGCGCGAGGGCCCAGACGTCGTCGCCGCCGCGGGCCGCGCCGAGGGCGAGACCGGCGTAGTAGGCGTACTCCTTGGCGCGGTCGAAGGTGGCGTCGAGCCAGGCGCCGAGAGTGGAGTACTGCAGGGAGTAGCGGGCGAGCTGGCCGTCGGTGCAGTCCAGCACGAAGGAGGCGATCAGCAGGACGCCGGCGCCGATGAATCCGGCGCGGGTGCCCGTCGCGGCCGAGGCCGCCGCTATGAGCGCGGTGAGCAGCGAGGCGGTGGTGACCTGGTTCGGGGTCAGGCCCCGGCGGGCGCACCAGCGGGCGATGTAGCGCGAGTACGGGCTGATGCAGAAGGTGGTGAAGAAGCCGTCCCGGGACTTCACGGCGGACTTCAGGCGTACGGCCTCGTCGTCGACGGCGGCGACGGCCTGCCGGGCCTCGTTGCGGGTCTGGGGGTCGGCGGGGACGGTGGCGACGAGGCTGCCCAGCTCGGGGCGGTGGACCTCGCCGTAGTCGGCGTCCAGGGCGGTGACCAGGCGGTCGGGCAGGCTGTCCACGGCGACGGCGGTGCCGCCGCCCGCGGTGGTCTCGCGGGTCAGGGCGCGGCCGAGTGCCTGGCGTGCGGTGGCCTGCGCGGTGACGGCGCCGGGTACGGCGGCGAGCGGGAAGCGGGGGTCGGTCAGGCCGAGGCGCAGCGCGTGCGGGTGGCCGACGAAGCGGGCGTCGACCAGGGCGACGCGGTGGCTCGTCGGGACGGCCGCGAGCAGGGTCTCGGCCTCGGAGGCGTCGGCGGCCACACGCACGTCGAAGCCGAGGGACCGCAGATCGCCCTCGAGAGACGATCCGGGTACCGGCTGACCGGTGACGATGGCGGTCGACAACCGAACTCAACTCCCTGGGTGCCGGCGCGTCGGCGCCGGTCGCTTGCGTGATGCGTGGTGGGGCGCCCTGCCTTCGGCACCCTGGGCGGCATGTCGGCAGAGGCTATCCGATCGGCCGGAGCCGCCGTTCACCGGGCGTTCACGGCCCGGCCCTCGCGGGTCCGCCGCGGAGCCCTCCCGGCCCATGCCGCGATCATCATCGGGGATGCGGGGGCCGCCCCACAAACCGCGGGGCGCAGACCCGGGCATCGCGGGACAGAGGGGCGGCGGCCCGGGCTCTGCCGGGGCGGGTCCGGGGCGGCATAGGGTGGGCGACCATGACGTGGCTGATCACCGGCGGAGCCGGATACATCGGGGCACACGTGGCACGGGCGCTGGCCGGTGCCGGGGAGAGTGCCGTGGTGCTCGACGACCTGTCGGCCGCCGTGCCGGAGCGGCTGCCCGAGGGGGTGCCGCTGGTCGAGGGCTCGACGCTGGACGGGGATCTGCTGAAGCGGGTGCTGGCCGAGCACGGGGTGACCGGTGTGGTGCATCTCGCGGCGCGCAAGCAGGTCGGGGAGTCGGTGGCGGAGCCCACCCGCTACTACCGGGAGAACCTAGGCGGCCTCGGCACGCTTCTGGACGCGATGGCGGAGAGCGGGGTGCGACGGCTGCTGTTCTCGTCCTCGGCGGCGGTGTACGGCAACCCGGACGTGGACCTGATCACCGAGGACACCCCGTGCGTGCCGGTGAACCCCTACGGCGAGACCAAGCTGGCCGGTGAGTGGCTGGTGCGGGCGGCGGGCCGGGCGCACGGCATCGCGACGGTGTGCCTGCGCTACTTCAACGTGGCGGGGGCCGCCGCCCCGGAGCTGGCGGACACCGGGGTCTTCAACATCGTCCCGATGGTCTTCGACCGCCTCACCCGCGGCGAGGCGCCCCGGATCTTCGGCGACGACTATCCGACCCCGGACGGCACCTGCGTCCGCGACTACATCCACGTGGCGGACCTCGCGGAAGCCCACCTGGCGGCGGCCCGCCGCCTCCGCGACGACACCTTCACCGGCGATCTCACCCTGAACATCGGCAGCGGCGAGGGCGTCTCGGTCCGCGAGCTGATCACCGTGATCGGCGAGGTCACCGGCGAGACGACCCAGCCCCTCGTCGAACCCCGCCGCCCCGGCGACGCCCCCCGAGCCGTCGCCTCCGCCGCCCGTGCCCACGCCGAACTGGGCTGGCGGGCCCGGCGGGACGTGCGCGAGATGGTGGCATCGGCGTGGGAGGGGTGGCGGCACCACCACGGGTGAGTCCCGGCGCGCTTCACGGGTGGGAGTCCGCTCGTGAAGCGCGCGACCGTGGGCGCGCGGCCCCGTGGTCACCGCTCAGGCGAGCCAGCCCTCGCTGGTCCGTCTCCGCCCCAGGCCGGCCGTGTCGAACTCGTCCTGCCCGGCCCGCGCCACCAGTCCCAGCCGCCGCAGCGCCCGGGAGACGGGGCTGCCCTCGGCCGGAGTGGACTCGTCCTCGTCGACGTGGAGCGGACCCAGGACGACCGCCCCGCCCTCCCACACCGCGGCGCGCTGTTCACCGACGCCGCCGAAGTACTCGGCCTCCACCAAGGCCACGGGCCCTGCGGCCGACCACCGCGCGAGCATCGGCTCGAAGCCGCCGGGAAGCCCCCGGAACCCGAGGGGGGAGGGCCCGCCGCCCCCGGAGCCGGACAGCGCGTCGGTGAGCGGCAGCAGTGCCAGGCCCTGTTCGAGCGGTGCCGACCCGGCGCCCGGCGGATCTCCCACCGCGTCCTCCAGCAGCGCCCGGCCGGCGATCACCGCCCGCAGTTCGTACCCCATCCCCATGTCCCCTTCCGGCTCCGAAAGGGTCATCCTCACCCACGCGCCGTCGGTCCGGAACTCCTTTGCCACGTGCCTGACCTGCGGTTCGTTTGCGCAGGTCAGGTGATATGACAACGGTGTTCAGTGCCGCGTTGCCCGGCGGCGCCGGGCGTTGTTCACTGTGAGCCGGTGGGCAGACGGAAGGGTGGTCCTCGCATGGGGGCAGGGCACGACCACGGGCACAGTCACGCGCCCACGGGGACGGCGGCGGCCGCCTATCGGGGACGGCTGCGGGCGGCGCTGGGGATCACGCTCACCATCATGGTGGTGGAGATCGCCGGCGGGTTCCTCGCGGACTCGCTCGCGCTGATCGCCGACGCGGCCCACATGGCGACCGACGCGGTCGGGCTCGTGATGGCGCTGCTCGCCATCCACTTCGCGGCGCGGCCGCCCAGCGCCAACCGCACCTTCGGCTACGCCCGCGCCGAGATCCTTGCGGCCCTGGCCAACTGTCTGCTGCTGCTCGGAGTCGGCGGGTACGTCCTCTTCGAGGCGGTGGAGCGGTTCGTCCACCCCGCCGGGACCGAGGGCGGACTGATGATCGTCTTCGGTGCGATCGGTCTGGTCGCCAACTCCGTCTCGCTTCTGCTGCTGATGGGCGGGCAGAAGGACAGCCTCAACGTGCGCGGCGCCTTCCTGGAGGTCGCCGCCGACGCCCTCGGCTCGGTCGCGGTGATCGTCTCGGCGGCCGTCATCCTGGCCACCGGCTGGCAGGCCGCCGACCCGATCGCCTCGCTGGTGATCGGTCTGATGATCGTGCCGAGGACGGTGAAGCTGCTGCGCGAGACGCTGGACGTGCTCCTGGAAGCGGCCCCGAAGAACGTGGACATGGCCGAGGTGCGCACGCACATCCTGGAGCTGGACGGCGTGGAGGACGTGCACGACCTGCACGCCTGGACCATCACCTCGGGCCTGCCGGTGCTCTCCGCGCACGTGGTGGTCAGCACGGAGGTGCTGAACGCGATCGGCCACGAGAAGATGCTGCACGAGCTCCAGGGCTGCCTCGGCGACCACTTCGACGTGGAGCACTGCACCTTCCAGTTGGAGCCCGGCGGCCACGCGGAGCACGAGGCCCACCTCTGCCACTGACGTCGGCCCCTGGGGGGGCCGCACCCGGCGGTGCCGGTGGCGTACGTTGACGGTGCGCACCCGTGTGCGAGGGCTTGCCGAGGTTCCCCGCAGCGGGTGCCGGGCACGATGTGCTTCCGGGCCCCGCTTCCGCCCCACCTGGCACGGGACATGCGGACGTGCCGGGAAGTGTCGGGAGTGCCGGATTCGTACGGCAGACTTGGGGTGCGAAGACCGAGGCGAAGGATGGGTATGCCGATCACACCTGCCACCGAGACGCACAGCTCGTCGAACGGCACCACACAGCCGATTTTGCTGGAACTGGTCGACGAGAAGGGCGTGACGATCGGCACCGCGGAGAAGCTCGCCGCCCATCAGCCGCCGGGACAGCTCCACCGGGCATTCTCGGTGTTCCTCTTCGACGAGCGGGGCAGGCTGCTGCTCCAGCAGCGCGCGCTCGGCAAGTACCACTCCCCCGGTGTCTGGTCCAACACCTGCTGCGGCCACCCGTACCCGGGCGAGGCCCCCTTCGCGGCGGCGGCCCGGCGGACGTACGAGGAGCTGGGCGTCTCCCCCTCGCTGCTGGCCGCGGCGGGCACCGTCCGCTACAACCACCCGGACCCGGCCTCGGGCCTGGTGGAGCAGGAGTTCAACCACCTCTTCGTCGGTCTGGTCCAGGAGCCCGTGGCGCCGGACGCGGAGGAGGTCGAGGAGACCGCGTTCGTCTCGGCCGCCGAGCTGGCGGAGCGGCACGCGCGTGAACCGTTCTCGGCGTGGTTCCTGACCGTCCTGGACGCGGCCCGCCCCGCGATCAGGGAACTGACCGGCCCCTCGGCGGGCTGGTAGGACCCGGGCGGGTCCGAGGGGCCGGGGGCGGTCTCACCGCTGGAGCGCGGGCTTGAGCGGCAGGGCCGCCCAGATCACCTTGCCGCCGCTCGCCGTGTGCTCCACGTCGACCGTGCCGCCCGCCTCCCGCGCCACCTCGCGCACGAGCAGCAGACCGCGTCCGCCGGTCTGGCCGTGGTCCGCCTCCAGGGCGGTCGGCCGGTAGGGGTGGTTGTCCTCCACCGACACCCGCACCCACTCCGCGCCGACGGCCACCTCCACGGCGAGCATCGGCGACAGCAGCGCCGCGTGCTTGACCGCGTTCGTGACCAGTTCGGAGACGATCAGCAGCAGCCCGTGCGCCACGTCGTCGGCGACGGGAACGCCCTGGCGCAGCAGCAGATCGCGCACCGCGTGCCGGGCCTGCGGGACCGAGGCGTCCACGGTGGCCGCGGTGAACCTCCAGACCCCTTCGTACGGCAGTGTTCCGGGCGCCGGCGGGGCGCCCTCCTCCGCTGGGCGCGGCACGCTCCCGCGCCCGTGGTTGTCCATCGTCCGGTCGCCACCCTCGCGCTCGATTGTCACCACACGTCGAGTGTTGGTAATGATCGGCTCCGCACCGGATGACTGAACAGAAGTCAGCGGGTATCGAACGTTTTCGACCGTTCCCGTATGACCCGGTCGTCCGCGCGACTGTTCCTGTCCCCCGGACGCCGGTTCCCGAACTCTTCGGGTTGTACGGGTTTGGTCCCGGGGTCGATTCGGACCACGTTCCGGGGGCTTACCGGCGGGACGGACCGCCTCGATACGATCCGCCGCATGGAGCCGCAGTTGTCGTACCAGGTCACCGGTCACGTCGCCACCGTCGTCATCCGCAACCCGGCCAAGCGCAACGCCATGACCGCCGCGATGTGGCGGTCGCTGCCCCCGCTGCTCGACCGGCTCGCCGCCGACGCGGACGTACGGGCGCTGGTGCTGACCGGCGAGGGCGGGACCTTCTGCGCGGGCGCCGACATCTCCTCGCTCCGGGAGGGTCCCGAGGAGGCGCAGGGGCTCGCGGTGGCGGCCGAGGAGGCACTCGCCGCGTTCCCGAAACCGACGCTCGCCGCCGTCCGGGGACACTGCGTGGGCGGCGGGGCCCAGCTCGCGGCGGCCTGTGATCTGCGCCTCGCGGAGCAGGGGGCGCTGTTCGGGGTGACCCCCGCGAAGCTCGGCATCGTCTACCCGGCCTCCTCCACCCGGCGCCTGGTGTCGCTGGTGGGCCCGGCGACCGCCAAGTATCTGCTGTTCTCTGGCGAGTTGATCGACACCGAGCGGGCCCTGCGCACCGCTCTGGTGGACGAGGTGCTGCCCGCAGGGGACCTCGACAAGCGGGTGGACGCCCTGACCGGGGTGCTCGTGTCCCGCTCCCGGCTGACCCAGGCGGCGGCGAAGGAGTTCGCGGACGGCCGCACCGACCGCGACGCCCACTGGGCGAAGCAGGCCCGCGCCTCGTCCGACACCGCCGAGGGGGTCTCCGCGTTCCTGGAGCGCCGGGCACCCCGCTTCACCTGGAGCGCGCCCGCGACGCAGTGATCGGGGCGGGGGGCGTGGGCGGCGACCGACGGGGTACCCGGACCGGCCCGGACGTCTGTCGTCCGGGAGAAGTCCGGGAAAGCCCGGAGCACCCGCCCCCGGGACCTCGGGGAAGCCCCGGAGGGGGCCGGGTGGAGTCCGCGAGAAGGGAGAACCCATCGTGTTCCGTGCCATCGCCGACGTGCTGCGCCAGATCGGCGGAGCCATCGCCACCGTCGTCACGCTGCCGTTCCGGGCGCTCGCCCGGCTGTTCGGGGGCGCCTCGGGCGGCAGCCGCGCCTGAGCGTCGCGCGCGACGGGCCGCCGGAGCGCCCTGCCGTCCGGATGCCGGTGTCACCTGCCACAATTGCCGCGCAACCTCAGTGGAGAAGGCGGTACGGGATCGTGACGACACCCCTCACAGCGTCCATCGAAGGCAGGATCGCCGGGGAACTCGGCGTACGGGAGCGGCAGGTGAAGGCCGCGGTGGAGCTGCTGGACGGCGGTTCGACCGTGCCCTTCATCGCCCGCTACCGCAAGGAAGCGACCGAGATGCTCGACGACGCGCAGTTGCGCACGATCGAGGAACGGCTGCGCTACCTGCGGGAGCTGGAGGACCGGCGGGCAGCGATCCTGGAGTCGGTGCGCGAGCAGGGCAAGCTCACCGAGGACCTGGAGGCCCGCATCCGGGGCGCCGAGACCAAGGCGCGTCTGGAGGACGTCTATCTGCCGTACAAGCCCAAGCGGCGCACCAAGGCGCAGATCGCGCGCGAGGCGGGGCTGGAGCCGCTGGCCGAGGGGCTGCTGACCGATCCGTCGGTCGACCCGGCCGCCGCCGCGGCCGCGTTCGTGGACGGCGACAAGGGCGTCGCGGACGCGCAGGCCGCGCTGGACGGCGCGCGGGCGATCCTGACCGAGCGGTTCTCGGAGGACGCCGACCTGATCGGCGAGCTGCGCGAGCGGATGTGGACGCGCGGACGCCTCGCGGCCAAGGTGCGCGAGGGCAAGGAGGAGGCGGGCGCCAAGTTCGCCGACTACTTCGACTTCACCGAGCCGTTCACCGAGCTGCCCTCGCACCGGATCCTCGCGATGCTGCGCGGCGAGAAGGAGGAGGTCCTCGACCTGGTCCTGGAGCCGGAGGAGCCGACCGAGGGCCCGTCGACGTACGAGGGCTTCATCGCGACGCGGTTCGGCATCGCGGACCGAGGCCGTCCGGCCGACAAGTGGCTGACGGACACGGTCCGCTGGGCCTGGCGCACCCGGGTCCTGGTACACCTCGGCATCGACCTCAGGCTGCGGCTGCGCACGGCCGCCGAGGACGAGGCGGTGAACGTGTTCGCCGCCAACCTGCGCGACCTGCTGCTCGCCGCCCCGGCCGGCACCCGCGCCACGCTCGGCCTCGACCCCGGTTTCCGTACCGGCGTGAAGGTGGCCGTGGTGGACGCGACGGGCAAGGCCGTCGCCACCGACGTGATCTACCCGCACGTCCCGGCCAACAAGTGGGACGAGGCGATCGCCAGACTGGCGCGTCTGTCGAAGGAGCACGCGGTCGACCTGATCGCGATCGGCAACGGCACCGCCTCCCGCGAGACCGACAGACTGGCCACCGAACTCATCGCCAGGCACCCGGAGTTGAACCTCACCAAGGTGATGGTGTCCGAGGCGGGCGCGTCGGTGTACTCGGCGTCGGAGTACGCCTCCCGCGAGCTGCCCGGCATGGACGTGTCGCTGCGCGGCGCCGTCTCCATCGCGCGCCGTCTCCAGGACCCGCTGGCCGAACTGGTGAAGATCGACCCGAAGTCGATCGGTGTCGGGCAGTACCAGCACGACCTGTCCGAGGTGAAGCTGTCGCGCTCGCTGGACGCGGTGGTCGAGGACTGTGTGAACGGCGTCGGCGTGGACGTCAACACGGCGTCCGTGCCGCTGCTTTCGCGGGTGTCCGGCGTCTCCGCCACTCTCGCGGAGAACATCGTGGCGCACCGCGACGCCAACGGCCCGTTCACCTCCCGCGCCCAGCTCAAGAAGGTCTCCCGGCTCGGCCCGAAGGCGTACGAGCAGTGTGCGGGCTTCCTGCGCATCCGAGGCGGGGACGACCCGCTGGACTCCTCCAGCGTGCACCCGGAGGCGTACCCGGTGGTGCGGCGGATGGTGAAGACCACGGGCCAGGAGGTCGCCTCGCTGGTCGGCAACACCGGTGTGCTGCGCTCGCTGCGCCCCGCCGACTTCGTGGACGACACCTTCGGTCTGCCGACCGTCACGGACATCCTCAGGGAGCTGGAGAAGCCGGGGCGCGACCCGCGTCCGGCCTTCAAGACGGCCACCTTCAAGGAGGGCGTGGAGAAGATCTCCGACCTGTCCGCGGGGATGGTCCTCGAGGGCGTGGTGACGAACGTGGCCGCCTTCGGCGCGTTCGTGGACATCGGCGTCCACCAGGACGGTCTGGTCCACGTGTCCGCGATGTCCAGGACGTTCGTCAAGGACCCGCGGGACGTGGCCAAGCCGGGTGACATCGTCAAGGTGAAGGTCCTGGACGTGGACATCCCGCGCAAGCGGATCGCGCTGACGCTGCGCCTCGACGACGAGGCGGCGGCGCAGGGGCAGGACGGCAAGGAGCGGCGCGGCGGCGGCTCCCGTCCGCCGCAGCAGCGACGGAGTCAGGGCGGTCGCCAGGGCCAGTCCGGCCGGCAGGGACAGGGGCAGGGGCGCGGTGGCGACCGGGGCGGCCGTCAGGCGCCCGCTCCCGCCAACAGTGCGATGGCGGACGCGCTGCGCCGCGCCGGGCTGCTGAACCCGGGCAACGGGCGGGGCTGAGCCGCAGGGGGTGCCGGGCGGGTGTGAATCGCCGCCCGGCACCGATGACACAGGGGGAGCCCGTCGGGCTCCCCCTGTCTGTCTAGCGCTCCGTCACCTTGCCGTCGGCGACCTCCAGGCGGCGGTTCACCTTGACCGCGTCGAGCATCCGGCGGTCGTGGGTGACCAGGAGCAGCGTGCCGTCGTAGGCGTCGAGGGCGGACTCGAGCTGTTCGATGGCGGGCAGGTCGAGGTGGTTGGTCGGCTCGTCCAGGACGAGCAGGTTGACGCCCCGGCCCTGGAGGAGGGCGAGGGCGGCGCGGGTGCGTTCGCCCGGGGAGAGGGTCGCGGCGGGGCGCAGCACATGGTCGGCCTTCAGGCCGAACTTGGCGAGCAGGGTACGTACCTCGGCCGCCTCGGTCTCGGGCACGGCCGCCTGGAAGGCGGCGAGCAGGGTCTCGGGGCCGTGGAAGAGGCCGCGCGCCTGGTCCACCTCGCCGACCAGGACGCCGGAGCCGAGCGCGGCGTGCCCGGCGTCCAGCGGGACGCGGCCGAGGAGGGCGCCGAGCAGGGTGGACTTGCCCGCGCCGTTGGCACCGGTGACCGCGATGCGGTCGGCCCAGTCGATCTGGAGCGTGACCGGGCCGAAGGTGAAGCCCTCGCGCCGCACCTCGGCATCGCGCAGGGTGGCGACGACCGCGCCGGAGCGGGGCGCGGAGGCGATCTCCATGCGCAGCTCCCACTCCTTGCGGGGCTCGTCGACGACCTCCAGGCGCTCGATCATGCGCTGGGTCTGACGTGCCTTGGCGGCCTGCTTCTCGCTGGCCTCGCTGCGGAACTTGCGGCCGATCTTGTCGTTGTCGTTGCCCGCCTTGCGCCGGGCGTTCTTGACGCCCTTGTCCATCCAGGAGCGCTGCGTCTGGGCGCGGTCCTGGAGGGCGGCGCGCTTGTCGGCGTACTCCTCGTAGTCCTCGCGGGCGTGCCTGCGGGCGACCTCGCGCTCCTCCAGGTAGCCCGCGTAGCCGCCGCCGTAGAGGTTGATCTGCCGCTGGGCGAGGTCGAGTTCGAGGACCTTGGTGACCGTGCGGGTGAGGAACTCGCGGTCGTGGCTGACGACGACGGTGCCCGCGCGCAGGCCGGTGACGAAGCGCTCCAGGCGCTCCAGGCCGTCGAGGTCGAGGTCGTTGGTGGGCTCGTCCAGGAGGAAGACGTCGTAGCGGGAGAGCAGCAGCGAGGCGAGGCCCGCGCGGGCCGCCTGGCCGCCGGAGAGGGAGGTCATCGGCCGGTCGAGGTCGACGGCGAGGCCGAGTGAGCTGGCGACCTCCTCGGCGCGCTCGTCCAGGTCGGCGCCGCCGAGGTGCAGCCAGCGGTCCAGGCTGGTGGCGTAGGCGTCGTCGGCGCCGGGCGCGCCGTCCACGAGCGCCTGGGTGGCCTCGTCCATGATCCGCTGCGCCTCGGCGACGCCGGTGCGGCGGCCGAGGAACTCCCGCACGCTCTCCCCCGGCCTGCGCTCCGGCTCCTGCGGCAGACAGCCGACGGCGGCGGTGGGCGGGGAGAGCCGCAGCTCGCCGTCCTCGGGCGGGGTCAGCCCGGCGAGGAGCCTGAGCAGCGTGGACTTGCCCGCACCGTTGGCACCGACCAGCCCGATCACGTCCCCGGGCGCGACGACGAGGTCGAGTCCGGAGAAGAGGGAGCGGTCGGCGTGGCCGGCGGCGAGGTTCTTGGCGACGAGGGTGGCAGTCATCAGGGGGCCGATTTTAATGTCCGGCGAAGGGCGGCGCGGCCAGGCGTCAGGGGGCGGCCGGTGCCGTCAGGACCGTTCCGGTCGTGCGGGCCACCACGTACGCGCTGCCGCGTACCGCTCTCGGGTCCAGCGGGAGGTGGTGGGTCCCCGGGGTGAGGACCTCGTCGAGGAGTTCGCGCACGTGGACGCGGTGGAGGCGGTCGCGGCGGTAGGCGAGAAGACGGACCCGGCAGGCGGTGGCCACGTCGAGTACGGCGGTGTGGCGGTCGGCGGTGAGGGCGGTGATCCGGCGCGGGCGGAGCGGGTCGCGGTCGAGCGCCTGCTCGGTCTGGGCGACGAGGAGCGGGACGATCGGCGCGAGGGCGTCCACGTGTGCGGTGTCGACCCCGGCCCGCGCGAACGCCTGGTGCACGGCGGCCTGCTGGGGCTCGGGGACACCGGGGGCGTACAGCACGGCGTCGTAGCGGCGCAGTTCCTCGGCGGGTACGTCGTCCACCTCGGGGGTGACGTCGGCGCCGATGCCGGTGCCGCGCAGGGCGGCGGCAAGGCGGGCGGGGACCCCGGCGCGGGGGCCGATCACCAGGACGTGGGGCCGGGGTGCGGGCGCGGCCTCGGGGCGGTCGAGCAGGGCGGTGAGGGCGGCCCGGTAGGCGGGGGCCCGGAAGCGGAACGGTCCCGTGCCGCCGTAGCCGTCGCGCACCGGTTCGGCGTGCTCGCCGTCCTGCCAGGCGAAGTCGCGCCAGACGACGTCGCCGTCGTCCCGCTCCACGACGGCGGTCAGCGCCCCGCACGCCAGATCCGCGCACTCGGGGCACCCGTACACCACGAACCGCCCCCCGGGCAGCGGGGGTTCGCCCTCCAGGAGCAGTCCCCGCACCTGCGCGGCCAGCACCTCGGTCGGCACGTCGGAGGCGAGCGGGGTCACCGCGTCCAGGTCGGGGAAGCGGAACAGCAGGGGCTGTCCGTCCACGACGAAGTCGGTGAAGTCGCGGTGGATCTGATAGCCGCCGTCGGGCAGCACGCCGCCCGCGCGGAACGCCGGTACCAGGCCGAAGGTCGCGTAAGCGGCAGACATGCTGCGAGTATCCCGGCGCCGGGGGGATCGGGAGCCCACCGGGAGCGGACTCTTGGCACACCCGTGGCACGGTGGCCGGAATTCCCTTGGTCCCCAGGGGGCAACGGCCGTACGCGTGGTCGAGGGTGTACCTGTTCGTACGGCACTGGACGGCCCCGCCGCGCTCTACAGCTCCGACTCGCCCCATCCGCCGACGACCGCCTCGTCCCCCACGGACACCTTGCCCGGGCGCAGCACGGCGAACTTCGTGCCGAACGCGACTCCGCCCTCCGCCGCGCGCCGGTATCCCGCGAGGGTGCGCAGCGGTTCGGGGCCGGATCTGGCGCCGGTCTCCTGGTCGACGGTGGTGACGGCGCAGCGGATGGCGAGCTTGGCGTAGCCGAGTTCGGCCGCGCCGAGGGTGAGGAGCAGGACGCGGTCCTCGGTGTGGGGCTCGTCCCAGCCGTCGATGACGACGTTGGGGCGGAAGCGGCTCATCGGCAGCGGGGCGGCGCCGCGCTCCGCCAGTCGCCGGTTCAGCTCGTCCAGGGTGGCGCGGGAGGCGACGTGCAGGGCGCAGCTGTCGGCGTAGCCGGAGGTGCCCGGTGTCCGGCCGTCGGTCACCCGGTCGTGGTCGGGCGGGACCCGGACCAGCCTGCTGGGCGTGCCCAGCACCAGGGACAGCCAGTCGGCCACCGTGTCGCCCTGGTCGATGCCCCGGTAGGCGGTGCCGAACAGCTCGACCGGCCGGGCGGCGCCGGACGTGTCCACGGCGATGCGCACGGTGTCGTGGCCGGGTGCGTGGAGGGTGAGTCGATCGCCGCCGGGAGTGATCTCGGGCTGGATCAGCGCGAGTCGGGGGTCGCGTCGCTGGGTGCGGAAGACGCCCTCTTCGCTGACGACCATGAAGCTGCGGTCGTGTGCGAGCCCGGCGGGCGTCAACTGGGCTTCCGTCACCGGGACTCCGGCGCAGCCTTTGACGGGGTAGTACGTCAGGTGGGTGACGGTGGCCATGTGTGCCTCGGGCTGGTCGGTCCGGTCGACTGTCTTTCGGTGTGCGCTGGTTACTCGGTGACGAGCGCCAGCGTGAACCCGTCGTGCCCCTTGGCCCCGACGGTCTGCAGTGTCGTCGCGGTCAACTGCGGGTGTTCCGATATGAGTTCGGTGAAGCTGCGCACTCCCTGGACGCGGGGGTCCTCGCTCGCGGGGTCGGTCACCGCTCCCTCGCGTACGACGTTGTCCCCGATGATGACGCTGCCGGGCCGGGTGAGCCGCAGCGCCCAGCGCAGGTACTCGGGGTTGGACGGCTTGTCCGCGTCGATGAAGACCAGGTCGAAGGGGCCGACGCCCTCGTCCGCGAGGGCCGGCAGGGTGTCGGCGGCCTTGCCGACCCGCAGGTCGACCAGGTGACCGACCTCGGCGGCCGCGATGTTGGCGGCGGCGGTCTCGGCGTGGTGCGGGTCGGCCTCCAGGGTGATCAGCCGGCCGCCCTCGGGCAGGGCGCGGGCCAGCCAGATGGTGCTGTAGCCGCCGAGGGTGCCGATCTCCAGCACCGAGCGGGCACCCTGGATGCGGGCCAGCAGGTGCAGCAACTTGCCCTGGTTCGGGGCGACCTGGTGCGGAGGGAGGCCGGCCGCCTCGCTCTCCTCCGCCGCGGCCCGCAGCGCGGCGTCCTCCTCGACGAGGAGACCGTTGAAGTAGTCGTCCACGGCGTTCCAGAGCTGCTGCGACACGGGTGGGTCCCCTTTCGGTACCGGCCGGTTTCCGGAAGGAAACCTACTATGAGCACCGGCGGAGCCTTCAGATGCTGCGCGAGATCGCGCGCGGTCATGTGCGCTTCGACCGGCTCGGCGTCGTGAGGTGCCGTTCTGCGTCGCCGTACCCCCACCCCGTCGCGTGGTCCCCACGCCGGCCCGGGCCGGTCTTCCGGCCGACCCGGGCGTCATGCGTACCGTGCCTCGCGAACACCGGTTGCCGGCCTTCGACTTGGGCCGTCTGTCCGGTGTCGGTGTCTACCTGGACGTGCGCGAACCGGGCACGGTCCGGCCGGGCGGCACGGTGGCCGTGCAGCCGTCGCCGTAGCCGCTCGCGCACTCCGGGGTGCCGACGACGGTGAGGGTGCGCGCGGCGGGTGCTGTCGCGGTGGCCCGGGCGAGGGCCTTGGCTCCTCCGTCCAGCGGGAGCTGGGCCCTGGTGCGGGAGAGGTCGAGGGTGAGGGTGGGCCGGGTGGAGGGCGGTTCGATCAGGTCCTTGTCGGTGCCCGCGACGATCAGGGCCAGCCGGTGGCCCGCCGGGACGACATGGTCGGTCGCGGCCAGGTCGAGGGTCATGGAGTAGGCACGGCCGGGGGTGAGCGGGGTGCCCTTGGCGAGCGAGGCGTGGTGGCCGAGGTCGGCCCAGCCCCGGCTGACGACAGTGGCGTCGACGTGTGCCGTCTTGGCCGCCGTCGCCTTGAAGCAGGCGCTGTCCCCGGCCGTGCTCTCGCCCCAGCAGGTGCGGTCGGCCAGGGTGGTGATGCCCTCGGCGCCGTCGGCGTAGTCGCGGATGGTGTCCGGGCCGAGGTCGACCAGGACGGCGGACAGATGGGCGGAGGAGGTGCTCGACGTGGCGGTCACGGTGACATGCGAGGAACCGGAGATCCGCAGCGGTCCGGTGAGCGCCGGGGTGACGAAGGCGGCCTTGTCGGGCGTGGACTTCGTGAGGTCGGCCGCCCAGTCGGTCTCGCTCCGGCTGGGGTCGTCGGTGAACCGCTCGGTGCCGGGGGAGCGGCCGAGACCCAGGGCGCCGACGCCGGGGGTGGCGCCGCGGGCCGGGTACAGGGTGGTGGTCCGGGTGTCGCGCGGCGGCCAGACGGCGGAGGTGACCCACTGGTCGGGGTGGCGTTCGATGTCGGCCATGGGCTCGCGGTCGACGCCGTTGTCGTAGCCGAGGAGTTCGTGGTCGAACCAGCGGTGCAGGATGTCGACCCAGGCGCCGCGCCGGTAGTCGAAGGGATCGACGTGGCCGGTCTGGGAGAGCCAGATCTTGCGCTCGACGCCGTGCCTTGCGAGCGCGTCCCACCACTGGCCGAAGTGCTTGGTGCGGACGTTGAGGTCCTGCATCCCGTGCACCAGGAAGACGCTGGCACGGACCTTTGCCGCGTCCTTGACGTAGTCCCGCTCGGTCCACAGCCCGGTCCAGTCGCCGCTCGCGGGGCTGCCGTCCGCGAGCTTCTTCTGCACGGCCGCGCAGTGGGTCTGGGCGGTCTCGCTCTCGACGTAACCGGCCAGCTCGTCGGGGCCGCCGTCGTAGAGCTGGGCGCCCTGGGCGAAGTAGTAGTCGTACCAGGAGGAGATGCCGCTGATCGGCACGATGGTCCTGAGGTTCTTCACCCCGGTGGCGGCGACGCCGTTGGCGATGGTGGCGTCCCAGCTCTTGCCGATCATGCCGGTGGCGCCGTTGGTCCAGCTCGCCTTGACCGGTGTGCCGCCGGTGCGGCTGGTGTAGGCGCGGGCCCGGCCGCCGAGCCAGTCGACGACCGCCTTGGCGGAGCGGATGTCGGAGCGCCCGCCGACGTCCACGCAGCCGTCGCTGCGGTTGGTCCCGGCGAGGTCGACGCCGACGAAGGCGTAGCCGCGGGGAACGAAGTAGTTGTCGTAGAAAAGGGGCATTTGCACGACGTGCCCTTGCGCGTCGTACGTCTTGAGCTGGCTCTCGTTGCCGCGGCCGCAGCAGGAGTAGTAGGGGCTGGCGTCCATGATGACGGGCACCTTGCGACCCTGGCGGGCGGGTTCGGAGGGGCGGACGATGTCGGCGGCGACGCGGTCGGTGCGTCCGTCGCCGTCCCCGTCCAGACCGGTGTCCACCCACACCGACTCGCGGACGGCGTGCGCGTACGAGTAGACGGGCCTGCTCTCGCGGGGTGCCGCCTGGGCGGCGACCGGTACGAGGAAGACGGCCGTCAGGGCTGCGACGGCCAGGATCGCGAGCGTTCTCCACAGCGTGCGAATCGGCATGGGCGGACGGTACATCGGTCAACTGCCGTGCAAAAGAAGGCGCTTCGGGGCGGGGGCGGAGTGTCGGCCGAATGGCGATCGTGTGACAGGAGCGGCCGTGGACACCCGCGGGGCCACAGGGACTCAATAGGCTCCGAACAGACTTTCCGTACCGACGACTTGGAGCTGACGTGCACCGCAGAATCATCGCGCCGGGCGCGCTGGCCGCGGCCTCCCTCCTGCTGGCGGTCCCGGCGTCGGCCGTGACCTTCACGCCGGGCGCGCCGGGCATCGGTGACCCCTACTACCCGTCCTACGGCAACGGCGGCTATGACGTCTCGCACTACGACCTCCGCCTGAAGTACCAGCCGAAGACGGACGAGCTGGAGGGCACCGCGACCATCCTGGCGAAGACCACCCAGGACCTCTCCAGCTTCGACCTGGACTTCCTGCTCGACGTGAGCGAGGTGCGGGTCAACGGCGTGAAGGCCGCGTTCACCTCCTCCGGCGAACACGAGCTGGTCGTCACGCCGAAGACCCCGCTGCCGGAGGGGACGCCGGTCACCGTCGTGGTCCGCTACAGCGGGGTGCCGTCCACGAAGAGCGCGTACGGCTTCACCGCCTGGCACCGCACGCCCGACGGCGCGGTGGCGGCCGACGAGCCCGAGTCCGCGTGGTGGTGGTTCCCGAGCGACGACCACCCGAGCGACAAGGCCACCTACGACGTCTCGGTGGCCGTCCCGGACGGCACCCAGGCCATCTCCAACGGCGTGCTGACGTCGACCGGTTCGAAGCTCGGCTGGACCCGCTACGCCTGGCGCCAGACCAAGCCCCAGGCGACATACCTGGCCACCCTGGCCCTCGGCCGTTTCGACATCACCACCTCCACCTCCGAGGGCGGGGTGCCGGTGATCAACGCCTACAGCAAGGACCTCGGCGACAACGACGGCGCCGCCCGCGCCAGCGTGGAGCGCACCGGCGAGCTGGTGGACTGGCTGAGCGGTTACTTCGGCCCGTATCCCTTCTCCACGGCGGGCGGCTACGTCCCGAACACCACCACCGGCTACGCGCTGGAGACCCAGACCCGCGTCTACTACAGCCCGAAGCAGTTCGCGCAGGGCTCCAACACCTCGGTGGTCGTGCACGAGCTGGCCCACCAGTGGTACGGCGACGACGTCTCCCTCAAGGGCTGGAAGGACATCTGGATCAACGAGGGCTTCGCCCGCTACGCCCAGTGGCTCTGGTCCGAGCACGAGGGCGAGGGCACCACGCGCGAACTGGCCGACTACGTCTACGCCTCCCACCCGTCCGACGACCCGTTCTGGACGGTCGAGCCGGGCGACCCGGGCGCGGACGGCCAGTTCGACCTCGCCGTCTACGACCGCGGTGCCCTCGCCATCGAGGCGCTCCGCCGTGCCGTGGGCGACGACGCCTTCTTCGCCATCCTCAAGGGCTGGCCCGCGGCCCACGCCTACGGCAACGCCTCGGTCTCCGACTTCCAGCGCTACGCCGAGCAGATCTCCGGCAAACCGCTGTCGTCCCTCTTCGACACCTGGCTCTTCGAACCGACGAAGCCGGCGTCGCCCGCGACGGGGGCTGCCCTGGCCCGCAGTGCCGCACAGGTGACTCAGCCGAAGTCGTGGAAGAAGATCGAGGCGACGAACGACGTGCACGGACACTGATCAGCCTGTTCCGGCCGACCGCGTTCGCGCGGTCGGCCGGGGAAGGACGGGCTGGCGGTCAGCCCAGGGGCACCGAGGCGAAGGGCTCCCACTCGTACATCTGGTGGTCGCGGTGGAGCACGATCAGGTCGGCGTGGGTGACGCGGGCGCGGGCCGGGGTGAAGTCGCGGCCGTCGAGGGCCCGGAAGACGGGTGCCGCCGGGCCATCGCTGGCGCTGTAGGCCACTGAGACGTGCGGAGTGAAGCCGTCGGCGTTCTCCGGGACCTCGGTCAGGACGTCCCCGATCGCGCTGCGGATCGCACTGCGGACGGCGTGCACGGGACCGTCCGGGTGGACGGGCAGCACGATGGCCTCCGGGTCCGGCACGTGCGGGCCGAGCTGCATGTCGAAGGCCGGGATGGCGGCCAGGTGCTCTCCGGCCGCGTCGACGACGGCCCGGGCGTCCCGTTCCTTGACCTCGTCCACGAAGCCGATCCCCTGCATGGTCAGATGCAGCCATCGGTCCGGGACGAGCGTGAACGCGTCTCCGAGCGGGGTGAGCGCGGAGCGGTACTCGGCGGCGAGTCGGTGTACGTCCGGCTGACCCTCGAACGTGAGGTGCCAGGTGTAGAAGCGGCGGCCCTCGCTCCAGCCGGGCCGCCACCACCAGTGGTTCCGCATGTCGTCGAACGAAGTCATACGGCGATCAAATCAGGCGGCCCCGGTGCCTGGCGAGAGCGCGAGGCGGCTCCGCCGCTTTCCCGGGGGGGACTGGTCCCGGCTCTCAGCCGATGGCCCGCCCCGCCGGATCCGCCGTCCCGCCGAGCAGCGCGTCCCGGGTGATCGCGTCCGTCCGGTCAGCCGGGACCGTGCACGCGTACGCTCCCGCCACCGCGCCGTGGCGGGCGCAGCGCTCCG
Organism: Streptomyces sp. NPDC005004; assembly: GCF_053600675.1. Lineage (NCBI taxonomy): Bacteria > Bacillati > Actinomycetota > Actinomycetes > Kitasatosporales > Streptomycetaceae > Streptomyces > Streptomyces sp. NPDC005004. The sequence goes on from NZ_JBSGAH010000025.1 coordinate 19,358, forward strand.
GGGGCTCGCCGTTCAGGTGGCCGTAGAGGAAGGCGGCCGCGAAGGCGTCGCCCGCCCCGTTGGAGTCCGTGACCGGGGCGGGTGGGGTGGCGGGCGGTATGTGGGTCAGATCGCCGTTCGTCAGGAGGTAGGCGCCCTTGGCGCCTGCCGTGGCGACGACGGCCCGGGCGCGGCCGCGGCTCGCGATGCGGCGCATCGTGGACTCGGGGTCGGACAAGGCCGTGGTGGAGAGGAAGACGAGGTCGGCGGCGAGGGCGAAAGGCTCGTGGTAAGGGTTTTCGCCGTCCCAGTCGTGGAGGTCGGTGGACAGGGGGACGCCTGCCTCCAGAAGCAGGGACAGTGCCTCGGCGCAGGGGTGGGTGATCGTCACGTGCACGTGCCGGCCGGCCGAGGCGAGGGGGCGCAGGACCTCCGGGGGGAAGCGGTCGCCGGGGCGGGCGCGGCTCGTGTCGTACAGGGAGAGGCGGCGGCCGTCGGGACCCACCAGGTTGACCGCGCGTTTCGTCCCGGCGGGCTGCGGAAGCGCCGTCAGGGCGATGCCGTGCTCGGCGTGCAGGGTGCGGACGAGGTCGCCCTCGGGGTCGTCGCCGAGGAGGTCGAGGTGGTGGACGCGCAGGCCGAGGGCGGCCAGGCCCAGGGCGACGAAGTCGCCGGTCTGTCCGGCGCGGGTGCGGATGCCGGAGTCGATCATGTAGCTGTCGGCGTAGGGCAGCGGCAGCGCGGGGACCGGCACGATCGTGTCCACCCCGGCCCCGCCGAGCACCAGTACGTCGATCCCGTCCCGCACGGTCATGGACCGCCCTCCCCGTGGTCGTACACCGTCACCGCGATGCCCCGCCGCACCAGCCGCCCGGTGATCAGCGGCTCCACGTGCGGCCAGGTTCCGCCCGCCAGGCCGCAGCCTATGCGAGGCAGGTGGACGGAGGCGCCGAGTTCGATCACTTGGCCGGCGAGACGGTCGAGGGCGGCATCGATCGCGTCGTAGCGGACGGGAGCGGGGGCTCTCGCGCCGGGTCTTCTGATGCCGTGCTGGCCGATCATGTTGGCCACCCACAGGTCGGGGCTCACGGAGACGAGGCGGAGCGCGCCCAGGCCGAAGTCGTTGACCGCGCGGTCGCGGTACCAGGCGCGGTAGTCCGCTTCCGGCTCGGGCCACCGCCGGGAGAGGGCGGCGACGAAGCCTCTCCCCCAGCCGCCGGCGTCGTTGCAGACATGGGCGATCACCCGTGCCCCTCCCGCACACGGCTCGGTGGCGTCACCCCGGACGTAAACGATCTCCGACATGACGCCACCGTAGCGGCGGTCACCGACAACTCCGCCGAGCTGCGAGGCAACGGGCCGCAGGCGGCCCGGTAACGGCTACTTCGCCAGTTCCGCCGGCTCCTCTGCCGCGTTCCGGCGCACCCGGCCCCGCACGCCGTACCAGCCCGCGACCAGCAGCGCCGCGATGACCGGGATGAGCAGCAGGGTCTTGCGGCCCACATCCGGGTCGTTCCACATCATGCCGAGGCAGACCAGCAGGAAGACGATCGTGGCGATCTCGGTGACCGGGCTGAACTTGAGCTGGAAGTGCGGCCGGGTGACCTGGCCCGCGCGGGCGCGGCGGACGAAGATCATGTGGCAGATCATGATGATCACCCAGGTGCTGATGATGCCGAGGGAGGCGACGTTCAGCACGATCTCGAAGGCCTGGCTGGGCACGAGGTAGTTCAGGCCGACGCCGAGCACGCAGACCGCGCAGGTCAGCAGGATGCCGCCGTAGGGGACCTGGCTGCGGTTCATCCGGGCGGTGAACTTCGGCGCGGAACCGGCCGTCGCCATGGAGCGCAGGATGCGGCCGGTGGAGTACAGGCCGGAGTTCAGCGAGGACATGGCGGCGGTCAGCACGACCAGGTTCATCACGTCGCCGGCCGCCGGGATGCCGATCTTGGACAGCACGGTGACGAACGGGCTCTGGTCGGCGGAGTACACCGAGCCGGGCAGCAGCAGCGCGAGCAGCACGACCGAGCCGACGTAGAACAGGCCCACGCGCCACATGATCGAGTTCACCGCGCGCGGGACGACCTTCTCGGGCCGCTCGGTCTCACCGGCGGCGACGCCGACCAGCTCGAGCGCGGCGTACGCGAAGATCACGCCCTGCATGACCAGGACGACGGGCATCATGCCGTGCGGGAAGACACCGCCGTGGTCGGTGATGACGCTCAGGCCGGGCTGGTGGCCGCCCACGTCGTGCCGGGTGGCCAGCAGGAAGATGCCGACGAACATGAAGCTGACCAGCGTCGCGACCTTGATGATCGCGAACCAGAACTCCATCTCGCCGAAGATCTTCACCGAGATCAGGTTCACGGCGAGCACCACCGCGAGGGCGATCAGCGCCAGCACCCACTGCGGGATGGGCGTGAACATGCTCCAGTAGTGCGTGTAGAGCGCGATCGCGGTGATGTCCGCGATGCCGGTGGTCGACCAGTTCAGGAAGTACATCCAGCCGGCGACGTAGGCGCCCTTCTCCCCGAGGAACTCGCGCGCGTACGACACGAAGGAGCCCGAGGAGGGGCGGTACAGGACCAGCTCGCCGAGCGCCCGCACGACGAAGAAGGCGAAGACGCCGCAGACCAGGTAGGCGATCGCGAGCGCGGGGCCCGCGTTGTGCAGACGGCCGCCGGCGCCCAGGAACAGGCCGGTGCCGATGGCACCGCCGATGGCGATCATGTTGACGTGACGGGCCTTGAGGTCCTTGCTGTATCCGGCGTCGCCCGCGTCCGCGGGCGTCTGGGACGCCTGGGCCGCCTGTACGGCGGCCGGTGCCGATTCCACGGCTTCCTTGCTCACGGGTCGTTCCACTCTCTGGTGCGCCCGGACCTCGTGAGCCCGGGTTCCTGACAATTCGGCCCACCCCGCCTCGGTGTGTCGCGGTTCAGACCAAGGCAGCAGCTTCCCAGAGAGATCACCCGTAATGCGGTGGTCCACGTCACAGAGCGGTACTTCTCACACATCCTCCCCGGCTTTCACAGCACCGGTACGGCGGCGATACTGCTGCGCATGACGACCGAGGCCGAGGAGCCCGCCCTCACCATCGACGAGCTGGCCGCGCGGTCCGGGGTCAGCGTGCGCACGGTCCGTTTCTACGGCACCCGGGGTCTGCTCCCGCCCCCGGTGATAGGCCCGCGCCGGGTGGGCCGCTACGGCCGCGAGCACCTGGCCCGGCTCGCGCTGATCGAGGAGCTCCAGCTCCAGGGGCTGACCCTCGCCGGGATCGAGCGGTATCTGGAACGGCTCCCGGCGGACCTCTCCGACCAGGATCTCGCCGTGCACCGCGCGGTGGTCTCCTCCTGGGCGCCCGAGGCGGTGGAGACGCTCTCGCGCGCGGACCTGGAGCGCCGGGCCGGGCGCCCGCTGGACGACGAAGACCTGCGACGCCTCGCCGCGATGGACGTGCTCGCCCCCGAGGGCGACGACTGGCGGGTGGACGCCGGGCTCCTGCGCCTCGGCGTACGCCTCCTGGACGTCCCCCTCTCCCACGAGGTGATCCTCGCCGCCCGCACCGCCCTCCTCGACCACTCCCGCGCCGCCGCCCGCGAACTGTCCGACCTGCTGCGGGGCGCGGTGACGGAGCGGGACGCCCGGGATGTGCGCTCGCTGTCGGCGCACATGCAGCCGCTGGTGGTGCAGGCGCTGCTGACCACGTTCCAGCGGTCGCTGAAGCGGGAGGTGCGGCAGTGGCTGTCGGAGGCGGGGCCGTCGCCGGAGGACGCGGAGTAGAAAAGCGGCTGCGGGCCGCCCGCCCCGTGGTGTGTCATCGACGGCATGGCCATCGTGCTGCGCAAGCCGGGGATCGACGAGGTGTCCGACGACGAGGGTGCGCTGCGGGGGTGGCAGTCCGACGGGACGCCGACGCAGTTGCACCCCGGGGACCTGGGCTGGTTCCGGAGGTTGGGCGCGCAGGCGACGGCCGCGGCGGTACGGACCTGGAGCCGTGACGGCCGGATCGTCGCCGTCGGACTGCTGGACGGCCCCGGGCTGCTGCGGCTGGCGATCGCGCCCGACGCCTGGCGGGACGAGGAGCTGGCGCGGAAGCTGGTGGCCGACCTCGCCGCGCCGGATCGCGCGGGGCTGCCGACGGGGCGGGCGTACGTCGAGGCGTCCCCGGGCGCGCTGATCCGCGACCTGCTCCGCGAGGACGGCTGGCGGCCCGACGAGCCGTGGACACCGCTGCACCGCGGCCTCGGGGAGCCGGTGGACGATCCCGGCGTACGGATCGAGACGGTCGGCCCGTCGCGTGCGGAGGTCCGCGCCGCCGTACAGCGCGCCGCGTTCGAAGGATCGGCCTTCACCGCCGGGCACTGGCACGCGATGGCCGCCGGACCGGCGTACGCCGACGCCCGGTGTCTCGTCGCGTACGACGACCAGGACGACGCGGTGGCGACGGTGACGGTGTGGTCGGCCGGTCCGGGCAGGCCCGGGCTGCTGGAGCCGCTGGGGGTACACCGCCGGCACCGCGGTCGCGGCCACGGCCGTGCCGTCGCCCTCGCCGCGGTGGCCGCGCTGCGGGAGCTGGGGGCGTCGAGCGCGCGTCTGCACGCCGGGTGCGAACGCGGCGGCCGTGGCGACGTACCGGTCGGCGGGGTTCCGGGGGCGGGGTGAGGTGCGGGACCTCCGCCGGGACGCCTGAGCCTCGGTTTTCCACCAGCGGGGTTCAGGAGGAGGTGGCTCCTTCCACTGGGCCACGGGCCGTCTCGGCGCGGTCGAGCCGCCGCAGGGCGAGAAGTCCGCCGACACCGGGAACCACGGTAAGGATCTTGGCGGTGACCGGGGCCTGGTCGAAGCGCCAGGTGGCGAGTACGACGAACAGGTAGGCGCAACCGTGGGTGGGGCCCAGCAGGGAAGAGAGGGCCCTGAGGTGGGCGGTGAGGAGGTTGGCGAGCATCGCGATCAGCGAGAGCAACTCGGTGTGAGACGCGATGCGCAGGGCTCGTGGCGGCCGCAGGTGCACGGTCACGCCCCCGTGGTGGAGCCGGGGCGGATGATCATCAGGACGGTGACCGCGGCCCACAGCAGGTTGAAGATGCCGGTGAGCATGGCGAGGCGAGCCGGGTTCAAGGAGGTCGGGGACGCGACGGAGGGCTCCGTCGTCACGGTCAGGGCGCGGTCCTGGGCGGGGAGGATCAGGAGGGCCAGGATTCCGGCGGCCGCGGCGGTCAGCAGGATCGAGGTGACCAGCCAGGCGTCGCCGAGGACACCGAGGCTTCCGGCGGTGGCGAAGCCGAAGAGGGGAACGGCGATGCCGATCCCCGCGTAGACGCGGCAGATGCGGTGCAGCGTCCGCAGGGTCGTCCGGGCGTCGGCGCCGGCGCCGGCGCCGGCGCCGAGCACACGGCGCAGCGTCGCGGGGAACATGCTCGCGGCGACGGTGACGGGGCCGATCGCCACCAGCGCGGCCAGGACGTGCAGGGACAGCAGGAGCTTGGTCACGCCTGGTGCTCCCGTCCGGCTCGACGCTCGCCGGTGACCTTCGAGGAGGGAAGGCGGCCGGCCCGGGAGACGCCCTGGAGGGTGTCGCCGTCGACCCTCACGTCGAACACGAGGTTCAGCCGCAGGGGTTTGGTGACGGCCTGCCTCCAGGTGAGCCGGTCGCCGTCGAGGGTGATGTCGTCGAGTGGTACCTCCTCGCCGGTTCCGCGGGCGACGCCCGTCAGGGTGCCGTCTCTCTCACGGAGTTCGACCAGGGGCTTGATCTTGCCGACGGGGGTGGAGACGGTCAGGTGCCAGGTGCCTTGGACGGACATGCCGGTGTTCTTTCTGAGGTACGAGTGGGAGGGTGCGCGAGCGGCCCGCGCGGGGCCCGGGGGTTCAGAAGGCGGTGGGCGCCGGGCCGTGGGCCCGCCAGACGGTGCCGCGCCGCTCGTGGGCGAAGAGTTCCTCGACGGCGTGCGCGACCCGGGGGCCCACCTCGCGCTCCAGCAGATACAGCCCCAGGTCGAGCCCGGAGGTGACACCGGCGCCGCTGATCAGGTCGCCGTCGTCCACGACGCGGGCGCGGACCGCGTGGGCGCCGGTGGCGTCCAGCAGGTCGAGGCCCAGGTGGTGGGTGGTCGCGTGACGCCCCTCCAGCAGGCCCGCCATGGCCAGGACGAGGGAGCCGCCGCAGACGGTGGCGACCGTGACGTCCGGGTCCTCCATGGCCTGCTTGAGGAGCGCGGGGAGCGTGGTGGTGAGTGTGCGGCCGAGCAGGACGGGGATCGACTCGTCCTGGCCGCGTTCACCGGCGCCCGCCTCGTCCTCCGGGACCTCGCCGGGGGCGCCCACGCGGCCGGAGGCGCCGGGCACCAGGATCAGGTCCGCTCGCCCGAGGTCGAGGGTGCCGGTGGCGCGCAGTACCAGTCCTCCCGTACCGCTGGTCACCTCACGAGGTCCCTCCGCGGAGACCAGCTCCACGCTCACCGCGCCGTCCGAGGCCGAGCCGCCCGCGTACAGCACCTCGTAGGGGGCGACGACGTCGAGCGGGTCGAAGCCGTCGAACAGGACAACCTGGACGTGCATGGAGGTTCCTCCGAGGTCGCTTTCCACCGGGCGCCTCGAAGTCAACCGGCTGTCAGCGTGCTCGCCCAGTGGCACTAGTGACAGGTTTCAACGGGATAGTGCCAAGAGCTTCTGGAAGGCCCGGAGCTCCGGTTGTGTGGAGCTGCCCGGCTCATGGGGCCGGGATCGTCAAGCCGGTGGGGAGGTAGGTTCCGGCCATGCACACCGTCGCCGTTCTCGCACTCGATCAGGTGATCCCGTTCGACCTGTCCACCCCGGTCGAGGTCTTCTCCCGGACCCGCCTGCCCGACGGGCGTCCCGGTTACCAGGTACGGGTGTGCGCCGAGCGCGACGAGGTCGACGCCGGAGCCTTCGCCCTGCGCGCGCCCTGGGGTCTCGAGGGTCTGCGGGGCGCGGACACGATCATCGTGCCGGGCGTCGGCGAACCCAGCGCTCCCCTCGCTCCGGCCGTACGGGACGCGCTGCGGTCGGCCGCCGCCGACGGCACGCGGATCGCCTCCATCTGCGTGGGCACCTTCCCGCTGGCCGCGACCGGGCTCCTCGACGGGCTCCGCGTGACGACCCACTGGCGCGCGGCCGGGCTGCTGGCCGCGACCTACCCCGCCCTCGACGTCGACCCCGACGTCCTCTACGTCGACAACGGCCAGTTCCTCACCTCGGCCGGCGCGGCCGCGGGCCTGGACCTGTGCCTGCACATGATCCGTCGCGACTACGGCTCGGCCGTCGCGGCCGACTCGGCCCGCCTGTCGGTGATGCCGCTCGAACGGGAGGGCGGGCAGGCCCAGTTCATCGTCCACGACCACGCACCCACACCGCAGGGCTCCGAGCTGGAGGCGCTGCTCTCCTGGCTGCGGGAGAACCTGGCGCGCGACCTCACCCTCGCGGACATCGCCGAGCGGGCCGGTACCAGCACCCGGACCCTGATCCGCCGTTTCCGCGACCAGACCGGCACTACCCCGCTCCAGTGGCTCCACCGGGCCCGCATCCGCCAGGCCCAGCATCTCCTGGAGACCACGCAGCACTCCGTCGAACGCATCGGCCACCAGGTCGGCTTCGCCTCCCCCACCAGCTTCCGCGACCGCTTCAAACGCACCACTGGCGTCAGCCCGCAGACGTACCGGCGCACGTTCGCCTGAGCCGGCGGACTTCGTCGCCCCACAGCGAGCCCGGGGTGGCGGGTTGCCGATCCGCGCCCTCAAGCCGACGACGCCAGCTCGCGCTCCATCACGGCGTGTATCCGGGTGCGCAGCCAGCGGTGCATCCGGTCGTTCTCGCTGCGTGGGTGCCAGGCCATGCCGATGTCGGCGGGAGGAAGGGTCAACGGGATGGGAAAGGTGGTCAACTCCAGTGCTTCGACGGCCTGACGGCCGAGCACGGCCGGGGTCATGCACACCAGTCCGGCTCTCCGCGCCAGATGGAGCGACTCGGCGAAGGTGGGCACGACCGCGACCACGCGCCTGCGGAGACCGAGCTCGGCGAGGTGCGCGTCGATGGGGCCGTACGCCCGGCCGGTCCGCGAGATGGCGACGTGGTCGGCCGCCGCGAACTGCTCCGGCGTCACGTGCGGTGACGTGCTCAGGGGATGGCCGCGACGCACCGCGGCGACGAAGACGTCGGTCGCCAGTGCCTCGGCCCGGACCTCGCGCTCGTGACGGCTGACGTCGCCGATTTCGAGGTCGACCAGTCCCTCCCGAAGAGCGGGCACCGCCTCGATGCTCTCCGGGTGCAGCCGGACGGTGAGGCCCGGCGCCGAGTGCCGCAGATCTTCGAGCAGCGCGGGGGTGAAGGTCATCGACAGCGCGTCGCTGATCTGGAGATCGAAGGCCCGGACCGCCGTTGCGGGATCGGCGTGCCCGGGAGGCTCGAAGAGAGACCTGGCACGTGCGGCGATCGTCCGGACCTCGCTGCTCAGTTCCAGAGCCCGCGCGGTGGGGACGAGGTGCCGTCCGGCGCGGACGAAGAGCGGGTCCCCGAAGACACGTCGCAGCCGTCCGAGCGTTCTGCTCATCGCCGGCGCGGAGGTGTGCAGCCGTTCGGCCGCACCGGTGACGCTGCCCTCGGCGAGCAGGGCGTCGAAGGCCCGGATCAGGTTCAGATCGACGTTGTCCACTCTCCGATTATCACTCGCGGCAATTATGGCTGATCAATCATGCACTTGTTGATATCCATCGCGCCTCCTAGCGTCGTTGTCGAACGCCCCGCCGGCCATTCCCGCCGGCCGTAGGGGGCGCGAGAGAACCCGACGCCATCATCAGGAGGACGGCCCGTGCGCGCAGTAGTGGCTGGAGGCGGAATCGTCGGACTCACCACGGCGATCGCTCTGCACAAGGCAGGCATCGACGCGGTGGTGTACGAGCAGGCTCCCGAGATCCGCGCGGCGGGTGCGGGGCTCGGGCTATGGGCCAACGCCATGGCTGTCTTCGACGAGCTCGGCATCGGTGACCGGATCCGGGCCATCGCCAAGCCGGCCGAGATGAACTTCCGGGACCCGACCGGAAAGTTCATCGATCCGCCCGGCTTCTCCAAGGACGATCACCGGTACCTGCTGGTTCAGCGCCCCGAACTGAGCGCGCTGCTCGCGAAGGCGGTGGGCGGGGACGTCATTCGTCCGGGATCGCGCCTCGTCGGCTATGCCGAGAGTGACGCGGGAGTGACGGTGCGCTTCGAGGACGGACACACGGCCGACGCCGACCTCCTGGTGGGAGCCGACGGCGCCTACTCGGTCGTCCGGTCGCACCTCGTGCCGGGCAGCGACGCGATCGCGCACGAGGGACACCACGCCTGGCGCTCGGTCGTCGCACCACCCGAGGGCGTCACCGTCGACGAGAGCGTGATCGTGCTGGGCGGGCAGCGTACTCGCGGCGGGTTCGTACCCACCGTCGACGGCACGGCGTACTGGCTGATCAACCAGTTCGGCTCGCCGGCGCTCGCGGGTACGCGCAGGGAGCAGGCACTTGAGCGAGCCGCGTTCCTCGACACGACCGGCTGGAACCCGGCGCTGCCCGCGCTCATCGAGTCGACCCCCGACGACAGGATCTTGTACAACCAGATCATGCTCGTTCCGCCGCTGTCACGCTGGGTGTCGAACCGCGTGGCCCTCGTCGGCGACGCCGCGCACGCGATGTCTCCGCACATCACCGCCGGCGCGTCTCTGGGCGTGGAAGACGCGCTGCTGCTCGCCCGGCTGCTCGCCTCGGCGGAGGAGGTGCCCTCCGCGCTCGCCGCCTATCAGCGGGACCGGGTGCCGCACTACGCCAAGGTCGACGAGTTGTCCAAGAGGGTGGAGGACTCCGCGACCCCGGAGGAGTTCGCCCTGAACTACGTGTCCTTCAGCCACTGGATGCTCACGCGGTGAGTCCCTTGCCGACCTGAGTGAAAAGGTCCGCGGCCGGTCCTGCCGGCCACCTCGACCCATGCCACCTCGTCCCATGCCCTGGCCTGAGTCGGGCGGACGACGCGGGGCGCGTCCCGGAGAGCGAGGGCCGGGCCCCCGGAGCGCACCCCGCGTACGTGTCGTCAGCGGCCGTCCGTGAAGGTCTCCCCCCGCTCCGCCTTCTCCACCAGCAGCGCGGGCGGGTCGAAGCGGGCGCCGTAGCGGTCGGCCAGTTCCCGTGCCCGGGCCACGAAGCCGGGGAGGCCGCCCTCGTAGCCGTTGATGTACTGCAGGACGCCGCCGGTCCAGCCGGGGAAGCCGATGCCGAGGATGGAACCGATGTTGGCGTCGGCGACGGAGGTGAGGACGCCCTCCTCCAGGAGGCGGACGGTGTCGAGGGCCTCCGAGAAGAGCATCCGCTCCTGCATGTCGCGGAACGGGATCTCGTACCCCGCCTTGGTGAAGTGCTCGCGCAGTCCGGGCCACAGTCCCGCGCGCTTGCCGTCCTCGTAGTCGTAGAAGCCGGCGCCGCCGCTGCGGCCGGGTCGGTGGAACTCGTCGACCAGGCGGTCCACGACCTCGTCGGCGGGGTGCGGGGTCCAGGTGCCGCCCGCCTCCTCGACGGCGCGCCGGGTCTCGGCGCGGATCTTGCGCGGGAGGGTCAGGGTCAGCTCGTCCATGAGGGAGAGGACCTTGGCGGGGTAGCCCGCCTGGGCCGCGGCCTGCTCCACCGAGGCCGGTTCGACGCCCTCGCCGACCATGGCGACGCCCTCGTTGATGAAGTGGCCGATCACCCGGGAGGTGAAGAAACCGCGGGAGTCGTTGACGACGATCGGGGTCTTGTTGATCTGGCGGACCAGGTCGAAGGCGCGGGCCAGCGCCTCGTCACCGGTGCGCTCGCCCTTGATGATCTCGACCAGCGGCATCTTGTCGACCGGCGAGAAGAAGTGCAGCCCGATGAAGTCGCCCTGCCGCTCGACGCCCTCGGCAAGCGCGGTGATGGGGAGCGTGGAGGTGTTGGAGCACAGCAGCGCGTCGGGCTCGACGACGGACTGGATCTCCTGGAACACCTTGTGCTTGAGGGCGGTGTCCTCGAAGACCGCCTCGATCACCGCGTCGCAGCCCGCGAGGTCGGCCACGTCGGCGGTCGGGGTGATGCGCGCCAGCAGGGCGTCGGCCTTCTCCTGGCTGGTACGGCCCTTGGCGACGGCCTTGGCGCACAGCTTCTCGGAGTAGCCCTTGCCCTTGACGGCCGCCTCCAGGGCGACGTCCTTGAGGACGACCTCGATCCCGGCCCGGGCGCACGAGTAGGCGATGCCCGCGCCCATCATGCCCGCGCCGAGGACGGCGACCTTGCGCACCGTGCGGGGCTCGATGCCCTTCGGGCGGTTGGCGCCGGAGTTGACGGCCTGGAGGTCGAAGAAGAACGCCTGGATCATGTTCTTCGAGGTCTGCCCGGCGGCCAGCTCCGCGAAGTAGCGCGCCTCGATCACCTGCGCGGTCTCGAAGTCGACCTGGGCGCCCTCGACGGCGGCCGCGAGGATGCTGCGCGGGGCCGGGTAGGGGGCGCCGTTGGTCTGCTTGCGCAGGGAGGCCGGGAAGGCGGGCAGGTTGGCGGCGAACTTGGGGTTGGCCGGGGTGCCGCCGGGGATGCGGTAACCGGGCTGGTCCCAGGGCTGCCGGGACTCCGGGTTGGCGTCGATGAAGGCGCGGGCCTGGGCGATCAGCTCCTCTGGCGTCTCGGCCACCTCGTGCACGAGGCCGTTGTCGAGGGCGCGGCGCGGGTTGTACTGGGTGCCCTGGAGCAGGACCTTCAGCAGCGCGTCGGTGATGCCGAGCAGTCGTACCGTACGCACCACGCCACCGCCGCCGGGCAGCAGGCCGAGGGTGACCTCGGGGCAGCCGATGCGGGAGCCGGGGGCGTCGAGGGCGATCCGGTGGTGGCAGGCGAGGGCGATCTCGAAACCGCCGCCGAGGGCCGCGCCGTTGATCGCGGCGACGACCGGGACGCCCAGGGTCTCGATGCGGCGCAGGTTCCGCTTGATGGCGAGGCCGCCGTCGTAGAGGTCCTGGACGGTCTCGGGGGTGACCCGGATCAGGTCGCGCAGGTCGCCGCCCGCGAAGAAGGTCTTCTTCGCCGAGGTGAAGATGACGCCCCGGATCGAGTCCTTCTCGGCCTCCAGGCGGTCGGTGATCACGGCGAGGGAGTCGCGGAACGCCTGGTTCATGGTGTTCGCGGACTGGCCGGGGTCGTCGAGGACGAGGGTGACGACACCGGTGTCGTCCTGTTCCCAGCGGATGGTGGTGCTCTCGGTCATGACAGTCGTCTCCGTAGAAGTCTGTTGAGGGCGCTGTTCGCGCCGATTCCGCCGGGAGTTCAGATGCGCTCGACGATCGTGGCGATGCCCATGCCGCCGCCCACGCACAGGGTGGCCAGGCCGTAGCGCTTGTCCTGGCGCTCCAGTTCGTCGACGAGGGTGCCGAGGATCATCGCGCCGGTGGCGCCGAGGGGGTGGCCGAGCGCGATGGCGCCGCCGTTGACGTTGACCTTGTCCAGGGACAGGCCCATGTCCTTGACGAAGCGGAGCACGACGGCGGCGAACGCCTCGTTGATCTCGACCAGGTCGATGTCGTCGATGGTGAGCCCGGCCTTGGCGAGCGCCTTGCGGGTGGCGGGGGCGGGCCCAGTGAGCATGATGGTGGGCTCGGAGCCGGAGACGGCGGCGGAGACGATCCGGGCGCGCGGCGTGAGGCCGTACCGCTCCCCCACCTCGCGCGAGCCGATGGCGACCAGGGAGGCGCCGTCCACGATGCCGGAGGAGTTGCCCGCGTGGTGGACGTGGTCGATCTTCTCGACCCAGTGGTACTTCTGGAGCGCCACCGCGTCGAAGCCGCCGAGTTCGCCGATGTCCGCGAAGGACGGCTTGAGCTTCGCGAGGGAGTCGGCGGTGGTGCCGGGGCGCGGGTGCTCGTCGTGGTCGAGGACGGTCAGGCCCGCGCGGTCCCTGACCGGGACGAGGGAGCGGTCGAAGCGGCCCTCCTTGATCGCGGTGGCGGCGCGCTCCTGGGACAGGGCCGCGTACTCGTCCACGTCGCGGCGGGAGAAGCCCTCGATGGTGGCGATGAGGTCGGCGCCGATGCCCTGCGGCACGAAGTTGGTGGCCAGGTTGGTCATCGGGTCGTTGAACCAGGCGCCGCCGTCCGAGGCCATCGGCACCCGGGACATCGACTCGACGCCGCCCGCGAGCACCAGGTCCTCCCAGCCGGAGCGGATCTTGGCGGCGGCCATGTTGACGGCCTCGAGACCCGAGGCACAGAAGCGGTTCTCCTGCACGCCCGCCACGGTGTCCGGCAGCCCCGCGGCGACGGCGGCGATACGGGCGATGTCCGAGCCCTGGTCGCCGACGGGGCCGACGACGCCGAGCACGATGTCGTCGATGGCGGCCGGGTCCAGGTCGGGGTGCCGGTCGCGCAGTTCACGGATGAGGCCGGTGACGAGGTCGATGGGCTTGGTGCCGTGCAGGGCGCCGTTCGCCTTGCCGCGGCCGCGCGGGGTGCGGATCGCGTCGTACACGTACGCTTCGCTGCTCACTGGGGTGCCTTTCGGGAGGGTGGGCCGGTGGCCGGGCGGGGGTGTCGCGTGGGTCGCCGCTGTCAGTCGGCGCCTGCGAGACGGTTGTCGTGGCGGTCGTCGTGCTGCTCGTCGTGACGGTCGTCCAGGGCGGGGATCCCCCACTCCCGGGCGACCTCCGGTGTGCCGGTGCCCGGCAGGGCGGGGCCGGTGCGGACGGTGGTGGGGGTGGCGGAGAACCGGGGGGCGGGGGCGGGCTGGGTGAGCCCCGCGTGGTCGGTGAAGGTGCCGCGCGCGGCGAGATGGGGGTGGTGCGGGGCCTCGGTCAGCGAGAGCACGGGGGCCACGCAGGCGTCCGAGTCCGCGAAGACCTCCGTCCACTCCTCGCGCGTACGGGACTTGAAGCGCGCCGCGATCCGCTCGCGCAGCTCCGGCCAGCGGGTGAGGTCGTGGTGGGCGCCGTCGAGCCCGTCCAGGCCGAGCAGACGCAGGAACTCTCCGTAGAACCGGGCTTCCAGCGCGCCCACCGCCATGTGGCGGCCGTCGGCGGTCTCGTACGTGCCGTAGTAGGGGCAGCCGCCGTCCAGCAGGTTGGCGGCGCGGCGGTCCTGCCAGGCACCCGCCGCGATCATGCCGTGGATCATGGCGGAGAGATGGGCGGTGCCGTCCACGATCGCGGCGTCCACGACCTGTCCCGTGCCGCTCTCGCGCGCGTGGTGGAGGGCGGCGAGGACGCCGACGACGAGGTAGAGCGCGCCGCCCGCGTAGTCCCCGAGGAGGTTGGCGGGCAGGGCCGGGGGCTCGCCGGGGCGGCCGATCATGCCGAGGGTGCCGGTGAGGGCGATGTACGCCGCGTCGTGGCCCGCGCGCTGGGCGAGCGGGCCGTCCTGTCCCCAGCCGGTCATGCGGCCGTAGACCAGACGGGGGTTGCGGGCACGGCAGTCGGCGGGGCCGACGCCGAGGCGCTCGGCCACTCCCGGGCGGTAGCCCTCGATCAGGACGTCGGCGCGCTCCGCGAGGTCGAGCACGCGCGCGGGGCCCCCGGGGGCCTTGAGGTCGAGGACGACGGAGCGCTTGTTGCGGTTCGTCACGTCGTACGCCGGGTCGACGCCGAGACCGGCACCGCCCGGCCGGTCCACCCGGACCACGTCCGCGCCGAGGTCGGCCAGCAGCATCGCGGCGAACGGGCCGGGGCCGATGCCGGCCAGTTCCACCACGCGCACGCCGGTGAGCGGGCCCTGCCCCGGCGTCGTTGCCGTCGTCATGCCGTCAGCCCCCAAGCGTGTGTGACACAACCGATGTAACACCGGTGATGCTAGGAAGACGTTCCACCGGGCACAAGACCTGAACGAGCGAGCGCTTAGCCGAGTGCCCGGCGGGCTTCGCCCGCTTCTTCCGGGTATTCCCGGGCACCCGCGCCGCTGCCTCAGGCCCGCCGGTCGTGGTCCGCACCACTCACGCTAGCCTCGGCCGACCCGCGCGGCGCGGGCTGTACCACCAAGGGAAGTCATGAGCAGGGGTGTCATGAGCAGGGTGAAAACTACGGACCGTCCCTACGACATCGTGCTCTTCGGAGCCACCGGCTTCGTCGGCACCCTGACCGCGCGCCATCTCGCCGCGCATGCCCCCGCCGGGCTGCGCTGGGCGATCGCGGGCCGCGACGAGGCCCGCCTCGAGCGCCTGCGCGCGGAGCTGCCGGGCGGCGAGGGCGTCGGGGTGCTGAGGGCGGACGTGAGCGAACCGGCCACCCTCCGCTCCCTCGCCGAGCAGGCGCGCGTGGTGGCGACGACCGTCGGCCCGTACGTCAGCTACGGCGAGGACCTGGTCGCCGCCTGCGCGGACACGGGCACCGACTACCTCGACCTGACCGGCGAGCCGGAGTTCGTGGACCTGGTGTACGTACGGCACGACGCCCGCGCGCGGGAGACCGGCGCCCGCCTGGTGCACGCGTGCGGTTTCGACTCGGTGCCGCACGACCTGGGCGCGTACTTCACGGTCCGGCAGCTGCCCGAGGGGGTGCCGCTCACCGTGGACGGGTTCGTGACGGTGGACGCGGCCTTCTCCGGCGGCACCCTGGCCTCCGCGCTGGGCCAGTTCGCGCGCGGCGGCCGGATGCTGGCCGCCGCCCGCGACCGCGCCCGGCACGAGCCCCGCCTGCTCGGACGCCGGGCGACGGCCCCGGTCGGCGCCCCGCGCTACGCCGGGGAGATCGGCGCCTGGGCGCTCCCCCTGCCCACCATCGACCCCCAGATCGTCCGCCGCTCCGCCCGCTCCCTCGACCGCTACGGCCCCGACTTCCGCTACCGCCACTACGCGGCTGTACGCCACCTCCCCGTCGCGGCGGGCGGCATCGCCGCCGTCGGCGCCCTCGCGGCCGCCGCCCAGCTCCCGCCCGTCCGCCACTGGCTCTCCGCCCGCCTCCGCCCCGGCGACGGACCCAGCCCCGAGCGCCGTGCCCGCAGTTGGTTCCGCGTCCGCTTCATCGGCGAGGGCGGCGGCCGCCGCGTCTACACCGAGGTCACCGGCGGCGACCCCGGCTACGACGAAACGGCCAAGATGTTCGCGGAGGCGGCCCTCTCCCTGGCCTTCGACGCCAACCCCCCGGCCTCCGGCCAGCTCACGACGGTGACGGCGATGGGCGACGCCTTGACCGAGCGGCTGCGGGCGGCGGGCATCGGGTTCCGGGTGGTGGCGGAGCGGTAGCTATGGCCGCTCGCTCCCGCGCACGGCCTCGGCGGCCGTGCGCAGGAAGTCCGTGAGTTCCCGGACCAGTTCGGCCGGGCGGCGGCGGTGGACGACGCCGATCTCGCGGGCGGGTGCGGGCCCGCGCAGGGCGCACACCGCGACCCGGCTCCGGTCCGCGCCGGAGAGCACGCTGCCGGGGACGAGCGCGATGCCAAGACCGGCGCCCACCAGCGCCAGGATGACGTGGTAGTCGGCGGACTCGTAGGCCACACGGGGCTCGAACTCCGCCTGGCGGGCGAGGTGTTGCAGGCAGACCCGGTTGGGGATGCCCGGGGCGCCGGAGATCCACGTCTCGTCCGCGAGCCGGTCGAGGGCGATCCCCTCGCACCGTGTGCCCCGGGCGAGTCGGTGGCTCGGGGGAAGCACGAGCCGCAGCGGGTCCGCGAGCAACAGCCGCCGCTCCAGGCCCGGATGAGCCACCTGCGACAGGCCGGGATAGCGGTGGGTGATCAGTACGTCGAGGTCGCCCGAGGTCACCAGGCCGTATCCGTCGGGTGGTTCGATGTCCACGAGCGACAACTCGGCTTCCGGGTGACGGCTCTTGAGTTCCGCGAGTGCCGTCGGGAGCAGTGTCTGGGCGGCGGTGGCGAAGGAGCCGAGCGCGAGGTGCCTCGGCTGGACGCCGAGCGCGGTGTCGACGGCGGCGCGCGCCTGGCGCAGCTCGCCGATCACCCGCTCCCCGTGCTCGACCAGGACCGCGCCGACCGGCGTGGGAACGACACCGCCCGGGCGGCGCTCCAGCAGCCGGGCGCCCAGTTCCGCCTCCAGCTTGGCGATCTGCTGGGAGAGCGCCGACGGCGTGAAGGCGAGCGCGCGCGCCGCCCGCGCGATGGACCCGGCGTGTGCCACCTCGACCAAAACCCGCAGCCGGTTCGCGTCCAGTTCTCGCACCATGGAGTCATCGTAAGCACCGCTAACGGGGGCTCACTGATCGCCGCTTGTGCTTACGGGAGCGGCGCGCGAAGGATGGCCGTATGACGAGTCCGACCCTCACGCCCTCCGCCTCCGACGTACGCGCCGCCGCCGACCGCATCCGCCCCCACGTCCGCCGCACTCCCCTGCTCGACGTGGAGACCGGCGGCCGCCGCGTCCTGCTGAAGCTGGAGTACCTCCAGCGCAGCGGCTCGTTCAAGCTGCGCGGCGCGCTCAACGCGATGCTCTCCGGCCCCTCGGACGACCACGTGGTGACCGCGTCGGGCGGCAATCACGGTCTCGCGGTCGCGACGGCGGCCTCCCTGCTCGGAATGTCCGCGACGGTCCATGTGCCCCGCACGGTTCCGGAGGCGAAGGCCCGCCGTATCGAGGCCTGCGGCGTACGCCTGGTCCGGCACGGCGCCACCTTCGCCGAGGCCGCCTCGGCGGCGGCGGAGGCCGCGGCACGGCCGGGGCACCGGTTCGTGCATCCCTACGACGATCCGGCCGTCGTCGCCGGACAGGGGACGGTGGCGGCCGAGATCCTGGCCGACGCCCCGGACGTCGACACCGTCGTGGTGGCGGCCGGCGGCGGAGGGCTGGCGGCCGGGACGGCCCTCGCCCTCGGCGGTGCCGCCTGCGGCACACCCGGTACCGCCCCCGGAGGTCGTCGTGTCGTCGCCGTCGAGCCGGAGCACTGCCGCTGTCTGCACGACGCGCTCGCGGCGGGCGGTCCGACGGATTCCGCGGTGGACTCGGTCGCCGCCTCCGCGACCGGCGCGAGCCGGGCGGGCGTCCTCCCCTACGCCGTCCTGGCCGCCCACGACGTGGCGTCCGTGCTGGTCGGCGACGACGAGATCCTCGCGGCCCGCGATCTGCTGTGGGAGGAGTACCGCATCGCGGCCGAACCGGCGGCGGCGATCCCGTTCGCGGCCTGGCTCGCCGGCCGGGTTCCCGGAGAGCGGCCCTGCCTGGTGGTGTGCGGCGCGAACGCCGACTGGACCCCGGGCGTGTGAGGTCCCGCCATGTGAGGCCCCCGCCTCACACCGCCTCGCCCACCGCCTCCCGCAACGCCCTCCGGCACAGCGCGTCCGCTCTGCGGGTCGTCTCCGGGAGGCGGTACTCG
This sequence comes from Streptomyces sp. NPDC005004, assembly GCF_053600675.1. Lineage (NCBI taxonomy): Bacteria > Bacillati > Actinomycetota > Actinomycetes > Kitasatosporales > Streptomycetaceae > Streptomyces > Streptomyces sp. NPDC005004. Next base: position 37,622 of record NZ_JBSGAH010000025.1, read on the forward strand.
GGGGTGAGCGCCAGGGTGTGCGCGAGGGCGGTGGCGAGGGTGGTGCGGTGACCCACGGAGACGTAGACCGGTTTCACGGCGTCCCGGGTGCGCAGGGCCCGGCCCACCTCCTCCGGGCCGTCCAGGAGCGGGGCGGTGCTGCCGCGCGGGGCGTCGGGGGCCGGATGGGTGAAGGTGAAGGGGTTCTTGGCGACGCCTATCGCGGGGAGGTTGGTCAGGACACCCAGGTGGCAGGCGAGCCCGAAACGGCGGGGGTGGGCGAGGCCGTAGCCGTCGCAGACCAGGAGACCGGGCGGGCAGGGAAGCGCCGACAGGGCGGCCAGGAGGGCCGGGATCTCGCGGAAGGCGAGCAGGCCGGGGACGTAGGGGAAGGAGACGCGGCCGACCGCCGTCGACTCCGCGACCGTCTCCAGCGTGGCCGCGTCCAGGACGACGGCCGCCGCCGCCACCAGGTCGCGTTCGTCGTCGTAGGCCACGTCCAGGCCCGTGACGTGGCCGGTGCCCGGCGGCGGGCCGGGCTCGTCGAGGATCACCCGGCCGCGCAGGGCGTCCTGGACGGCGCGGGCCCGCGCCTCCGTGGCGGGCCAGTCCTCGGGCACCGGTGCGGTCTTCGTCATGGTGCCGCCGACTGTACGACGGCGGACGGTACGCTCGCGATCATGTTCGTGCTCGAATTGACCTACACCGCCCCGCTCGACGCCGTCGACGCCGCCCACGCCGCGCATGTGGCCTGGCTGGACGAGCAGTACGCCAAGGGGATCTTCCTGGCCTCGGGGCGGAAGAATCCCCGGGACGGCGGGATCATCCTGGCCGCCGGTACGGACCGGGCGGCCGTCGAGGAGATCGCGGCGGGGGATCCGTTCGTGACCGCCGGGGTGTGCGAGTACCGCGTCACCGAGTTCGTCGCGACGAAGACGGCGCCCGGTCTCGAGCGATACCGGGAGACGCGGGGCTGAGCCTCGGCTCTTCCTCCCGTCTCAGCTCTTCTTCTTGTCCAGGGCCCGCCGCAACTGCTCCTTGTTCATGTCGGAGCGGCCGGGGATGTTGCGCTGCCTGGCCTCGTTGTAGAGCTGGTCGTAGGTCGGGCCGCCGGAGCCGTGGCCCGACCGCTTGCCGCCGCGCTCGCCGGAGGACATGTCCTGCGTCGAGGTGCGGCTCGCGCTCTTCGACTCGCCGGTGCGGGCGCGCTCCTTGTTGACCGTGCGCGCGGCGATCTCCTCGGCCCGGTCGGTGCTCGCACCCCGCTCCAGCTCGCTCTCCTTGATGTGCTCGTACTGACGCTCGCGCTTGGGGCTGGAACCGGCAGGCATGGTCACTCCCGTCGTCGTGTCCGTCGTCGTCCACACGTCCCCGTCCCTTGGGGGGGACACCGCTCGGGTACCCCGTTCGCGCTTGCTCACCGGCCACACTCCGACGGTGACGGACGTCACGTTCCCTCCATGTGCACGGAACGGCCGCTTCCGTCGTCTCTCCCGGTGTCAGGTCGCCGAACGCCCCGAGGACGTCCGGCCGTCACGAGGGAGCAAGGTGTTGTCCACCATCGAGCAGGTAGTGGAGGCCCGGCTGGTCGCGGCCGCCCCGCGCATGCCGACCATTCCCGTCACGCTGCACTACGACCGGCAGGACCCCTTCGCCGTCCGCATGACCTTCCCGGCCCCGGCCACCCTCGCGGGCGTGGAGATCTGCTGGACCTTCTCCCGCGAGCTGCTGTCCGCCGGGCTGACCGGTCCCGAGGGCCAGGGGGACGTACGGGTCCGCCCCTACGGCTACGACCGGACCGTGCTGGAGTTCCACGCCCCCGAGGGCATGGCGGTCGTGCATCTGCGCTCCGGTGACGTACGGCGCTTCCTCGCGGCCACCGCCGAGCTGGTGCCGGTCGGCCTGGAGCACCTCCAGCTGGACCTGGACGACGGTCTGGCCGAGCTGATGCGGGACGCCTGCTGAGCACGGGCACGGCCGCCGTTCACACGGGCGCCGGGCGGCGGCGCCGGGTAATTCCTTTGACAGCCCTCCCGGACGCTCCTACGGTGTACAGCGGTTCTGTTGTCGTCGATCGGAGTAGGACGTTGCTCGTCTGAGGTCCTGAGACACCGCGTGCACACCCCTTGGGGTGTCCGTGGCGTACGACCTCGGCGTCCGAGCCGCCCTCCAGGCACAGGCCCTTTCTCCCGCCTCCGCTGGTTCCCGGTTTCCGCCTCGCGGTGTCTCGACACGCGCCCCCGACCGCACCAGCATTCCGCGAGGCTCCATGTCATCCGCACCCGTGTCACTCACCTGTACCTCCCTCTCCTTCGTCTGGCCCGACGGCACGACCGTCCTGGACGGCCTCGACATCGCCTTCGGCCCCGGCCGCACCGGCCTCGTCGGTGCCAACGGGTCAGGAAAATCAACCCTGTTGAAGCTGATCGCCGGGGAACTCACCCCTGCCGGCGGCTCCGTGAAGGCGGCGGGCGAGATCGGGCTTCTCCCGCAGCACGTCGCGCTCGACACCGGTCTGCGCGTGGACGAGGCCCTCGGCATCGCCGCCCGGCGGGCGGCCCTGCACGCCATCGAGGCGGGCGACGCCGCCGAGGAGCACTTCGACACCCTCGGCGACGACTGGGACGTCGAGGAACGCGCCCTGGCCACCCTCGGCGAACTCGGCCTCGGCCATCTCGGTCTGGACCGCACGGTGGGTGAGCTCTCGGGCGGTGAGGCGGTGTTGCTGCGGCTGGCCGCGCTCCTGCTGCGCCGCCCCGACGTGCTGCTCCTGGACGAGCCCACCAACAACCTCGATCTGTACGCCCGCAGACGCCTCTACGCGGCCGTGGCCGCCTGGTCAGGCGTCCTCGTCGTGGTCAGCCACGACCGCGAACTCCTCGATCTGGTCGACCGGATCGCGGACCTGCGCTCGGGCACGGTCACCTGGTACGGCGGCAACTACACCGCGTACGAGGAGGCGTTGGCCGTGGAGCAGGAGGCCGCCGAACGCACCGTGCGTGCGGCCGAGGCCGACGTGCGCAGGCAGAAGCGCGAACTGTCGGACGCCCAGACCAAGTTGGCCCGCCGCAAGCGGTACGGGCAGAAGATGAACGACTCCAAGCGCGAGCCGAAGATCGTGATGGGCGCCCGCAAGCGCGCCGCCCAGGAGTCGGCGGGCAAGCACCGCATCCTGCACGAGGAGCGGCTCGCCGAGGCGCGCGACCGGCTGGACGAGGCGGTGGACGCCGTACGGGACGACGACGAGATCCGCGTCGACCTGCCGTACACCGCCGTGCCGCCCGGCCGCCAGGTGCTCACCCTGGAGAAACTGGAGACGGCCTTCGGGGCGCGGGTCGAGGGCATCCTCGATCTGCGCGGCCCGGAGCGGATCGCGCTGGTCGGGCGCAACGGCTCGGGCAAGACGACCCTGCTGCGGACCGTCGCCGGCGAGCTGGCGCCGGTGGCGGGCGAGGCGCGGGCGCACGTCCCGCTCCGGTTCCTGCCGCAGCGCCTCGACGTGCTGGACGACACGGCGACGGTCGCGCAGAACGTCGCCCGTTTCGCGCCGGACGCCACCACGAACCGGGTCCGGGCCCGGCTCGCCCGCTTCCTGTTCCGGGGCGCGCGGGCCGACCAGCTCGCGGGCACCCTTTCCGGCGGCGAGCGCTTCCGGGCGGCGCTGGCCGCGCTGATGCTCGCCGAGCCCGCGCCCCAGCTGCTGCTCCTGGACGAGCCGACGAACAACCTGGACATGGCGAGCGTGCGCCGGCTCACTTCCGCCCTGGAGTCGTACGAGGGCGCGCTGCTGGTCGCGAGCCACGATCTGCCGTTCCTCGACTCGGTGGGGATCACCCGCTGGCTGCTGATGGCGGACGGGGTGCTGCGCGAGACGAGCCGGGAGGAGATCGAGGCAGCCCCGACCGAGTGACGAACTCACCCGAACGGCCCCGGAACCGACGATTCCGGGGCCGTTCGGCGCCCCTGCCGCCGCACCGGCGAAACGCCCTCCCACCTGCTGCGGAGCCGTCCTTACGCCGCCCTTAACCTACGGGTTCGTAACCTACGGATTCGTAGCCTACGATCACGTAGGTTCGCGGCGTGGGGTCGTCATCGGCCTGCCCGCCCCCTTTCACTTCATTTGTGCTCCCCGCTCGGCATTTCCTGGAGTTCCCGTGACGATCACCTCCCCTCACCTCGGCAGCCCGTCCGTGTGGACCGACGCCCGGCTGCTGTTCGCGCTGGAGGAGGTGGTGGAGACGGAGCTGAACCGGCATCTGAAGGTCGCCAAGGACTGGATGCCGCACGAGTACGTGCCCTGGAGCGACGGCCGCAACTTCCCCGGCCTGTTCGAGGACGGCGAGCCGTGGGCCAAGCAGCAGTCCAAGGTCACCGACATCGGCCGTACCGCGCTGGTGGTGAACCTGCTCACCGAGGACAACCTCCCGAGCTACCACCACGAGATCGCCTCGCTCTTCGGGCGGGACGGCGCCTGGGGCACCTGGGTGCACCGCTGGACGGCCGAGGAGGGCCGGCACGGCATCGTCATGCGCGACTATCTGCTCGCCTCGCGCGCGGTCGACCCGGACGAGCTGGAGCGGTTCCGCATGTCGCACATGAGCGAGGGCTTCGAGTCGGACAACCGGCACTCGATGCTGCACTCGATCGCGTACGTCGCCTTCCAGGAGCTGGCGACCCGGATCTCGCACCGCAACACCGGTCACCAGTCGGGCGACCCGGTCTGCGACCGGATGCTGGCGCGCATCGCCACCGACGAGAACCTGCACATGGTCTTCTACCGGAACCTGCTGAAGGCCGCCTTCGAGCTGGCCCCCGACCTCACCATGCAGGCCGTGCGCGACGTGGTCGTCAACTTCCGGATGCCCGGTCACGGCATCCCCGGCTTCGAGCGGGCCGCCGCGCAGATGGCCATCGGCGAGGTCTACAACCTGCGCATCCACCACGACGACGTGCTGCAGCCGGTGCTGCGCTTCCTGAAGGTCATGGAGATCGACGGCCTCGGCCCCGAGGGAGCCGCGGCGCAGGAGGAACTCGGCCTGTACATGGGCGGTCTGGACGCGCAGGCCACGACGTTCGACGAGCGTCTCGCGGCCCGCAAGGCGCGGATGGCGACGCGCGCCGCGGGCTGACCCGCACGGAGCCCTCGGCCTGTCCGCGGCGCACCTCCCCCGGTTCAGCGGGAGGTGCGCCGCAGTGCCATGCGTTCCTTCTCGGACAGCCCGCCCCACACCCCGAAGCGTTCGTCGTGGGTGAGCGCGTACTCCAGGCACGCGGAGCGGATCGCGCACATGCCGCAGATCCGCTTCGCCTCGCGGACGGAGCTGCCGGGCTCGGGGAAGAAGAACTCGGCCCCGGTCTGCGCGCACAGGGCCTGGTTTTGCCAGTCGGTGCCGGCCGGGGTCATCGTCTCGGTGTGCATGGAACGGATCGTGCCGGGCCGCGAAAAACGTTCTGTCAACGCCGGTTCAACAACGCCCTGCGAGACCGGCGCCCGCCCCATGCTCCCCCGTGGACGGCCTCCCCGCACGGCGGCGCGCGCGGACGCGCTCCGGCGGCGCGTGCCGGTGCGCGGTGCCAGACTCGGCAGTGCCACGGACCGTGAGGGGCCCCTGCGAGGAGGGCAAGCCATGCTCAGCACCCGCGCCCTGGAGGGCGCCCCGAACTGGATCGACCTCGCCACCCCCGACCTCGACGGCGCGCTCGCCTTCTACGGCGCCCTCTTCGGCTGGCGGTTCCACTCGCTGGGCCCGGACGCGGGCGGGTACGGCTTCCTCCAGCTGGACGGCAGGACGGTCGCCGGGGCGATGCCGACCGGCGCGGGGCGTGAGCTGCCGGGCTGGACGGTGTACTTCCGGACCGAGGACGCCGAGGCCGTCGCGGAGGCGGCCGAACGGGCGCGCGGCAGCGTCCTGTCCGCACCCGGCGAGGTCATGGGATTCGGGCGGATGGCGGTCCTCGCCGACGCCGGCGGGGCCGTGTTCCGCGTCTGGCAGCCCGGCGAGGTCGAGGGCCTGGACGCGGCGAGCGAGCCGGGCACCCTGTGCTGGGTCGAGCTGCACACGCCGGACGTGGCGGCGGCCGCGGCCTTCTATCAACGGGTCCTCGGCCTGGAGACCTCCGCCACCGCGTTCCCCGACGGCATGTACACCTGCGTCAATCCGCCCGGCGCCGGGGAGGACACGGTGTTCGGCGGCGTCGTCCGCTCACTCGACGACGCGGCGGACGCGGGCACGGGCGCGTACTGGCTGCCGTACTTCGCGGTGACGGACCCCGACGCGGTTGCCGACCTGGCCCGGCAGCGGGGCGGCACGGTCCTGCTCCCCCCGACCACCGTCCCGGGCGTCGGCCGCACGGCCCGCCTCACGGACCCGTACGGCGCCCGCTTCGCGGTGATCAAGGGCGAGCCGTCCCGGAGCTGACGTGCCGCCGGCGGGGAGGGCGTCGGCCCTGAGCCGGGCCGACTCCTCTCGGCGCCCCCCTATGGAGCCGATGCCGTACCCGCCCTGCGCATCTCAACAGGTGAGGCCACGTTCTCCGGCACGATCGGGCACTGCGGGCGCCGGCGTCACACCGAGCACGGCCTGATGCACAGGGCGGACGCTGCCCGACGGCGACTTCGCCCTCCACCACAGGGACCTGCTCGCCGGTGACCTCGACCGCGTCGAGCGCCTGCGGCCGAGCAGCCGCTGAGGCATTGGACGCGCGAGGTCACCGAGGCGTCGGACGGGTCAGGCCGTCGCCCGGTGGACCAGTGTCGTCGGCAGGACGACCGAGGACGGGACGTCGTCGGGTGCCGCGCGGCCGCGCAGGAGCAGGCGGGCCATCAGACGGCCCATTTCCTCGATGTCCTGGCGGACGGTGGTCAGGGGCGGGTCGGTCTGTTCGGCGACGGGGGCCATGTCGTCGAAGCCGATCAGGGCGACGTCCTCGGGGACACGGCGGCCGCGTTCGCGCAGGACGCGGAGGGCGCCGAGGGCGGTGAGGTCGTTGGCGGCGAAGACGGCGTCGACGCCGGGGCGGCGGTCGAGGAGTTCACGCATGGCGCGCTCGCCGCCGGAGGGGGTGAAGTCGCTGTGGGCGACGAGGCCGGGGTCGTCGGTGCCCATGACGTCCCGGTAGCCGTCCAGGCGGTCCACCGCCGAGGTCTGGTCCAGGGGACCGGTGATGTGCGCGATGCGGGTGCGGCCGAGGGAGACCAGATGGCGTACGGCCGCGCGGGCGCCGCCCCGGTTGTCGCTGTCGACGTACACCGGGCCGTCCCGGCCGTCGCTCCAGTCGGGGCGGCCACCGAAGACCGTGGGGACGCCCGCGTCGTGGATGAGGCCGGGCAGCGGGTCGTCCAGGTGGAGGGAGAAGACGAGCGCGCCGTCCACGTGGCCGCCCGCCAGATAGCGGGCCACCCGCGCGTGGTCGTCCCGGCCCTCGGTGAGCAGCAGCACGAGCTGGTTGTCGTGGGCCGTCAACTCCTTGCTGATGCCTCGCAGTTGGGCGGCGAAGAACGGGTCGGCGAAGACCCGGGTGCCGGGTTCGGCGATGACGACGGCGACGGCGTCGTGGCGTCGGGTGACGAGGCTGCGGGCGGCGCGGTTGGGGACGTAGCCCAGTTCCTCGACGGCCTCCTGGACGCGGGCGACGAGCGGGGCGCGTACGCCGTCGCCGCCGTTGACGACACGGGAGACGGTGGCCCTCGACACTCCGGCCCGCTCGGCGACGGCCTCCAGCGTGGGGCGCGGCACTGCCTCGGTCACTCGGTGCTCCTCATCGGGCGGCTGCCGCCCAGGATAGCCGCGCGACGGCCCCCGGCACCGGGGGCGAGGGGCGTCTCCCAGGGGGCGTCTCTTCGGGCGTCGCGGGCCCACGAAGATCGGGGAGACATCCCCTGAAGCGTCAGGAAGCCTGGTCCTTGCGGGCCCGGCTCGGCTGCACCCGCTTGGGCTCGCCGGGCATCTTCGGATACTCGGGCGGGTACGGCAGATCGCCCAGACCGTGGTCGTGTTCGTCCTGGCGGGCCAGCTCCAGGAGGGCGTCCAGGGAGTAGGCGTGGTCGGCCATGCCGGCGTGCACGTCACCGGCCTCCGCGAACCGGGCGGGCATCGTGGCGAGGTCGAAGTCGCGGGGCCGGGCGTCGGCCACCTCGTCCCAGCGCAGCGGGGCGGAGACGGTCGCCTCGGGGCGGGGACGCACGGAGTAGGCGGAGGCGATGGTGCGGTCGCGAGCCGTCTGGTTGTAATCGACGAAAATACGATTGCCCCTCTCCTCCTTCCACCACTTCACCGTCACCTCGTCCGGCATCCGCCGGGCGAGTTCGCGGCCGACCGCGATGGCCGCGCGGCGGACCTGGGTGAAGGTCCAGCGCGGTTCGATGGGCACGAAGACGTGCAGTCCGCGACCGCCGGACGTCTTGGGGAAGCCCCGCAGGCCGCCGAACTCCTCCAGCACGGAGCGGAGTTCGAAGGCGGCGCGCACGGCGTCCGCGTAGTCGGTGCCGGGCTGCGGGTCGAGGTCGATGCGCAGTTCGTCGGGGTGGTCCACGTCGTCGCGGCGCACCGGCCAAGGGTGGAAGGTGAGGGTGCCGTACTGCGCGGCCCACACGGCCGCGGCCTCCTCGGTGGGGCACATCTCGTCGGCGCTGCGGCCGCTGGGGAAGGTGATGTGGGCGGTGGGGATCCAGTCGGGCATGTTCTTGGGCGCGCGCTTCTGGTAGAACCACTCGCCGTCGAGGCCGTCCGGGTAGCGCTCCAGGGTGGTGGGGCGGTCGCGCAGGGCGCGCAGGATGCCGGGGCCGACGGAAGCGTAGTACTGGGCGACGTCCAGCTTGGTGAATCCGCGCTCCGGGAAGAAGACCTTGTCCGGGTGGGTCAGCCGTACGGTCCGGCCGGCCACCTCCAGTTCCACCGCATCACCCATGCGGCCACGGTAGGCGTCCCCCGCACACCGCGCACACCGGGCGCGCTCGGCGGGGTGCGCGCAGAATCGGAGCCATGGATCTGCCGGTGATGCCGCCCGTGAAGCCGATGCTCGCCAAGCCGGTGACGAAGATCCCGCCCGGGATGCACTACGAGGCGAAGTGGGACGGCTTCCGGGCGATCGTGTTCCGCGACGGGGACGAGGTCGAACTGGGCAGCCGGACCGGCAAGACACTGACCCGCTACTTCCCCGAGCTGGTGACGGCGCTGAGGGAGCGGCTGCCCGAGCGGTGCGTCCTGGACGGGGAGATCGTGATCGCACGGGAGGGGCGCCTGGACTTCGACGCGCTGACCGAGCGCATCCACCCGGCCGACTCGCGGGTGCGGACGCTGGCCGAGCGGACGCCCGCCTCCTTCGTCGCCTTCGACCTGCTGGCCCTGGACGACCACGCCCTGCTCGACGTACCGCTCTCCGACCGGCGCGCCCTGCTCGACCGGGCACTGGACGGGGTGACCCCGCCGGTGCACCTGGCCCCGGCGACGACCGATGCCGAGGTCGCGCAGGAGTGGTTCGAGCAGTACGAGGGGGCGGGGCTCGACGGGATCGTGGCCAAGCCGCTCGGGCTGCCGTATCTCCCGGACGAGCGCGCCATGTTCAAGGTCAAGCACGAGCGGACGGCGGACGTGGTGGTGGCGGGCTACCGGCTGCACAAGAGCGGTCCGGTGGTGGGCTCGCTGCTGCTCGGGCTGTACGACGACCGGGGCACGCTCCAGCACGTGGGCGTGGCGGCCGCGTTCTCCATGAAGCGGCGCGCGGAGCTGATCGAGGAGCTGGCGCCGCTGCGGATGACGGACGTGAGCGGGCATCCGTGGGCGCGCTGGGCGGAGGAGTCGGCGCATGAGGAGGCCCGGCTGCCGGGGGCGCCGAGCCGCTGGTCGGGCAAGAAGGACCTGTCCTGGGTGCCGCTGCGCCCGGAGCGGGTCGCGGAGGTGGCGTACGACCACATGGAGAACGGCGCCCGCTTCCGGCACACGGCGCGCTTCCGCCGCTGGCGCCCGGACCGCGCCCCGGAGAGCTGCACCTACGCCCAGTTGGAGGAGCCGGTGCGCTACGACCTGGCGGAGATCCTGGGGAGCGCGGGCTAGGGCCGTGCCGCGTTGTGGTCACTCGCCGGAGCGCCGGGCCTGCTCCGCGCGGGCCACCAGGCCGTCGGCGCCGCAGGAGCGGGCCAGTTCCAGTCCCCGGGCGAGGTCGGCCGCCGAGCCGGCCAGGATGCCGTACTCCACGAGGGCGGCCGCGTGCTCGTACTGGCAGGGGGACGCCTCCAGGTAGGCGACCGCCTTACGGGCGAGGCGGACCGCCTCCGGTCCGGTGGCCAGCGCGGCGGCGCAGCGCAGGGCCTCGCCGATCGCGGTGTCGGTGCCGAACCGCTCGGCCTGGCGGCGGGCGTCGGCCGCGAGCGCGCCCGCCCGGGCGGGGTCCTGGACGGCGAGGGCACGGGCGAGGTCGACGGCCCAGGGGGCGAGGACGGGGTTGTGTCCGCCCCGGGCGACGGCGGTCTTCTCGGCGGCCTCCAGCTCGTTGATCCCCTCCTCGGTGCGGCCGACGGCGAGGAGCAGACGGCCGCGCACGGAGTGGAGGTCGGGCAGCACGATCGTGGACGGGTACGGCGGTGCGAAGCCGCCGCGCTCCGCAACGGCCCACGCCTCCTCGACGTGGCCCCGGGCGAGCAGGGTGTCGACCAGACCGCACATCGCGGACCAGTACAACGGCAGGCGGCGGCCCACCCGTTCGGCGAGCGTCAGTGCCTCGCGCAGGGCTTCCTCGGCAGCCTTCAGCTTGCCCTGGCGGCGCAGGGCGAGGCCCAGATAGGAGTTGGCCAGGGAGAGATGGCCGCCGTGCCAGCCGGCGCTCGTGTAGGCGCGCAGGGCTTCGGCGAAGAGGCTGTCGGCGAGGTCGAGCCGGTCGGTGTAGGCGTAGGTGCTGCCGAGCATCATCAGCAGCTCGACGCCCCACTCCTCGTCGGTCCAGCCGAGGCCGGGCGCGAGGCGGTTGTTGACCAGGGCGCGGTCGCACAGTTCGACGATGACCTGGGCGTCCTCGCCGTGGGTCATGGCGTCGAAGCCGCGCAGGATGAGCAGCGCGCGCTCGGAGTTGTCGCGCCCCGTACAGGTGCCGGCGAGCTGGGACAGGCGCCGGGAGCGCTCCGGGGAGACGGTCTCGCGGTGGATGGCCTCCCACATGAACCGGAACGCCTCCAGACGCATCCGCACCGGTCCCGCCTCGTACCGCGCGGCCTCGGCGCCCACGGTGCGGACCGCTTCCTCCAGTTGGTCGTTGTGGAGGAGTGCCTGGGAGAGGCGGATGACGGCCTCGACGCGCTCGGCGTGGTCGAGGCCGGGCGTGGCGAGCGCGGCGCGCAGGTGCTCGACGGTGACGGCGGGCGCCGTCAGACGGGTGGAGCAGCCGAGTTCGTAGAGGACCTTGGCGCGGACGTCGGGGCGGGGCGGTTCCTCCAGGGCGCGTTCCAGGCAGCGGCAGGCCGCGTCGGGGGCGCCGACGGCGAGGTGTTCGCGGGCCGCTTCGCGCAGTTGGGTGACCAGTTCCTCGTCGCCCTCCGGTTCCACCTTCAGCAGATGCCGGGCGGCCTCGGCGGCGCCGTGCCCGCTCTCGGTGACGGTCTTGGCGGCGACTCCGTGGAAGAAGCCGCGGGTGGCGTCCGTCATGGAGTCGTAGACGGCGGTGGCGACGAGCGGGTGGACGAACTCGAGGACCGTGTCCTGCGGCCCGTTGAGGGTCGGGTCCGGGATGCCCTCGGTCAGGATGCGGGCGACGCTGAGGCGTTCGAGGCACTCCTGGGCGGCCGTCGGCGTCATCCCGGCGACCCGGGCGACGAGGTCGAGGGTGCTGCCGGTGCCGAGGACGGCGGCGGCCCAGGCGAAGCGGGTCGCCTCGTCGCCGAGCACGGACAGGCGCTCCACCACTCCGCCGCCGCGCCCGGAGTGGTTCAGGGCGCGCAGATCGGCGGCCCGGCCCTCCACCGGCTGGAGTTCGCTGTCGCGGACCTTGGCGAGCAGTTCGACGGTGTCGTACGGGTTGCCGGCGGTGACGGCCCAGACCTCGCGGCAGAAGGGGTCGTCGGCGTGCGAGCCGACGGTGGCGCGGGTGAGCTCGGCGGTGGCCTCCGGGGTGAGGGTGTTCAGACCGTCCAGGCGGTGCCCGGCGCTCTCCACCGCGTCGAGGTGGCGGGCGCTGCCCTCGGGCAGCGGGCCGGAGCGGCGGGTGACCACGACGAGCACCGACAGCTCGCCGAGGTCGGCGGTGAACGCGACGAGCCAGCGCAGGGTCTCCAGGTCGGCCCAGTGGGCGTCGTCGATGAGCAGGACCAGCGGCCACTCTCCGGTGGCGAACCGGCGTACGGTCGCGACGAGTCCGTCGCAGACGTACTGCGGGTCGGCGGGGGCCGCGCCGGGTTCGACGATGCCGAGGGCGGGGCCCGAGATGTCGTACCAGTCGCCGAGGTAGGCGCGGGCCTCCTCCGGCAGCATGGAGGTCAGCATGGGCTGCAGGAGCTGGCGCAGGACATGGAAGGGGACCGTGCGCAGGGTCTCGCCCGCGCGGGCCGACCAGACGGTGCAGTTCTGGCGTTCGGCCAGGCGGCGGGTCTCGTTGAGGAGCGCGGTCTTGCCGAGTCCGGCCTCGCCGCGTATCACGAGGACGTTTCCGCCGGAGGAGCGGTCGGCGCGCAGCTCGTCGATCGCCTGCGCGATGGCGGCGAGTTCCGCGTCCCGTTCCCACAGGTGGGCCGGGGCGGCCGCCGACGGCCGTGCCCGCGTCATCCTGTTCCCTCCCCAGGTCGCCCGGACGGCGTGCAGACCACGAGCGTAGCCGTCCGGGGGGAGGGATGGTGGTCCGACCGGGCAGTGTCGTCATCCCTCTTGAGGACTGGTTACCGGCCAGTCGCCCCCGGTCCGGCCCGACCGGTCGGTCTGCGCCCGATGAAGGGTCAATATTGCCTGGGTTGATGCGAGTTGGGAACAGGAGTGGGCTGTTGGGGCGTGACGGAAGTCACGTCGACGCGGTATCCGGTCCGGCGCGCCGGGCGATTCGGCCGGGGTGCTCTCATCACGCTTTCACCGATGCCTCATACGGTGTGTCCATGACGCAGGTGACTCCTCCCGGCTGGTATCCCGATCCCGGGCAGCCGCACAACGCCCCTCCCGCCGAACGCTGGTGGGACGGTACCGCCTGGACGGCGCAGGTACGCCCGGCCGGCCACGGCTCGTATCCCGCTCCCCCGGCCTATCCGGCGGCCGCCCCCTTCCCGCCCCCGCCCGCGCCCCGGCGCGGACTGCGCATCGGGATAGCCGTCGCGGCGGCGGTCGCGGTGCTGGCGAGCATCGGGGTCGGGGTCTACGCCCTCGCCAAGAACGCGGACGGCGGCCACGACCGCGCGGGCGCGGGCCAGGAGCGGCGCGGCCGGGGCGGTCCCGAGGGCTCCGGCCCCGGGGACCGGGGCGGTCCGGGCGACCCGGGTGCGTCGCCGTCGCCGCGCCACTCCCCGATACCCAAGGTCAAGGGCGGCGGCACGCTGCCCGACCCCTTCAACGGGATCAGTATGCCGGTGCCGGAGGGCTGGACCGGCGAGGTCATCGGCATCGGCGCGCAGGTGACCTCCGACAAGTCCTACAAGTGCCCGGGCAACGCCTCGCAGAGCTGCACGGCGGGTGGCGCCTACACGGCGTCGGCCTCCGCGCTCGGCACCAAGGGCGGCACGGCCGAGGCGGTCGCCAAGGCGGACATCGCGGCCAACGCCAAGCAGTCGTACGGCGGGACGACCTACGGCAGCATCACCTCGCACGAGGTGCTCGCCTCCGAGTCCGTGACGGTGGCCGGGCAGAAGGGCTACCTGGTCCGCTGGAAGGCGGTGACCAGCAAGGGCTCCGACGGCTATGTGGAGTCGGTCGCCTTCCCCTCCCCCGACGACGCCCACGAGATCCTGGTGGTCCGCTTCGGCCTGGACGTGGGCCAGCGCACGGCGGTGATCGACGAGATCCTCAAGGGCATCAAGCCGTGGTCGGGCGGCGGCAGCGGCCAGGACGTGTGAGGGGCCGAGTGCTCCGGGCGGGGCGGGGGCGTCGGGTGGAAGGGTGAGATCCGGCCCGGCGGCGCACACCGAACGGCGGCTGCCGTCCCGCGCCGCCACGGCGACCGGGGCGTGGCCCTGGACCGGGCGGGCGGGCGGGGTGCATGGGGCACGCGGGGCACGCGGGATGGCAGGTGAGGCGGGCGGCGGTTCCCACCAAGGTGTGATTCTCGCCCGGTGCGCTCACGTTCACCCGGCAGTGCGCTCGGACCGGCGCGTGCGAGGCGGCAGGGCGATCGCGCGAGGCGGCCAGGCGATACGGCGCCCGGCCGGCCCGCACGGAAACCGGCACGGCCAACCCCCGCGAAGCCAGATCGGCCGGGTGGGGTGCCCCTCCGCTCAAGGGGACCCCACCCGGCCAGGGGGTGCGCGCCGCCCCCGTCCCCACGGTGCGGCGCGAGCAGGTCACCGTTCAGTCATCCCGTGAACGGCGGCCTGGGTCTCAGGTGAGTCCGAACGCGGGCAGCACGGCGGCCTCCACGAAGCGGACCAGATAGTCGGCGTCGGCGTACTGGCCGCTGAGCACCGGGCGCACCCGCAGGACGCCGAACATCATCGCGGGCACGAACTCGAGCGCGGGATGCCCGGCCGGGACCTCGCCGCGGGCCACTCCGCGCGCGATCATCTTCTCCAGCGCGGCGATCTCGGGGGTGACCAGCGCGTCGCGCAGCGCCTCGGCCAGTTCCTTGTCGACCGTGGCGGCGGGCATGAGCGCCTGGAGGAGCCGGGTGTCCTTGCCCGACCAGTCGCCCGCGGCCCGGGCCGCCTGGCGCAGGTCCCCGGCGAGGGAGCCGGTGTCGATCCCGGCGAAGCGCACCCGGCGATTGGCCCGCAGGGCGGCCGCGACGAACTGCGGCTTGGTCTTCCACTGCCGGTACAGCGTCGACTTGCTGCACCGGGTGCTGGCGGCGATGCCCTCCATGGTCAGGGAGTCGTACCCGCACTCGCGGACCTGGTCGAGCACGGCGTCGAAGAACTCCCGCTCACGCTCCGGCGTGATCTTGGAGCGGCGCGAGGCGGCGACCGTGTCCGGTCCGTCCGCGGCCTGCGACGTCATGCGTGGCTTCCCCTCACTCGTCACCCGGGACCGCGTCAGTGCGGCCCGCTCTCAGTGTTCCCCCACTGCAAGCGATACGCAAGCGTACCGGAACTCAACCGTATCGGTACACTGTCGTATCGGTACATGGTCGTTTCGGTACACTGACGTTTCGGTACGGAGACGTATCGCATGGCTGAGTTCCGGGCATCCGGTCCGGGACCGGCAGCACCACCGTCAAGAAGGGGCCGGGGGATGAATGCCCGAACCGAGCCTTCCCCAGCGGGGGCGGACGCGATAGCGAGGCCGCCGCTGCTGCGCGAGTTCCTGCTCGTGGCGGGGCTCTTCCTCGTCTACAAGCTCGGCCGCCAACTCGCGATCGGCCACACCTCGGAGGCGTTCCGGGACGCCCACCGTGTGTGGGGCCTGGAGCGGGCCGTCCATCTGCCCGACGAGACCGACGTGCAGTCGCTGCTGCTGCACGGCACGGCCCCGGTGCACCTGGCGAACACCTACTACGCCACCGTCCACTTCCCGGCCACCGTGGCCTTCCTGATCTGGCTGTATCTGCGTCGTCCCGCGCACTACGTGTGGGCCCGCCGGGTCCTCGCGCTGGTGACCGCCGCCGCGCTGATCCTGCCGTTCACCTTCCCGCTGGCCCCGCCCCGGATGGTGACCGGCACCGGCCTCCTCGACACGGCCCGGGTCTACGGCCCCTCGGTATACGGTCCGCCCGCCCGCGACCACCTCTCCAACCAGTTCGCCGCGATGCCCTCGCTGCACTTCGGCTGGGCCCTGATGGTGGCGGTCGGCCTGATCGCGGCCACCCGCTCGCGCTGGCGCTGGCTGTGGCTGCTGCACCCGCTGATCACGCTGATCGTCATCGTGGGCACCGCCAACCACTACTGGCTCGACTCGATCGTGGCGACCGCCATGCTCGGCATCGCCCTCGCCGTCGTCCACCCGCCGCACCACGCGCCGGGACGCGGCGCGGGGCACCCGCTCGCCCTCGGCCGTCCCGCGCGGCTCGCCCCGGAGGGGTCCGTGCTCACGGGTGCGGCCCGATGAGCGCCGCGATCCTGATCGCCGTCGGCCTCTCGCTGGTCTCGGCCGTCGCCTACGCGGCCGCCGCCGTCGCCCAGGAACGGCTGGCCTCCCGCGACACGGGCTCCGGCCTGGTCCACCTGCTCCGCACCGGCGCCTGGTGGTCCTCGGTCGGCCTGAACGCGGGCGCGGCGCTGCTGCACGTCGTCGCGCTGCGCTTCGGTCCGCTGACCGTGGTCCAGCCGCTGGGCGCCCTCACCCTGGTCGCGGCGGTGCCGCTCGGGGCGCGGGCGGCGGGGCGCCGGGTCAGCCCGGCGGAGTGGCGGGGTACGGCGCTGACGCTGCTCGGTCTCGGCGCACTGCTGATCACCGCCTCGGGCCCGGCACCCCACCGGGTGCTGAGCCTGACGGCCGCGCTCGCGGTGGCCGGGACGACCATCGCGGTGATCGGACTGCTCTCCCGGCCCGGCACCCGTCCAGGACTGCGGCACGCCGCCGCCTCCGGGTTCGCCTCGGGTGTCGCCTCCGCGCTCACCCAGACCGCCACGGTGGCGGCCACGGACCACTCGGGCCCGGCCCTCAGCCCCCGGGTGATCGTGGTCGCCGTCCTGGTCGCGGCCTTCGCCACGGGTGGGCTGCTGCTGTCCCAGACGGCCTACCGGGGCGGTCTCGGCGCCCCCCTCGCGGTGGTCACCCTGGCCAACCCGGTCGCGGCGGCGGTCATCGGTCTGACCCTGCTCGGGCAGGGACTCAAGGGCGGGACCAGCGGCATCCTGCTCGGTGTGACCGGGGCGCTGCTGGCCTCGTGGGGCGTGGTGGTGCTGACCCGCGTGACGCCGTCCCCCACGGCTTCCGCTCCACCTCAGGCCTACGACGACGACGAGCACCCCGTCGCCGCCGTACTCGCGCTGAAGGCGGAGACGGCGACGGCCGAGCCGTCACTCGTGCCGCGCCAGCCGGGGCGGAACCGGCTGACGCGCCTGTGACGCAGGACCCCGCACGCGAAGGCGGCGGCCGCGTGTCCGTCGAGACACGCGGCCGCCGCCTTCTCGCTGCGCGGGGAGGGATCAGCCCAGGCCGCGGGCGTCCTGCTTGAGCGCGGTGTCCACGGTCAGGGCCGCGGCCACGACGAGGCTCAGCAGCGGGTCCGACAGCGGTCGGTGGATCTGGAGGACGTAGTTGTCCGCCGTGGTGAACAGGGTCTTGGCCAGGCCCTCCCACGTCTTGGTGATCCGCGCGACCTCGGTGCCCTCGTGGTCGGTGATCGCGAAGTTCCAGGCGCGCCAGTTCTCGGCCTTGATCGCGCCGATCTCGCGGCCCTCGGCGGTCATCGCGAAGTTGATCTTGCCGATCATGTTCTTCTGCACGATCTCGCCGACCGCCGAGCCGTCGGGGCGCGTGACGACGACCCGGGACTTGAAGATCTTCGCGGGGCGGGTGAGCAGCAACTGCGGCCCGCCCTCGGCGTCCCGGATCTCCAGGCGGTGGGTCAGGTACTGGTCCAGGCTGGAGACGAGGCGCAGGATCTTGCGCAGCACACCCTGGCCGACCTCGACGACCGAGCCGAGGCGGCCGCCGTTCTGGTCCATCACCGTGTACTCGTTGGTCAGCTCGATGAGCTTGGCCTTCTGGTTCACCACGAGCACCGGCTCGGTGAAGAGGGTGCCGCCGCCCGCGGCCGAGGCGGCCACCCCGGCCTGCTGCTGCACCTGACGCTGGACCTTCGGGTCGGCGTCGGAAGGAATGTTCGATTGCGTGGTCACCGGGGCACACTATGGGGATTGACCAGGACCTGACCAGGAGTTTTCCGAATCGTGGCCGAACGGACGCACAGGCGGCCGCCCGGTTCTCCCGGACGGCCGCCCGCGCCCTTCTCGTCAGGAGGTCTGGTACGCCTCCACCTCGCTGAACTGCCCGGCCGGCCAGCCCGTGTTGGCGCTCACGGTCAGCCGCAGATAGCGCAGGTTCGTCCCGCTCGGCAGCGAGACGGTCGCGGTGTTGCCCGAAGCCGGGTCGAAGCGGTAGTCCTTCGCGCCGACCACGGTCGAGAAGCCCGAGCCGTCGGCGCTGCCCAGAACCGCGATGGTCTGCGTCCGGGCGCCCCATGCCGAGGACGGCGGCAGCTTCAGCACCAGCCGACGCACCCCGTACGACGAGCCGAGGTCGACCGTCCAGGACTGCGGGAAGGCGTTGTTGGCCGACTCCCAGTAGCTGTTCGCGTCGCCGTCCACCGCCTTGCCCGGGGTGTAGACGTCCTGCGAGCCGGTCGCCGTCGCCGGGCGGCCCTTGGCCAGGTTGCGGTTCGGGTCCGGGTCGGGGTTGCCCTGGCCCGGCTGGGGCCAGGAGGAGCAGTCCGACCAGGTGCTGGACCAGCCGGAGTTGCCGCCGCCGTCGGTGAGCGCGAAGGAGCCGGAGTTCGACGGGTAGGGGCAGTTGTAGATCCCGGCGACGCCGACCTGGGTCGCGGTCACGTTCTTGAAGGTCGCCGCGCCCTGCGCCTCCGCCTGGACGACGACCGTGCCGGTGTTCTTCACCGTCGCGCCGCTCACGTTGACGTTGCGGACCGGGTAGCCCTGGCCGCCGCCGGAGACGAACTCGAAGGCGGAGTACGGGCTGTCGGTGATCGTCGTGTCGGTGATGTTGACGGTCGCGTTGATCGCGCTGTCGTAGGAGTCCACGCGCAGCGCGCCCATGGGGTGGTTCCAGTTGGGGTTCATCGCGCCCGCGCGGACCAGGGTGTTGCCGCTGACCGTGATGGTGCCGGAGAGCGGGGAGAAGGGGTCGAGGAACTTCTGGTTGGAGATCGCGATGCCGCTGCCCAGGGCGTTGGTGTCGGACACCAGGTTGTTCTTCACCGAGATGTCGGTGCCGCCGTAGATCGCGATGCCGTTGGCGAGGTTGGGCTGCGAGATGGTGTTGTTCTCGAAGCTGGAGTTGGTGTCGGCGGCGTAGAGGGACCACATGGCGAGCGAGTCGTCGCCCTGGTTGCGCAGGAAGTTGTTGCTGACGCGCACGCCCTTGGCGTTGCCGTTGAGGTTGAGCCCGTCGGCGGTGGTGTCGAGGATGCGGTTGTTCTCCACCACCAGGTTGTCGTTGTTGCCCATCAGCCACAGCCCGACCTTCATGTGCTGGATCCACATGCCGGAGACCGAGGAGTTGGGGCCGAGCGAGCCGTTGACGAAGTTGTCCGGGTTGGAGTCGACGCGCTCGGTGACCTCGCCGATGACGGCGAAGTCCTTGATGTGGACGTTGCCGGAGGAGCTGGACTGGTCGATGAAGCGGGAGGCGTGCACGACGGAGTGCCAACTGCCCGCACCCTGGAGGGTCACGTTCTGCACGCCGCTGAGCGAGGAGGTGATCCGGTAGTCGCCCGGCGGGATCCAGACCGTGCCACCCTGGGCGGCCGCGATGGCGTCGCGGAACGCCTGGGTGGAGTCGCCGCCGCCGCTCGGGTCCGCGCCCTTGGAGACGACGGACACCGACCCGGCCGGCTGCGAGGCGGCCGCGCCGACCTGCTCGAAGTCGGCCACGTCCACGGTCACTTGGGTGCCGGTCGACTGGAACGCCACCTTGTCCCCGGCCTGGAGGTTCTGGCCGAGCAGCAGCCGGGAGTTGTCGAAGAAGTGGTGTGTCTTCGCGCCTGGAATCCAACTGGTGTCGATGTAGGAGTACTTGGAGGTCACCGGGAGCGTCTTGGAGATCTTGGTCCCGTTGACGTACACGTCCAGTGAGCCCGACTGGCCGTCGGGGACGTTGTAGGAGAGGTTCACGGCGTTGGCCGCGCGCGGCACGGTGAACTCCACGCGCTGCCCGGAGGTGAGCCGTACGGCCTGGCGTCCGGACGCCTCCGAGGCGACGGTGCCCTGGGTGTAGTCGGGGCCGACCTTCGTCCCCGTGCTGGTCGCGGATTCCGCCTCGACGGAGGTGAAGGGCAGGCTCGCCCCCGAGGCGGCGTGGGCGGCGGGTGCCACGGCGACGATCATGCCGGCGGCGAGGGCGACGGCCGCGCCGACGGCGGGCAGTCTGAGGTGCTTGGCGGTGCTGCTGTCCATGTGCTGATCCCTTCGTGGGGGGGGGTGCCGGGGATAGCAGGGGTGTGCGGGTGCGGTCAGGCGCGCAGCCAGACCGCGGTGTCCTGCGGCAGTCGGCCCTCGTCGTCCAAGGGACCGCTGTTGAGCAGGAGTTCGGAGTGCGCGGGCAGCTCGGCGGGGGCGTCGGAGAGGTTGACCACGCAGAGCGCGCCGTCCGCGCGGGCGAAGGCGAGCACGCCCTGGGGGGCGGGAAGCCAGGTGAGCGGTCCTTCGTCGAAGGCGGGGCGGGCGGCGATGGCCTCGCGGTAGAGGGTGAGCATGGAGTGCGGGTCCGCGCGCTGCCGGTCGGCGGCGTACGCCTCCCAGCCGGCGGGCTGCGGCAGCCAGGGCTCCTCGCGCGAGCCGAAACCCGCGTACGGCTCCCCCGCCGACCAGGGCAGCGGGACACGGCAGCCGTCGCGCCCCGGATCGGTGCCGCCGGAGCGGAAGTACATCGGGTCCTGGATGCGCTCGCGCGGGATGTCCGCCTCGGGCAGGCCCAGTTCCTCGCCCTGGTAGAGGTACACCGAGCCGGGCAGGGCGAGCGAGAGCAGGGCGGCGGCGCGGGCGCGGCGGGTGCCGAGGTCGAGGTCGGTGGGGGTGCCGAACTCCTTGGTGGCGAAGTCGAATCCGGTGTGCTCGCGGCCGTAGCGGGTGACGGTGCGGGTGATGTCGTGATTGCAGAGCACCCAGGTGGCGGGGGCGCCGACGGGGGCGTGCTCGGCGAGGGTGGAGTCGATGGCGGAGCGGAGTCCTTCCGCGTTCCAAGGGCAGGACAGAAAGGCGAAGTTGAAGGCGGTTTGAAGTTCGTCGGGGCGCAGGTAGCGGGCGAAGCGTTCGGCGTCGGGGAGCCAGACCTCGCCGACGAACATCGCGCCGTAGGAGTCGGCGACCGTGCGCCAGGAGCGGTAGATCGCGTGGAGTTCGTCGCGGTCGACGAAGGGGTGCGGGTCGGGGTCCGAGGCCAGGTCGGGCAGGTCGGGGTCCTTGGCGAGCAGGGCGGCGGAGTCGATGCGGACGCCCGCCACGCCGCGCTCGAACCAGAAGCGCAGGATGTCCTCGTGCTCGCGGCGGACGGCGGGGTGGGCCCAGTTGAGGTCGGGCTGTTCGGGGGTGAACAGGTGGAGGTACCAGTCGCCGTCGGGCAGCCGGGTCCACACCGGCTCGGTGGAGCCCACGAACTGCGACGGCCAGTCGTTGGGGGGTAGTTGACCGTTCTCGCCGCGTCCGGGACGGAAGTGGAACAGCTCGCGCTCGGGGCTGCCGGGGCCGGCAGCGAGGGCGGCGCGGAACCAAGGATGCTGATCCGAGACGTGGTTGGGCACGATGTCGACGATGGTGCGGATGCCGAGTTCGCTCGCTTCGGCGATGAGCTTCTCGGCGTCCGCGAGGGTGCCGAAGGCGGGGTCGACGGCACGGTAGTCGGCGACGTCGTAGCCGCCGTCCTTCATCGGGGAGACGTACCAGGGGTTGAACCACAGTGCGTCCACGCCGAGTTCGGCGAGGTAGGGCAGCTTGGCGCGGACCCCGGCGAGGTCCCCGGTGCCGTCGCCGTCGCCGTCCGCGAAGCTGCGGACGTAGACCTGGTAGATGACGGCCGAGCGCCACCAGTCGTCGGTCGCGCGGGCAGGGGTGGGCTGTGCCACGGTGCGTGCCTTTCTGTCGGGGGGCCGGGTCACCCTTGCGATCGGGCCCGGGTCAGCCCTTGGTGCTGCCCGCGCTGATCCCGGCGATGATGTGCCGCTGGAAGACGAGGAACAGGGCCACCATGGGGATGCTCGCGATCACCATCGCGGCGACGAGCACGGTCAGCTGGATGTTCTGCGACAGCTGAACCAGGGCCACGCTGATGGGCTGCTTGTCGGTGTCGGAGAAGACCATGAGCGGCCACAGGAAGTCCTGCCAGACGGCGACCAGCGCGAAGATCGACACCACGCCGAGGACCGGCCGGGACATGGGCAGCACGACCGACCACAGGATGCGCAGCTTGCCCGCGCCGTCGATCTCGGCCGCTTCCAGGACGTCGCGCGGGAGCTGGTCGAAGAACCGCTTGAGCAGGTAGAGGTTGAAGGCGTTGGCGACGGCGGGCAGCCAGATGGCGAGCGGGTCGTTGAGCAGACTGGTGTGGAGGACGGGCAGGTCGGCGGCGGTCAGGTACTTGGGGACGACCAGGGCCTGCGCCGGGACCATCAGGGTGGCGAGGATGCCGCCGAGGACCACCTTGCCGAAGGCGGGGCGCAGCTTGGAGAGGGCATAGGCGGCGGCCGTGCAGAACACGAGCTGGAACGCCCAGGCGCCGGCCGCCTGCACCACCGTGTTCCACAGGTGCTCCGGGAGCTGCATCAGGTCCCAGGCGTCGGTGTATCCGGCGAGGTGCCAGTGGTGGGGCACGAGGGTGGGCGGCGTGCGGGCGATCTCGTCCGGGGACTTCATCGCGCCGGAGGCCATCCAGTACACGGGGAAGAGGAAGGCGAGCACGAAGAGGACGGCGACGGCCGTGAACACCGTCCAGTAGACGGCCCTTCCGCGCGGACGGGCGAGGGTTGCCGGGGAGACGAGGGTGCGGGTGCTCATGCTTCCCCCTCGGTGCGGGTGCTCATGTGGCCTCCTCGGTAAAGGCGTTCACGCGTCCCCCTCACTGCGGGTGAGCCGCAGGTAGACGGCGGAGAAGGCGCCCAGCAGGACGAGCAGCATGACGCTGAGGGCGCACGCCCCGCCGAAGTCGTTGTAGAGGAAGGCGTACTTGTAGATCAGGTAGAGGACGGTCACGGTCGCGCTCTCCGGACCACCGCCGGTGATGACGAAGGGTTCGGTGAACACCTGCATGGTGGCGATGATCTGAAGGAGCATCAGCATCAGGATCACGAACCGGGTCTGCGGGATCGTGACGTGCCGGATGCGCTGGAGCAGGTTCGCGCCGTCGAGTTCGGCGGCCTCGTACAGCTCGCCGGGGATGGACTGGAGCGCGGCGAGGTAGATGAGCACGGTCCCGCCGAGGTTGGCCCAGGTCGCCACGATGACCAGGGAGATCAGCGCGGTGTCGGTGCCGTTGGACCAGTTCGAGGTGGGCAGGTGCAGGGCGCGCAGCGTCTCGTTGGCGAGGCCCGCGCCGGGGTCGTAGAACCACTTCCACAGCAGGGCGCTGACCACGGGCGGGATCATCACCGGCAGGTAGACGACGACCCTGAAGAAGGCTTTGGCGTGGCGGAGTTCGTTGAGGACGAGGGCGAGGACGAAGGGGACGGCGAAGCCGAGGAGCAGCGCGAGCAGGGTGAAGGTGAGGGTGTTGCGCCAGGCGGCGCCGAACTCCGGGTCGTCCAGGACGTGGGTGAAGTTGGCGGTGCCGACCCACTCGGGCGGGGAGCCGGGGGTGTACTTCTGGAAGGCGATGACGACGGCGCGGATCGCCGGGTACCAGGAGAACAGGGCGAAGCAGATCAGCCCGCCGAGCAGGAAGGCGTAGGCGCGGGCCTGGTCGAGCAGGACCCGGCGGCTCCGGCCGCCACCCGCCGGGGCGGCGGCGGGCGGGGCCGGGAGGGCGGAGGCCGCGGGGGGCCGCCGCTCGGCCGTCTTCGTCATGGCGTCAGCTCCGGGCGAGGATGCCGTCGATCTTGCCGGACGCGTCCCCCAGCAGTTGGTCGATGTCCGCGTCCTTCTTGGTGAGGACGGCGGAGACCACCCCGTCGAGGACGGAGTAGATCTGCTGGGCGTGCGGCGGTTCGATCTTCAGCTCCAGGCTGTGGTTGCCGTCGAGGAACGCCTGGTAGTTCTCCACCGGGACGTTGGCGTTGGCCTTTTTCACCTGCTGGTCCTTGGCGTCGGCGGCGCCGGTGAACAGACGCGGCTCGGGCAGGCCCACGGGGGCGTCGTTCTTCTTGGCGCGGGCGTAGTCGCCGAGGAAGCCCTCTCCGGGGGTGAGGAACATGTGGTCGAGCCACTTCAGTCCGGCGCGGATCTGGGCGGGAGTGTCCTTCTTGTTGAACATGTAGCCGTCGCCGCCGATGAGCGTGCCCTTGCCGCCGGGCATGGGGGCGAGCGCGAGGTCCTTGTAGGAGCCGCCCTTCTCCTTCACCAGGATCGGGATGTTGTCCGGCGCGGAGAGGTACATGCCGAGCTTGCCCGAGCCCATGAGCTGCTGCACGTCGTTGATGACGAGGAGCTGCTTGCTGCCCATGGAGTCGTCGTTCCAGCGCATGTCGTGCAGGTTCTGGAGGACGGCGCGGCCCGCGGGGGTGTCGACGGTGGCCTTCTTGCCGTCGGCGCTGACCACGTCGCCACCCTGGGAGTACAGCTCGGCGGTGAAGTGCCAGCCGCCCTGGTTCTGGGCGCTGTAGTCGGCGTATCCGACGGTGCCGTTGCCGAGTGCGGCGATCTTCTTGGCGGCGGCGCGGACCTCGTCCCAGGTGGCCGGGGGCTTGTCGGGGTCGAGGCCGGCCTTCTTGAAGAGGGCGCGGTTGTAGAGCAGGCCCATGGAGTAGCCGGTGCGCGGGATGCCGTAGACCTTGCCGTCGACGGTGTAGATGTCCCGAAGCTGCTTCTGGATCGAGTCGTAGGTCTTGAGGTCCTTCAGGTACGGCGTGAGGTCCGCGGCCTGGTGGATGTCGACGACATGGCGGGCGTCGGTGAAGTAGGTGTAGAACACGTCCTCCATCTGGCCGCCGGCGAGTTTGGCGTCGAAGGTCTTGGGGTCCTGGCAGGGGAAGGCGTCGTGCGCGACGACGTCGATGTCCGGGTTCTGCTTCTCGAAGGCCGCGATGTCCTGCTCGAAGAAGGCGCGGTCGGTCTTGGCGCTCTTGGGCGGCTCGCAGTTGACGGTGATGCGGGTCTTCCCGCCCGCCGAGCTGTCGTCGTCGCCCGATCCGCACGCGGCGGCGGTGAGCGCGAGGGAGGAACAGACGCCGATCGCGGCGAGGGTGCGGCGGAACCCGGTGCTTCTCATCGGTGGACCCCTCATGGCGGAGCCATGGGTGCCGCGCACAGGTGTGGCGGGCACTCACGGCGGGAGCAGTGGGCGCCGCACACTCAAGCACCGCCGACAGGAGCCCGCAAGATGTCGCGCAGAATCTGTAATTATTCGACAGTCGACCGAATCTCCGGGATGGCGGCCCGGATCTCAGTCGCGCGGGGCCTGTCCGGTGGAGCCGCGGACCACCAGCTCGGGCTCGAACAGCAACTCCTCGGCGGGTACGGCGGTGCCGCCGATCTGCGCGTTCAGCAGTTCCACGGCGGCGCGGCCCATGGCCTCGATGGGCTGGCGCACGGTGGTGAGCGGGGGTTCGGTGCAGTTCATGAACGCCGAGTCGTCGTAGCCGACCACCGAGACCTGCCCGGGCACGTCGAGTCCCTTGCGTCGGGCGGCCCTTACGGCACCGAGGGCGAGCGGGTCGCTGGCGCAGATGATCCCGGTGACGCCGTGGTCGATCAGCCGGGAGGCGGCGGCGTGGCCGCCCTCGATGGAGAAGATGGCGCGGGCCACGCGGGAGTCCGGCAGGTCACCCGCCAGGGCGCGGGCGGCGGCGAGTTTGCGGGCGGACGGCACATGGTCGGCGGGGCCGAGCAGCAGTCCGATGCGCTCGTGACCGAGGGAGGCCAGATGGCGCCACGCCTGTTCGACGGCGACCGCGTCGTCGCAGGACACGCCCGGGAAACCGAGGTGCTCTATCGCCGCGTTGACCAGCACCACGGGCACCTTGCGCTCGGCGAGCCTGCGGTAGTGGTCGTGCGGGGCGTCGGCCTGCGCGTAGAGACCGCCGGCGAAGACGACGCCCGACACCTGTTGCTGGAGCAGCAGCTCCACGTAGTCCGCCTCGGAGACGCCGCCCTTGGTCTGGGTGCAGAGCACCGGGGTGAGCCCGAGCTGTGCCAGCGCGCCCCCGATGACCTCGGCGAACGCGGGGAAGATCGGGTTCTGCAGCTCGGGCAGGACCAGGCCGACGAGCCGGGCGCGCTCGCCGCGCAACTGGGTGGGCCGCTCGTAGCCGAGGACGTCGAGGGCGGTGAGGACCGACTGCCGGGTGGCTTCGGAGACTCCGGGTTTGCCGTTGAGCACCCGGCTGACCGTGGCCTCGCTGACCCCGACCTTCTTCGCCACTTCCGCAAGTCGTCGCGTCATGCGCGCAAGAGTAGCGCAAGTTATGCAAGCGGCTTGCGTAACGGTGACAGAGGTGATCGGCGGTCCGGGAAGAGGGATCACCGCCGCGACGGAAGACCCGGCGCCGTCGGTGACCTGAACACCGACGGGGCCGGGTCAGGTCTGTGCGGGCGGGACGACCGTCAGCCGGGCCCGGTGCGTGGGAGTGGCGGGCTCGCGCGGGATCATCGTCAGCCGGCGGTGGCCCAGCTCGCGCAGGAGGGGCGGGGTCTCGTCGACGATGCGGCACTCGGCGGTGCCCCGGCGCGGGTCGGGGTGGTGCAGCAGCCGTACGGCACCGTCGAGCCGGGCCGCCGACTCCCCGACCGCGCGTATCCAGTGCGGCAGGCCCTGCCGGTAGGCGGCCTCCATGAGCGGGTCGTGGGCCACGTCCCGGCGTATCGCCTGGAGTTCGTGGTCGTGGCCGTAGCCCTCCATCGCGGACTTCAACTGGACCAGCATCGGCAGGCACCAGCCCGCCTCGTGCTCGCCGAGCACCTGGGCCGCGTCGGGATGGAAGAGGACGAAGCGCAGGAAGTTGTCGCCGGGCATCGCGGTGGGATGGGGGCGCACGTCCCCGAAGAGCGTGGCGAAGGCGCCGTTGGCCAGCAGCACGTTCCAGCGGTGGTCCACGAGCAGCGACGGGA
Organism: Streptomyces sp. NPDC005004; assembly: GCF_053600675.1. Taxonomy (NCBI): domain Bacteria; kingdom Bacillati; phylum Actinomycetota; class Actinomycetes; order Kitasatosporales; family Streptomycetaceae; genus Streptomyces; species Streptomyces sp. NPDC005004. Next base: position 64,581 of record NZ_JBSGAH010000025.1, read on the forward strand.
ACGGGGCAGCCTCCACCACGGCGGCGTAGTCCTCGAGATACGCCCGTGTCTCGGAGCTCTCGGGGACGGGCCGCGCCGCCGGCCGCCGCCCTCCTGCCTGGTGTGCCATCGAGAGGTCACCCCTCTTGCCTCGGCCGCCTTCTCGCGGCCCTGCGATCCTGGGGCCCGGACGAGAGCCGTGTCAACTATCGTGGCATTCCATGCCTGTTGACGGCCGAAATTCGCCACAGTTGTGGCGAGACCTGGATGCGAGTTCGAACGACCGGCTACTCTCCGGGAAGTTCACTCGCGGCCGGCGGTGACGGACGCGGACGCGGACGCGTCGGTCCACGGCCCCGGAGACTTGCCTTGAGAGACGTAGGAGTTCTGTCGGTGACGGATGGCTACGAGAATCCGGGCGCCGCGGCGACCGCTCAGCTGCCCGCCGTCCTCGCCCGCGTCACCGCCCTCGCCGACCGGCTGGGCGTACCGCACGCCGAGGTCTTCGACACCGGGCGGCTCTCGGTCGCCAGCGGTGTTCCGGAGCCGGTGGTCAGGGCCCTGCTCGGCGGACGCCCCGCGGGCGAGCCGGACGTGCAGGCCCGTTTTCTGCAGCGCCTCGACCTGCTGCGCCGCACCCGGCTGAAGCCGGGCGGACGCAAGTACACCCAGCAGGAGATCGCCGACGGCGCGGGCATGTCCCGGCAGCAGGCCGGTGCCCTCATCAACGGCGACCGGCGCCCCACCATGGAGCACTGCGACGCGCTCCAGCGGTTCTTCCGGGTGCACGCGGGCTTCCTGACCGCCGAGGACCCCGAGGCGCTGGCGAGCGCGCTCCAGTACACCGAGCAGGAACTGCTCCAGCGCCTCGCGGACCGGGAGCGGGCCGCGACGAGCACGGCCGAGGACCCGCTGGAGCGGCTGCTCCAGGACCACGGGGTGCGCGGGATCGCCTGGCGGGCCGCCCAACTCCCCACAGACCAGCACCGGGACAAGGTCGCCGAGTGGCTCGACATGCTCCTGGAGAGCGTCCGGCAGCCCGAGTCGTGAGCCGCGTGAGGGGCATCGGCAAGGACATGCGGCGGCTCTGTACCGAGCTGGTCGGGCAACTGGCCCTGCCCGCGCCGGTTCCGCCGCCCGAGCTGTACCGCGCGCTGTGCGGGGCGATGAGCCACCGGCGCGGCCGCCCGGTGCAGTTCCGTACGGCCGTCTTCCCGCCCGGCACCGCCAGCGGGCTGTGGCTGGACATGACCGACCGCGACCTGGTCGTGGTGGAGGAACGCACCGCTCCCGACCACCAGTTGGTGATCCTCGGGCACGAGCTGTGGCACATGCAGGCCGGGCACTGCGATCACCACGTCGAGGGCCTCGGGGTGGGCGTGGCCACCCGGCTGCTGGCCGACGACCCCGACCCGGCCGCGCTCCAGGCGGCGGTGCAACGGGTGGCCGCGCGGACCCGCTTCGACCTGGACGCGGAGCGCGACGCTGAGACCTTCGGGCTGCTCCTCGCCAGCAAGTGCCGTACGCGGATGAGTGGTTCGTCGCTGAGTGGCCCGGTGATCCGGGACGACGTGGCGGGCCGCATCAGCACCTCGCTCGGATACCCGGGCCCGCAGGGCTGACCGCGACGCTTCCCCCGCTCCCCCGCCCACATGGCCTACGGCACCGGCCGCGCCCTGCGCCGACCGGGCGACACCCGCGCTGCGCGCGCGGGGGCGTTGTCAGTGGCGGACGGCAAGCTGGACCCGTGCGCCGCAGCGCGCGTGATCCATGACGCCGAGCCGGGGAGAGCCGACCGATGGCCACCGCCGTACTGACCGACCGTGAGCGCACCGCCGTCCAGGCGTATCTGCGGCTGCTGCACACCGTGCGCGCCGCGTTCGACGGCCCGGCGGCGGCCGGGCCCGGGCCCGCGGTCGTACCGCCGACGGTTCTGGCGGAGGCGGAGCGGGCGCTCGCGGGCGCCGGGCTCGCGGGGAACGAGGAGGAGTTCTTCCGGCTGGTGGGGAGCTGGTGCCCGGAGGGGTGAGACCTGGATGGGGAGCTGGTGCGTGCCCGGAGGGGGTGGTGCCCCTCAAGGCACCGGGCACCGGGCACCGGGCACCGGGCACCGATGCTCAGCCGTGCGGCACCGGCACCGCCGTCAGCACCAGGCCCTGCCCGATCACCCACCGCCCCTGGAACCCGGCCAGCCGCACGCCTGCCACCACCGGTCCCGGCACCAGCAGCCGGGCGTGGAAGGCTCCGCGAGCGGCGCCGTCCGCCCCGGGCAGCAGCTCGATGTCCGCCTCGGCGAAGTCGAGCCATGCCCGCGTCAGCGGGAACCACGCCTTGTACACGGACTCCTTGGCGCTGAACAGCAGCCGGTCCCAGTGCACCTCGGGCCGGGCCGCGGCGAGCGCCCGGTGCCGCTCGCGCTCACCGGGCAGGGCGATGGCGTCGAGGACACCGTCGGGCAGGGCCGCGTGCGTCTCGCCGTCGATGCCGAGGGAGGCCAGTTCGCCGGTGCGGACGAGGGCGGCGGCACGGTAGCCGTCGCAGTGGGTCATGCTGCCGGTCAGTCCCTCGGGCCAGACCGGGGCGCCGCGCTCTCCGGTGAGCACGGGCGCGGGCGGTACACCCAGCTTCTCCATGGCGTGCCGGGCGCAGACGCGTACGGAGGCGAACTCGCGGCGGCGCTTGGCCACCGCGCGGGCCACCAGCGGCCGTTCCTCGGGGAAGAGCGCGCTGTCCGCGTCCCTCGGTTCGCCGAACGCCTCCACGGCCACCACGGACTCCGGAAGCAGTTCCTCGATCACCGGACAGGACCTCCCCAGGCAGCGGGCGCGACGCGGATTTCACCCCAGCACATCCGCCCCCACCGGGCAAGACGGGGCCGGCGCCGAAGGGCTCTCGCCGGGCCGCCGATCCGTAACACGCGCGTTGCACGCGCACACCACCACAGGCCGTATGATCGCCCCAACATCAGCGCCCAACCTCCCCTTCTCCAGGGCGTTTTGGTGACCCTTCCTCCTCCCTGCCCGGGCACGGGCCGCTGAGTCGTGCCCGAAAACCCCGAAAGGCGGCCCGCATGGTCTCTCGCGTACGCGTATGGCTCAACCGCACGTACGCGGAGAACGTGTTCTTCATGGATCAGCTCCGCAGAAACCCGAGCGACCGCGCGGTGGAGATCCACGCCACGCACGGCGACCCGGACTCGCCCGTGCTGGCCGCCGCCGACACCGCCGACCTGGAGCCGGAGGGACTGTCCCCGGCCGGATACGTCGAGTTCGCGCTCGACCAGTGCGCCCGGCGCGGCATCGACGTGTTCGTGCCCCGGCTGCACCAGACGGCGATCGTGGCGCACCGCGCCGAGTTCGAGGCGGCGGGCACCGCGCTGCTCGCGCCGACGCCGGAGGCGGTGGCGGTCTTCGAGGACAAGGCGACGGCGTACGAGGCGGTCACCTCGGTGGGTGTCGCGGTGCCACCGTGGTGGCGGGTGCGCACGGCAGCCGAACTCGTGTCCGCTGTGGAGGAGTTGGAGGAGGCCGGGCACAAGGCGTGCTTCAAGCCCGCGGCCGGTGCGGGCGGGGTCGGCTTCCGGGTGATCACCCGTTCGCCCTTCTCGCTCACACACCTGAGCGGCTTCCCCGGGCCGTACGTCCAGCTCGACCTGGTGGTCGAGGCGCTGCGGCGGGCCGAGGAGGCGGTGGACTGGCTGGTGATGCCGAGGCTGGAGCAGCCGGAGGTGTCGGTGGACTGCCTGACCGGCACGGACAACCGCATCCGGCTGTCGATCGGCCGCACCAAGAACGGCAGGCGGCGCGGGTTCACCCTGGACGAGCGCTGGCTGGAGCCCGCGCGGCTGATCGCGGAGGGCTTCGGGCTGCACCATCTGTCCAACATCCAGTTCCGCATGTTCGAGGACCGTCCGGTGCTGCTCGACGTGAACACCCGTGCGGCGGGCGGGCTGCACCAGCTCGCGTTGTGCGGGGTCAACGCACCCTGGGCGGCTGTGCAGCTGGCCATGGGCGAGGACCCGGGCGTGATCGAGCCGCCGTTCCTCGGGCAGGACTACACGACGGTGTCCGGGGCGCGTCCGCTGCGCCCGGTGTCGGTGCCCCGGCAGCGCACCGAGGAGGCGGAGGTGCTGCTGCCCGTCGCCCCGGCGCCCGCCCAGCAGGCGACGGCACGCGCCGAGGCGCTGCCGCTCTCCTGAGCACCCCGGCCTCCCCTCCGAGGTCTCTTGGTATGGGCCAATTCGGTTCAATGGCTTGACAGTTGAATTGGTCCATACCACTTTGGACGACGCACCTCCTTCGCACTCTGTGCACTCCCGGACACCTCCATCCCCACAGGGAGATCGCGTGCGTCATCCATTCGGGCGTCCCAGACGCCGGCTTCTCGCTCTGCTCGGTTCCGCCGCCCTCGCCCTCGGCGGGGCCATCGCCCTGCCGGGCACCGCGCAGGCGGCCAACGTCCTCACCAACCCCGGCTTCGAGTCGGGGAGTCTGTCGCCGTGGACCTGTACGGGCAACCTCGGCTCGGTCGTCTCCTCCCCCGTGCACGGCGGCTCCAAGGCCCTCCAGGGCGCGGTGAGCGACAGCGACAACGCCCAGTGCAGCCAGACGGTCGCGGTCAAGCCGAACACCACCTACGCGCTCAGCGGCTGGGTCCGCGGTTCGTACGTCTACCTCGGCGTCGACGGCGGCGCCTCCACCTGGACCACCTCACCGTCCGCCTACAGCCAGCTCAGCCTCTCCTTCACCACGGGCGCCTCGCAGACCAGCGCCAAGATCTATGTGCACGGCTGGTACGCGCAGGGCACCTACTGGGCCGACGACATCAACCTGGACGGCCCGGGCGGCGGGGGCGGCGGTGACACCCAGGCGCCGAGCGCGCCGAGCGGGCTCGCCTCCACCGGCAAGACCTCCTCCAGCGTGTCGCTGAAGTGGAACGCCGCCACCGACAACGTCGGCGTGACCGCCTACGACATCTACAGCGGCTCCAACCAGCTCCTCAGCGTGGCGGGCACGTCGGCCACCGTCAGCGGGCTGTCGCCGAGCACGTCGTACACCTTCACCGTGAAGGCGCGGGACGCGGCCGGGAACGTCTCCGGGGCGTCCAACTCCGTGACCGTGACGACGGACGCGGGCTCCGGGGGCGGGGGCGGCGGCTTCAAGCAGGCCGCGCCGTACCTCTACGAGGGCTGGGGCGATCCGCCGAACCCGCAGACCGTGATGAGCGCGACCGGGATCAAGTGGTTCACGATGGCGTTCGTCCTCGACTCCGGCGGCTGCAACCCCTCCTGGGACGGCAGCAGGCCGCTGACCGGCGGCGCCGACCAGACCGCGATCAACCAGATCCGCTCGGCGGGCGGTGACGTCGTCCCCTCCTTCGGTGGCTGGCAGGGCAGCAAGCTCGGCGCCAACTGCTCCTCGGCGAGCGCGCTCGCGGGTGCCCTTCAGAAGGTGATCGACGCCTACGGGCTCAAGGCGATCGACATGGACATCGAGAACACGGACGAGTTCGAGAACGAGGCCGTGCAGGCGAAGATCCTGACCGCGCTGAAGACGGTCAAGGCCAACAACCCCGGCCTGAAGACCATCGTCACCTTCGGCACCTCGACCACCGGCCCGACCTACTACGGCAACCGGCTGATCGAGCAGGCGCAGTCGCTGAACGCCAACATCGACGTGTTCACCATCATGCCGTTCGACTTCGGCGGCGGCTCGGACATGTACGGCAACACCGTCAACGCGGCCGAGGGCCTGAAGAACAAGCTCAAGTCCACGTTCGGCTGGGACGACAGTACGGCGTACTCCCACATCGGGATCTCCGGCATGAACGGCCTGTCCGACCAGCAGGAGAACACGACACCCGCCATCTGGACCCAGATCAAGGACTGGTCCAACTCCCACCACATCGCCCGCCTCGCCTACTGGGCGGTCAACCGTGACCGGTCCTGCCCCGGCGGCGGCGTGGTGAGCAACTGCTCCGGCATCAGCCAGAGCACCTGGCAGTTCACGTCGATCACGGCCGGCTTCACCGGCTGAGGTCACGTCGCGTACGGCGGAGGGCCGCTCGGCGGAGCGGCCCTCCGTCCTGCCTCGGAAACCCCTAGGTCAGATAGGCCAGTTCGGGGTGGACGGCGGTGTAGCCGTCGAGGAGACGGCGGGCGACGTTCACCGAGTCGACCAGTGGATGCAGCGCGAACGCCTTGACCGCGCTCGCCCGCGAGCCCGACCCCGCGGCGGCCAGCACCTCCCGCTCCACTGCCTTGACCGCGCAGACCAGACCGGTGGCGTGGCCGGGCAGCGGGTCGGTGGCGAGGGGGTGGGCGCCGTCGGCGCCGACCTGGCAGGGGACTTCGATGACCGCGTCGGCGTCGAGGGCCGAAAGCGTCGTGCGATTGCGGACGTTGAGGATCAGGGTCGTGCGCTCGTCACGGGCGACTGCCCGCATCAGGGCGAGGGCGACCTGCTCGTATCCGCCGGACAGGTCCTCCTCCTCCCGCTCGCCCGCGCCCGCGCTCTCCCGGTTCTCCGCCATGTACGTCGCCTCGCGCTCGGCGCGGGTGCGGTCCCAGGCGGCGAGGGCGGAGACACCCGGGTCGGCGGCCTCGGCGTAGAAGCGCGCCTGCTGCTCGCCGAGGAAGGCGCCGCGGGTCGACTCGGCTTCCCGGTAGGCGCGTACGGTCTCGCGGTTGAAGTAGTAGTAGTGCAGGTACTCGTTGGGGATCGCGCCGAGGGACTGGAGCCAGTCGGTGCCGAAGAGGCGGCCCTCCTCGAACGAGCCGAGCAGCGCGGGGTCGGCGAGCAGACGCGGGAGTTCGTCGCGTCCTGCGACGCGCAACCCCCGCACCCAGCCCAGGTGGTTGAGGCCGACGTAGTCCACGAACGCCTCGCGCGGATCGGCACCGAGCACGCGGGCGATACGGCGGCCGAGGCCGACCGGGGAGTCGCAGATGCCGATGACGCGGTCACCCAGGTGGCGGGACATGGCCTCGGTGACGAGACCGGCCGGATTGGTGAAGTTGATGACCCAGGCGTCCGGCGCGAGCCGGGCCACACGGCGGGCGATGGCGTCCGCGACGGGGACGGTCCGCAGCCCGTAGGCGATGCCGCCCGCCCCGACGGTCTCCTGTCCGAGCACCCCCTCGGCCAGCGCGACCCGCTCGTCCTCCGCGCGGCCCCGCAGTCCCCCGACCCGGATCGCGGAGAACACGAAGTCGGCTCCGCGCAGGGCCTCGTCGAGATCGATGGTGGCCGTGACGCGCGGAGCGTCCGCCACCCCGGCCGCCTGTTCGCCCAGCACCCGCGTCACGGTCCGCAGCCGCGCCGCGTCCGTGTCGTACAGCACGACGTCGGTGACCCGTCCCGCGCCACGGTCGCCGAGCAGCGCGCCGTACACGAGCGGCACGCGGAATCCGCCGCCTCCCAGAATCGTCAGCCTCACGTCCGTACCCTTCGCGCGCCGCCACCGGTCACCTTCCCGGATCATGGCACGCGCGGGGCGGACCCGGCGCGATCTGCTCCGGTACGGGCGGCTTCAGAGCGTGAACTCCCGTGCCCCGCAAGGAGTTTCCTTGTTTCAACCCTTGACGCCCGCAGGGCCGCGGAGCACATTGGCGGCACCTTGAGAGCGCTCTCAAGGGCACCCGCAGCACTTTCTCCCCGTACCCGGAAGGCACCCCCATGAGCGAAACCTCCGGTATGCCGCGCGCGGTCGGCAGACGCCGGTACTCCGTCCGCCGGGCCCTCGTCGCGGCCATCGGCACGCTGGGCCTTGCGGCCGTGGCGGCGGCGACGGGCGTCGCCCCCGCCGACGCCTCCGCGCCCGCGCCCTCCTCCGGCTGGAGCCAGGTCTTCCTGGACGACTTCGACGGCGCGGCCGGTTCCGGCGTCAACACCTCCGACTGGCAGTACGACACCGGGACCTCGTACCCCGGCGGCGCGGCGGGCTGGGGTACCGGCGAGGTCGAGACGATGACCTCGAGCACCAGCAACGTCGCCCTGGACGGCAACGGCAATCTGCTGATCACCCCGCGCCGCGACGCCTCCGGCAACTGGACCTCGGGCCGCATCGAGACCAGGCGCACCGACTTCCAGCCCCCGGCCGGCGGCAAGCTGCGCGTGCAGGCGCGCATCCAGTTGCCCAACGTCACGGGCGCGGCGGCCAAGGGCTACTGGCCCGCGTTCTGGATGCTCGGCGCGCCGTTCCGGGGCAACTACTGGAACTGGCCGGGTGTGGGCGAGCTGGACATCATGGAGAACGTCCAGGGCCTGAACACCGACTGGTCCACCGTGCACTGCGGCACCAACCCGGGCGGCCCGTGCAACGAGACCACCGGGATCGGCGGTTCGACGTCCTGCACCGGCACCTCCTGTCAGGCGGGCTTCCACACCTACGCGATGGAGTGGGACCGCTCCACGAGCCCCGAGGAGGTCCGCTTCTACCTCGACGGCGTCAACTTCCACACCGTCAAGGCGAACCAGGTGGACGCGACCACCTGGGCCAACGCCACCAACCACGGCTACTTCGTCATCCTCAACGTGGCGATGGGCGGCGGCTTCCCGGGCGCCTTCGGCGGCGGACCCGACGGCGGCACCGAGCCGGGGCACCCGATGACCGTGGACTACGTCCAGGTCCTCCAGTCCGGTGACGGCGGCACCACTCCCCCGCCCTCCGGCGGCAGCCGTGACGCCTACGGCACCATCCAGGCCGAGTCCTACGACAGCCAGTCCGGCACCACCACCGAGTCCACCACCGACTCCGGCGGCGGCCAGGACCTCGGCTATGTCTCGAACGGGGACTGGGCGCTCTACAAGGGCGTGGACTTCGGCTCCACCCCGGCCACCCAGTTCAAGGCCCGCGTGGCCAGCGGCGCCCCCGACGGCGTCAGCGGCCTGGTCGAGGTCCGTCTGGACAGCCGCTCCAACGCCCCCGTCGGCAGCTTCGCCGTCGGCAACACCGGCGGCTGGCAGACCTGGCGCACGGTCCCGGCCAACATCTCCTCGGTGACGGGCAAGCACGACGTCTACCTCACCTTCAGCAGCGGCCAGCCGGCCGACTTCGTGAACGTGAACTGGTTCGGCTTCGCCCACTGACGGGGGATCACGGACCCGCGGGTGCCGCCAGGAGGACCTTCCTCCCGGCGGCACCCGCGTAGGTGCGCCCGCCTCAGCGCAGCTCCGCCCGGAAAGCCACCGGGGTCTGGCCCGTGTGGAGGTGGAAGAACTTGGAGAAGTTGGCGTTGTCCGGGAAGCCGACGGCGGCGCCGACGCGGCCGATGGGCATGTCGGTGTGGGCGAGGAGGCGCTTGGCCTCCAGGATGACGCGGCGGTCGATGAAGCCCTTGGGGGTCTGGCCGGTGGCGGCACGGACGGCGCGGACCAGGGTGCGGCGGGAGTAACCGAGGGCGTCGGCGTAGGCGTTGACGCTGTGGTTGGTGGGGAAGCCCTTCTCGACCGCGTCGCGGAAGAGGGTGAAGGTGGTGTCGGCCTGGCGCCGGGACGCCTCGGCGGAGCTGGCCGCGAGGTGGGCCAGGCGCAGCAGGAAGGCCGTCAGGCTGTGCCGCAGGACGGCGGTGTGCAGGCTGAGCGGGAGGGTAGTGGTGTCCTCGTACTCGCGGCGCAGCTGGTCCAGGGACGCCTGCAGCGCGGCGAGCCGGTCGGGTTCGGGGCGCAGCAGCGGAGGCAGGTCGTAGCGGTAGAGGTTGGTGGCCTCGACGGTGGAGCGGGGGAGGAAGCCGGGCTGCATGTTGAGGACGGTGCCCCGGTACTCGCTGGTGCGGTCGAAGCGGTGGATCTGGCCGGGCCGGATCCACAGCAGATCGCCGGGCCCCGCCTCGTACTCCGCGAAGTCGATCATGTGCCGTACGGGGCCCCCGGTGAAGAGCATGACCACGTGGAAGTCGATGCGGTGGACGCGGTCGAGCGGCGCGTCGGCGTGCCAGGTGTGATCGGTGCCCATCGCGCCGACCTGCATCCCGACGCCGCCCACCGCCAGCTCGGTCGGGAAGGGGAAGGTCGCGATGCCCTCGCCGTGCCGACCGCCCGGAGCGGCTTGAGTGGTTCTGTCCGCCATGTTCTTTTCGCGCCGTCCCTCTCACGCGTTCGTTGTCCCAGATTCACCACAGGCTGACACACCCCGACCTTTCCGCGAAAAAGTCAGACTTTTAAGTTTGAACGCGTTTGATCAGAAACCATGCTTCGAACGAGGACTTCTTGAAGATGAGCACGCAGACACCCGAGAGCTTCGAGTGGACCGATCTGGACCGTCGCGCCGTCGACACGGCCCGGCTTCTCGCGGCCGACGCCGTGCAGAAGGTCGGCAACGGCCACCCCGGCACCGCGATGAGCCTCGCGCCTGCCGCGTACACGATCTTTCAGAAGGTGATGAAGCACGACCCGGCGGACCCCGAGTGGACCGGCCGTGACCGCTTCGTGCTGTCGCCCGGACACACCTCGCTGACGCTGTACACCCAGCTCTTCCTCGCGGGCTACGAGCTGGAGCTGGACGACCTCAAGGCGTTCCGCACCCAGGGCTCGAAGACGCCCGGGCACCCGGAGTACGGGCACACGGCCGGTGTGGAGACGACGACCGGACCGCTCGGCCAGGGCGCCGCCAACGCGGTGGGCATGGCCATGGCCGCCCGCTACGAGCGCGGTCTGTTCGACCCGGAGGCCCCCGCCGGCACCTCCCCCTTCGACCACACCATCTGGGCGATCGTCTCCGACGGCGACCTGGAGGAGGGCGTCTCCGCCGAGGCGTCCTCGCTCGCCGGCCACCAGAAGCTCGGCAACCTGGTCTTCCTCTACGACGACAACCACATCTCGATCGAGGGCGACACCGAGACCGCCTTCTCCGAGGACGTCCTCAAGCGGTACGAGGCCTACGGCTGGCACACCCAGCGCATCGAGCCCACCGCCGAGGGCGACGTGGACGTCCCCGCCCTGTACGCGGCCCTGACGGCCGCCAAGGCCGAGACCGGGCGCCCCTCCATCATCGCGATGCGCACGATCATCGCCTGGCCCGCCCCGAACGCCAAGAACACCGAGGCGTCCCACGGCTCCGCCCTCGGCGCCGAGGAGATCGCGGCCACCAAGCGCGTTCTCGGCTTCGACCCGGAGCAGTCCTTCGAGGTCTCCGACGAGGTCCTGCGCCACGCCCGCCGCGCCCTGGACCGCGGTGCCGAGGCGCACGCCGCCTGGGACAAGAAGATCGCCGAGTGGCGCACCGCCCAGCCCGAGCGCGCCGAGCTGTTCGACCGCGTCTCCAAGGGCGAGCTGCCCGAGGGCTGGCAGGACGCCCTGCCGGTCTTCGAGGAGGGCACCTCGGTCGCCACCCGCGCCGCCTCCGGCAAGGTCCTCCAGGCCCTCGGCCCGGTCCTGCCCGAGCTGTGGGGCGGCTCCGCCGACCTCGCGGGCTCGAACAACACCACCATCGACGCGAGCAGCTCCTTCCTCCCGGAGGGCAACCCGCTGCCCGAGGCGAACCCGTACGGCCGTACCGTCCACTTCGGTATCCGCGAGTTCTCCATGGCCGCCGAGATGAACGGCATCGCCCTGCACGGCAACACCCGCGTCTACGGCGGCACCTTCCTGGTGTTCTCCGACTACATGCGCAACGCCGTCCGCATGTCGGCCCTCATGCAGCTCCCGGTGACGTACGTGTGGACGCACGACTCCATCGGTCTCGGCGAGGACGGCCCGACCCACCAGCCGGTCGAGCACCTGGCCTCGCTGCGCGCGATCCCGGGCCTCAACGTCGTCCGCCCGGCGGACGCCAACGAGACCGCCATCGCCTGGGCCGAGATCCTGAAGAGGCACGCGAGCGACCCGGCCCCGCACGGACTCGCGCTCACCCGCCAGGGTGTCCCGACGTACGCTCCGAACGAGGACGCGGCCAAGGGCGGCTACGTCCTCGCCGACTCCTCGACCGAGGTCCCGGAGGTGATCATCATCGCGACCGGCTCCGAGGTGCACCTCGCCGTGGCCGCCCGTGAGGCCCTGGAGGCCGAGGGCATCGGTACGCGCGTGGTCTCCATGCCGTCCGTGGAGTGGTTCGAGCAGCAGGACCGCGCCTACCGCGAGAGCGTCCTGCCGCCCGCCGTCAAGGCGCGTGTGGCCGTCGAGGCCGGCATCGGCCTGACCTGGTACCGCTACGTGGGCGACGCGGGCCGCATCGTCTCCCTGGAGCACTTCGGCGCCTCCGCCGACGCCAAGACCCTGTTCGCCGAGTACGGCTTCACCCCCGAGAACGTCGCCGCCGTGGCCCGCGAATCGCTGGCCGCCGCGCGCGCCTGATCCACGCGACAAAGAAAGAATGAGCACTGTGACCGAAGCAATCAGCACCCCCGGTTCCCTCAAGCGTCTGGCCGACGAGGGCGTCTCGGTCTGGCTGGACGACCTGTCGCGCAAGCGGATCACCTCGGGCAGCCTCGCCGAGCTGGTGACGGACGGCGGCGTCGTCGGCGTCACCACCAACCCCTCCATCTTCCAGGCCGCCATCGGCTCGGGCGAGGGTTACGAGGAGCAGCTCACCGACCTGGCCGTGCGCGGCCTGACCGTCGACGAGGCCGTCCGCATGATGACGACCGCCGACGTGCGTGACGCCTCCGACATCCTGCGCGGCGTGTACGACGCCACCGAGGGCCGTGACGGCCGGGTCTCCATCGAGGTCGACCCCCGTCTGGCCCACAACACCGTCGCCACCGTGGCCGAGGCCAAGCAGCTCAACTGGCTGGTCGACCGCCCCAACGTGATGATCAAGATCCCGGCCACCAAGGCGGGTCTGCCGGCCATCACCGAGGTCATCGGCCTGGGCATCAGCGTCAACGTGACCCTGATCTTCTCCCTGGAGCGCTACCGCGAGGTCATGGCCGCCTACCTGGCCGGCCTGGAGAAGGCCAAGGAGCGCGGCATCGACCTGTCGCGGATCCACTCCGTGGCGTCCTTCTTCGTGTCCCGCGTGGACTCCGAGATCGACAAGCGCCTGACCGCCCTCGGCACCGACGAGGCCCTGGCCCTGAAGGGCCGCGCGGCCCTCGCCAACGCCCGTCTGGCCTACGAGGCGTACGAGGAGGTCTTCTCCTCCGACCGCTGGCAGGCGCTCGCCGCGGCGGGTGCCAACAAGCAGCGTCCGCTGTGGGCCTCCACCGGTGTGAAGGACCCGGCGTACAAGGACACCCTGTACGTGGACGAGCTGGTCGCCCCCGGCACCGTCAACACCATGCCCGAGGGCACGCTCAAGGCCACCGCCGACCACGGCGACATCACCGGTGACACGGTGACCGGCCGCTACGAGCAGGCCCGCGCCGACCTCGCCGCCGTGGAGAAGCTCGGCATCTCCTACGACGAGGTCGTCCAGCAGCTCGAGGACGAGGCCGTCGCCAAGTTCGAGGCCGCCTGGCAGGAGCTGCTGGACGCCGTGACCGAGTCCCTGAAGAGCAAGGGAGTGGACGCGTAATGGCAAGCAAGTCAGCAGGGGCCAAGTCGGCCCCCGCCGAAGCCGGGGCCGCGCAGGCCCCGGCCGAGGCCGAGGTCAAGGCGGCCCCCGCCGAGACCGAGCCCAAGACGCGCAAGGCCAAGGAGCGGCCCGCCGCCGCCCGCGCGGCCGAGCAGGTGCGCGTCCCGGTGGCCCCGGCCGCCGACTGGGAGAACCCGCTGCGCGACCCCCGCGACCGCCGGCTCCCCCGCATCGCGGGCCCGTCCGGCCTGGTCATCTTCGGTGTCACCGGTGACCTGTCCCGCAAGAAGCTCATGCCGGCCGTCTACGACCTCGCCAACCGCGGTCTGCTGCCGCCGGGCTTCTCCCTGGTGGGCTTCGCCCGCCGTGACTGGGAGGACCAGGACTTCGCGCAGGTCGTCCACGACGCCGTCAAGGAGCACGCGCGCACGCCGTTCCGCGAGGAGGTGTGGCAGCAGCTCGCCGAAGGTATGCGCTTCATCCCCGGCGACTTCGACGACGACACCGCCTTCGACCAGCTCAAGCAGGCCGTCGACGAGCTGGACGCCTCCCGGGGCACCGGCGGCAACTTCGCGTACTACCTCTCGGTGCCGCCGAAGTTCTTCCCCAAGGTCGTCCAGCAGCTCAAGAAGCACGGCCTGGCGGACGCCCCCGAGGGCTCCTGGCGCCGCGCGGTCATCGAGAAGCCGTTCGGCCACGACCTGGCCAGCGCGCACGAGCTGAACGCGATCGTGCACGAGGTGTTCGAGCCGGACCAGGTGTTCCGCATCGACCACTACCTCGGCAAGGAGACCGTCCAGAACATCCTGGCGCTCCGCTTCGCCAACCAGATGTACGAGCCCATCTGGAACCGCAGTTACGTCGACCACGTGCAGATCACGATGGCCGAGGACATCGGCATCGGCGGCCGCGCGGGCTACTACGACGGCATCGGCGCCGCCCGTGACGTGATCCAGAACCACCTGCTCCAGCTCATGGCGCTCACCGCCATGGAGGAGCCGATCGCGTTCGACGCGGACTCGCTGCTCACCGAGAAGCTGAAGGTCCTCAAGTCGGTCCGCCTTCCGGAGGAGCTGGGCGAGCACACCGTGCGCGGCCAGTACGCCGCGGGCTGGCAGGGCGGCGAGAAGGTCGTCGGCTACCTCGAAGAGGACGGGATCGACCCCGAGTCGAAGACCGACACCTACGCGGCCGTGAAGCTGGAGATCGACAACCGCCGCTGGGCGGGCGTGCCGTTCTACCTGCGCACCGGCAAGCGGCTCGGCCGTCGCGTCACCGAGATCGCGATCGTCTTCAAGCGCGCCCCGCACTCCCCCTTCGACTCCACCGCCACGGAGGAGCTGGGCGAGAACGCGATCGTCATCCGCGTCCAGCCGGACGAGGGCATGACCGTGCGCTTCGGCTCCAAGGTGCCGGGCACCTCGATGGAGATCCGGGACGTGTCGATGGACTTCGCGTACGGCGAGTCCTTCACCGAGTCCAGCCCCGAGGCGTACGAGCGGCTCATCCTGGACGTGCTCCTCGGCGACGCCAACCTGTTCCCCCGTACCCAGGAAGTGGAAGAGTCCTGGAAGATCCTCGACCCGATCGAGGAGTACTGGGACACCCACGGCAAGCCGGCGCAGTACGAATCCGGCAGCTGGGGACCGCGGGAAGCCGACGAGATGCTCGCACGAGACGGACGGAGCTGGCGCAGGCCATGAAGATCGACCTGACCGACACCACGGCAAGCAAGATCAACAAGGCGCTGGTGGAGGGCCGCCGAGCGATCGGCACCCCGGCCGTCGGCATGGTCCTGACGATGGTCATCGTCACGGACGAGGAGAACGCCTACGACGCGATCAAGGCCGCCGAGGAAGCCTCGCACGAGCACCCCTCGCGCACCCTGGTCGTCATCAAGCGCCACCCGCGCACCCTGCGCGACCGGACCAACTCCCGGCTCGACGCCGAGGTCCGCGTCGGCTCCGAGGCAGGCGCCGGCGAGACCGTCGTGCTGCGCACCTACGGCGAGGTCTCCGACCACGCCGGGTCCGTCGTGCTGCCGCTGCTGCTCCCCGACGCCCCCGTGGTCGTCTGGTGGCCGGTGGAGGCTCCCGAGGCGCCCGCCAAGGACTCCCTGGGCGCGCTCGCCCAGCGCCGGATCACCGACCTGTACGCGGTCGACCGTCCCCTGGAGGTCCTGGAGACCCGGGCCCGCACCTACGCCCCCGGCGACACCGACCTCGCCTGGACCCGGCTGACCCCGTGGCGCTCGATGCTCGCCGCCGCCCTTGACCAGGCGCGGGTCAAGGTGACCTCGGCCGCCGTCGAGGCGGAGGAGGACAACCCCAGCGCCGAGCTGCTCGCGCGCTGGCTGGAGGCCCGCCTGAACGTGAAGGTGGACCGCGTCGTCAGCGGCGGCCCGGTCGTCACCGCCGTACGGCTCGGCACCGAAGAGGGCGAGATCGTGATCGACCGGCCCGAGGGCCCGCTGGCCACGCTGACCCTGCCGGGCCAGCCGCCGCGCACCCTGGCGCTGAAGGTCCGCACGACCTCGGAGCTGATCGCCGAGGAGCTGCGCCGCCTCGACGCAGACGAGATGTACGCCATCGCCCTCAAGGGCGAGGCCACCAAGGAGAACTCCTGACATGTCCGACGCACTGTCAGACACCCCCAAGCTCACCCGCAGGCCCGAGTGGACGGCGCTCGCCGACCACCGTGCCACGCCCCAGCCGCATCTGCGCGAGCTGTTCGCGGCGGACCCGTCCCGCGCCGAGCGGTACGTCGTCCGGGTGGGCGACCTGCACATCGACTACAGCAAGCATCTGGTGACGGACGAGACGCTCGCGCTGCTCCAGGAGCTGGCGACGGCCACGGACGTGTTCGGGCTGCGGGACGCG
>NZ_JBSGAH010000026.1:0-63262 GCF_053600675.1 Streptomyces sp. NPDC005004
TGACGTTGATCGCCTCGTCGTCGCCCGCGCCCTCGCCCGTGCGGTTGTCACCGGTGTGGACGATGGAGCTGTCCGGGGTCTGCTTGTTGTGGCCGAAGACGAAGAAGAGCGGCCGGGACAGCCGGCGAGGCAGGCGGCCAGGACAGCCGGGGCGAAACGTTCCGCGTCGTCGTCCGCACCGACCACGGCCACCACGTCGTCATCATTGCCGACCAACTCACTGGCCTCTGCTGGGAAGCGGACTCGGTCGTCTGCCAGACACTGCCCGCCTACCTCCGCAACGCCCTCACCTGACGTCGAGGCCGTGAGGTGGCCGTGACGCCGCCGGCATGTGTCTGCTCCGTCGGCCGGGGGCGGTTACAGCATCTGGGCGTCGATGTCCCCTGCGGTGATCAGGGCGTTGCGTAGTTGCTGTGTGGGCTGGGCGAGTTGTGGGTCGGGGGGTCGCTGGCCGATCGCGGCCAGGAGGGTGCGGGTGTGCTGGCGGACGGTGGCGTCCCGCCACGGGTTGGTGCTGGGGTGGGCGACGAGCAGGGCGGTGAGTTGTGCGGCTGCGGGTTTGTCCGGGTGGTGGGTGGATCGCTCGGCGATGTGGTCCGTGTCGCGCAGGGCGGGCGTGTGGTGGGCGGAGGCAAGGGTGAGGTCGAGCCAGATCGTGTCGTCGATGCTGGTCAGGACGAATGTGCCCGCTCCCGCCAGGGCGCCTTCGGGAAGGTCTGCTGCCAAGGCGGCCCGCCATAGTTCCACTGCGGCGGCGGTGGCCGGGGCAGCGGCGGCGTGGGCAGCGCGGTGGGCGAGGAGTTCCAGCAGCCGGGACACCGCGGCCGCTCCGCCGTCCGCAGCGGCGAGCTCGGTGAGGAGCGCGGTCGGGTCGCTGAGGAAGTGCGGGTCGTCCAGGAGGGCCAGTGCCACGTGGGAGGCGGCCTCTGGTGGGGTGCTGGTGCGCAGTCGGTTCAGGAGTTCGGCGCGGTCGAGGTCGGCGAGCAGCGGAGGGTGGGCGGGGCCCCAGCGTAGCCAGGCGGAGGCGGCGGAGGGGGTGCCGTCGGCCGGCAGGTGCAGTAGGAAGCTGCGATGGTCCAGGAGCCAGTCTCGGGCCCGCTGGTGTAGCAGCGGCAGGTAGGGGCCGAGGGCGGCGGCGGTCCGGGGTTGGGTGCCGGTGGCTTCGGTGATGGTCGTCAGCTGGTTGAGGAGTCTGGTGGGCAGGTCGTCGCCGGGCACGCCGTGCTGGTGTTGTGCGTGTTCGAGGAGGCAGTGCAGTGCGCGGCCGGCGGGGTCGGTGCCGACGAAATCGGCTGGGAGCGTGCCGGGCGGGGTGTCGTCGGGCGTGCTGGCGGGTGGGGTGGTCAGGGGTGCGGTCAGGTCGTACAGGCGGTCCAGGACGGCGGGGAGGCCGTCACCGAGGTCGGTGTCGGTGCGCAGCGCGGTGAACACCAGGTCGAGCATGGCCTGTTCGGTCAGGTGTGCCGCGGACGGCTGGTCGTCGTCGGGGTCGGTCGCGGGAGGCTCGTTCGTGCCCGGGCCGGTGTCGCGGTGCGCTGTGAGGGCCGCCGTCGTGGCCTCGGCCAGGGCGTTGCCGGGGAATGCGTCGCGTCGGCGGATCTGCTCGGCGGCGAGGGACAGGTAGAAGGCGCGCAGGCGGGGCTGGGCGAGGCGTGCGGTGATCTCGGCCGGTGCCGTGGTCCAGGCAGCCGGATCAGTTTCGATCAGGACGCGCAGTACCTTCAGGTAGCGCCAGTCGCCTGCGTCGGGTGCGGCGGCTAGAGCGTCGGCGGCCGCGGCGGGGCCGTGTTCGGTGGCGATGGCCGCCGCCTGGGTCTCGTCGACCGTTGGCGGCGGACTGGTCGTGATCTGGACGAGCGGTTCGGCGGTGCGCGGGTCGGCCGGGCCGGACGGCTTGGCTCGGAGCAGCAGGGACAGCACCGGCTCCCAGGGGGTGAGGACGGGTGCGGGCAGCACGGGCGACCAGTCCCACACCCGCACCCAGGCCCGCGGTGGCAGCCCGGACGAGGAAGGGTCGTAGTCGGCGAGTTCCTTCGGGCCGGGCACAGGGCCGCAGGCGTCGGCTAGTTGCGCATGCAGGTGCGTGGCCGCCTCGGGCGGACAGTTGGTGAGCAGGTAGTCGACGAGCCGGGCGCCCTCCGGCGTCGGGCGGTGGGCCAGCAGCGCAGGAAGCAGCCCGGTGGCCTTCTCCCACCAGGTGTCGGCCTCCTGGGTGCCTGGGGTGGTGTCGGGCGGCAGCTGCTGGAGGTGGGCGGCCAGCAGCCGGTCGCGCAACTGGGGGTCTGCCTTCCCCAGCTGCCGCACCAGTGCCGCGGTGCGCTCCCCCAGCGGCACCCCGGCACGGGCGTCGGCCGCTGCCACGTCGAGGATCGCCCGCGCCAGCAGCGGGGCGAAGAAGGCCTCCGGGTGGTCCAGCGCGACCTTGTCCAGGTCCCGGCGGAAGACGGCGCTGTGCCGGACGGCCGGGTGGATGCGCTGCACACTGGCCTGCAGCATGGCGGCGAGCACGGTCCGGATCACCGGCAGGCACGGATGCGCCGGGCCTTCCTCGAGGCGGCGGGACGAGGGGTAGGCGGTGCGCCGCAGAGCCAGGAGCAGCTGGGCGGCCTCATATTCGGGCAGCCGGCCGGCGGGAAGCCGGGGGGTGCGCTCTGGGGTCTCGTCGCCGGGCAGGTCCCCGTCCTCGGTGGCTGTCCGGATCTCCTGGTCGTGCTCGGTGCGCACGAAGGCGGTCAGCAGCATCTCCACCGTGCGGATCCAGTCCTCATCGCGCTCCGCCAGCGGGATGTCGCCTGCCCAGTCGGCGGCCAGCCGCAGCAGCCAGCTGTCCGCCACCTGAGGCTCGCGCCCCTCGCGGGTCAGGGCGGACACCGCGGTGCGCACCTTTGGGTGCAGGCCGATGCCGGGGCGAGCGGCCAGGCGCAGCAGCGCGCCTATGGCCTCCGGGCCAGCTGCCGCCACTTGTGCGGCGTGCTCGGCCAGCCACGTCCGTGCCCGCTCGGGGGTGGCTTCGGTGAGATGGTCGAGGTAGGGGGCAGCGGGCCAACTACCTTCCGGGCTGGTGGTGTCGGGCAGCAGCCAGACCTCATCCAGCAGGTCCAGCCAGGCCGCGGCCGGGCGGGAGAGGAAGAAGTACCGCATCGCGCGCGGATCCGCCCACGCCTTCAGCCTCTCGGCGTCCTCGGCCGTGGGACGTCGCAGGCCGGTCAGCTCCAGAACCTCCGCGGCACGCCCGGGAAGGGGCACGAACACCTCGCGCGCCAGGCGCAGGACGCGCCGGTAGCGGGCGCGGGCCTGGCTGGAAGGGCTGCCGTGCAAGACATCCGACGTGCCACTGTAGAGCTTGCCCCAGGCGTCCAGGGCACTCTCCTGGGCCGCTCCCAGGCGCTGGCCCATCAGCCGCTCGGCCACGCCCATCACCCGGCGCCGGTGATAACCGCCCGGCCGCTCGAGTTCGGGGTGCAGCGCCTGGGCTGCCTCACGGATGTCGCGCAGGGCCGCTTGCGGGTCACGGTGGCGGCGCTTCTTCCTTCTGCCCTCCCCCGCTGCCGGTTCCTCGCCCGGGGGCTGGTAGGCATCCACGGCGTCCAGCAAGGCGCGGGCCGCGCTCTGCAGGCCGACCGGCTCGCGCCCGTCTTTCCGGGACCCGGGGAGCTTCAGCAGCGCGTCCACCGCGCCCCGTACGCACGTTTCGGCGATCTCCGCCTGCCGCTCGTAGCGCTCGTCCCCCAGCATCCGGTGCGCATCCCGCAGCAGCCCCAGCGCCCGAGCACCCGCCTCGCCCTGCTCCAGCAGCGACGCGGCCAACGCCTCGTCTACCGCCTCCAGTTCAGCTTCCGCACCGGGCGGGGCGGCAGTCGGCGGCGTCGCGTCGTCCATACGGGCCACCGTAGCGGCAGCGCGCTACCGATCCCCTGTGAACGCGGGTGCCTGCACAGTGCCGCGAGCGTGACGAAGGCACCGCCGGAAGGCGGAGCACCTGAGGGGCGGCTGGGAGCGGGACGGGTCTGCACCGAGGTACGCGGTGGCGAATTTGTGGAACGAGGCGGCATGACCCGCGCAGATGGCCGGGCCGACTGACCGGCGGGGCGGTCGTCCTGCTGGGCGGGTCAGTCCGGCCGCTCCGCCGTCCTGTCACCGCCGAGGGATCTCACCGCCCATGAGGTTCCGGAGGTGGTCCTGGCAGTTTCGGCGCCCCTCCAGTGGCGGCACGCCGGCGGCCTCGCCCGCATGCCAGATCACCTCGACCATGATCCCTGCCGCCTCATGCCACGCCTCGTCCCCGCTACGCGGTACGGCGGCCGCGCGGATCATCGCACGGGCGGCCTTCCTGGCGGCCACGGCGGTCGGCGTCGCAGGGCCGGTGAGGCCGGCCGCAGTGGCGTAGGTGAACGGAGACCGCCCGTGGGAGCGGATGACGTCAGAGCACAACGTGGGGTCGTCGGCGAAGACGTCGAGGGCGGCACGGGCAACGGTTCGGCCGTCGGGCAGTGTCCCGGCCTTCGACAGGGCGAGGAAGGCCGCATGGTAGGCCTCGGCATCCGGGGCGTAGGAGTGGGTGTCGAACCCAGCCCGGTTCAGGGCCGCCTCAGCGGCGTTGGAGCACGCGCTGTACGTTCGCTGGACCCTCTTGTTGTCGGTGGAGTAGTAGAGCTGTTCGATCTCCCCTCCCGCGGAATACCAGGTGCTCGCCTCTGTGGTTGCCGCATCGACGGCCAGGAGCTGGTCGGCCGTCTCGATCAGGCCGGCCGCCCGCAGTGCGCGGGCGAGGCGGCCCCAGCTGCCCTCGGAGGGCTGGCACATCTTGAGACACTCGGCATACGGCAGGCCGGTCACGGCCTGGATTCGGCGGGCGAGCTGCGCGGTGCGGGTCTGCTTCTTCGGCATCGTCGACTCGGATTCCGGCGGGCCATGCCCACGCCGTGCCCGCCCCGGTTGTCGATGCATTTGGCGATCTACGGGGAACGCGGGCCTGTGAGACCTTCACCCGGGATCGCCAGCTGCGTGGGAGCTGACGGCGGGGGGCTGTACGCGCCTAGCCGTCCGGCAGTCTAGCGGGCCGCTCCTGTGGGACGGGCCGGGTTCGGCAGCATCTCAGCCAGCTCATCGCGATCCTCAACAGGCTGGCTTTGTTCACGAGTTACGACGGCACTGGTAGGCGACTTCGGGAGGCACCTGGGCGGTCCCGGTGAATCGAACAGTTCACGAGATTCGACAGCACCCTGCCCGTTGTGAGTGCCTCCCGGACGGTTCAGCGGGGCATGCCGACGGCGCGGGAGATGACGGTGTCGAAGGTGCGGTCGGGCAGGATACGGCGCAGGGCGATGAGGGGGCGGGCGCCGAAGCCTGTGGCGTAGCGGGTCTTGGGGCGGCGGGCGGTGACGGCTTTGGCGATGGCGTCGGCGATGACGCCGGGCGGGGAGTTGCGGTTGGTGTTGGCCTCGGAGCGCAGGGAGGATGCCACGGCGGCGGCCTGCGCGGCGTAGGCGCCGTCGGCGGAGGACTTCTCCAGCTTGTCGGCGGCGATGGCGCCCCATTCGGTGGCGATGCCGCCGGGTTCGATCACGACGACGTCGACGCCGAAGGGCTTGGCCTCCAGCCGCAGGCAGTCGCTGAGGGCTTCCAGGGCGAACTTGGTGCCGTGGTACCAGCCGCCGAGCGGGGTGTAGATCTTGCCGCCCATCGAGGTGACGTTGAGGACGGTGCCGGATCGCTGGGCGCGCATGCGGGGCAGAACGAGCTGGGCCAGGCGGATCGCGCCGAAGACGTTGACCTCGAACTGGTAGCGGGCCTCGTCCAGGGGGACGTCTTCGAGAGCGCCGTAGGAGCCGTAGCCGGCGTTGTTGACCAGCACGTCGATGCGGCCGGTCTCGGCGGTGATCTTCTCGATGCCGGCGCGCATGGAGTCGTCCTCGGTGACGTCCATCGCCAGCGGCCGGATGCCGCGGTCGGCGAGCTTCTGCAGCCGGTCGGTGCGGCGGGCGGCCCCGTAGACGGTGTAGCCGAGCTCGTGGAGCTTGAGGGCGGTTGCTTCGCCGATGCCGGAGGAGGCACCGGTGACGAGGGCGGTCTTGGCGGGCATGGCGGAGTCCTCACGAATAAAATGAACTGTGGTTCACCATCTATAGTGAACCTAGGTTCATATTGATGCAAGTGGAAGGGCAGGCACCTCCCGTGACCCCAGCCAGGGCGCCGCGCGCCGACGCGGTCCGCAACCGGAAGAAGATCCTGGCCGCCGCCGGCGAGCAGATCACCGCGCACGGCCCCGAGGTCGGCATGGACGAGATCGCCGCCGCGGCGGGCGTGGCCGTGGGCACCCTGTACCGGCACTTCCCCACCAAGACGGACCTGGTCGCGGCGGTCGTCGCCGCCTACGTCGCCCACGTCGCCGACGACGCCGAGACCGCGCTCGGCCGTGTGGAGGCCGGCGCCCCTGCTGTGGACGAGCTGACCGCGTTCCTCGGCCGCGTCGTCGAGGCGTCGGTGACCGACCGCGCCGTCAAGGCCGCTGCCCAGACCCTGGGCGCGGAACCGGGTGACCGCGCTGATGAGGACCGCGCCGGTGCCGCTGTCGCCGCCCTCATCCGAGCCGGCCAGGCCGACGGCGACATCCACCCCGACGTCACCGTCAGCGACATCTACCTGCTGTTCTCCACCGCGCCCACCGACCAGCCGCCCGCAGCCCGCGCCCGCTGGCTCACCCTTGTCACGCCGGGGCTGACCACCCGGGGCCGGCAAGCAAGGAACTGACGCCGGAAGCCTCGGACCCCGGGTCAGACGGTGCTGTCGCTTCTCGTGAACGTCGAACAACGGCCGAGCCAGGGCGCTGTTCGAAGACGCATACATCCGCTGTCGCAACTCGTGAACAAAGCCAACAGGCCGCAAGCAATTGCCAGGGCACCAGGCGCAGCAGGAGGTCGAGGGTGGTGCGAAGGCCGCGGCGAGGGCGAGCGTGGCGGTGAGAGCGCCCAGCACGGCCGAGAGGCGCACCAGCCTGAGCAGTGCGTCAAGCCTGCTGCCGCTGCTGGCCTGGCCCTCTCCGCCGGGCCGCTCTGCCCGAGGCCTGTGTTGCTCCGGGGCAGAGCGGGTGCAGGAGGGGCTATGGGGTGGTGTCCTTGGCGGTGATGCGGTCGTCGAGGTAGATGACGGCCGTGGGCCCGTCCGCGCCGTTGGAGGGGATGACGTTGTCCAGAGCCTGGGAGATGGCGGCGCCGACACGGCGTCCGATCGAGCGGTCCAGTTCGGTCCAGGGGCTGCGCAGAGTGTTCGGCTGGATGTTGCGGCACCAGCTGAGCACGGCGGCGAGGGTGGTGCCGGACAGCGGCACCGTGACCATCGCGTCTTCCCCGGCGGTGACCTCGTCCTGCGCCGGGGGACGGAACGCACTGCCCTGTTCTCGTTCGTGCCCGGCGATGACCGTCTCGCTGTCCTTGGGGACGTTCTCCAGCAGGTAGGCCCAGGTGTTGCGGTGGCAGCGGATGCGTGCCACCCCCAGGCCTGCGGCCTTGGCCATGTCACCGCGGAAACTGTCGTAGCTCGCGGGCCAGTTGCTGTAGGGCGGCTTGCCTAACAGCTTGGCGATGAATCCCAAGAGTGCTCCTTATCTGAGGGTGCACGGACTTCAGGCACCGGTGATCGGCGTGAACGTGAGGGAAGCCTGCCACCACGCACCCAGGTCCATCCCACCGTTTACGGGCAGGGGGCCGTCGGTGCGCGGGGTTGCGGAAGACGGTCGCGGCCAGCAGCACGGTCGCTCCGCTCCCCCAGCGCCGGTGGCCAACTCGGCCCAGAAATTGGAGGGATCGCCGAGAAGGGCCGGAGCGGCCAGAAGCGCGGCGCTGTGTGCTCGGCTGCGCCGACGCGGGCGTCGCGCAGCGGGGCAAGCAGCTCGGAGCCCTCCGGCGGCGAGGATTTCCCGCTCGGGCGACACCGTACGTCGCGGTTTCTATGGGCGGTCGGGATACCAGGGGGCGAGGCGCAGCAGGAGGTGGAGGGTGCGGCGCGCGGCAGTGCGGTAGGCGGGGGTGGGGGCGTAGGCGGCACCGAGGGCGAGGACAGCGGTGAGGGCCAGGAGCAGCAGGAGGCCGGTGCCGGCGTATGCGAGTGCGGTGCGGCCGCTGGCGGTGGAAGCGAGGAAGAGCACGCTTGCGGCTGCGGGGGCCGTACGGGCGGGCAGATTGCGGGCACGACAGGAGTGGGCGAGGTGGGGCCGTCGAGGGCGCGCGGACATGGGCGAGCAGTTCCTTCCAGAGGCGTACGGGCGTACGGCGGTTTCCCGGGCCCTTTCGGGAACCGGTGGTATTCCCCAGTTCAGCGGGTACACGGAGCACGGTTTCCGGGTACCTCGCGGGGTTCTAAATTTGGGTGTGTGGCAAGAGGAGAGCCGAGTGCGGCGGATGTGGAGCTGATCGGGCGTCTGGCGGCGCTCGACGTCGCGGTGTCGGCGGCACAGCTGGAGCGGTGGCGGGGGCTGGGGCTGCTGCCCCGGCATGCGCGGGTGTGGCTGGGGCGCGGGCGCGGTTCGGTGTCGGTGCTCGCCGAGGAGACCGTCGCGGTGGCCGCGGTGCTCGGGCGGCACGCGCGCTCGGGGCGGGATGTGCGCTGGACGGTGATCGCCTGGTACGCCGAGGCCGGACTCCCCGTCCTGCCCGGGCAGTTGACGGTGCCGGAGCCACCGTGGCCGGCCGTGCGGGAGGCCCTGGTGTGGGCGATGCGGCGCTCGACGGCCCAGCGCCTGGTCGAGTCGGCCCGTACGGCGGCCCGCGGGAGTGAGGAGGAGCAGGACGCCTTCTACACCGAGGCAGGGCGGGTGGTGGGGCGCGGGCCCACCGGACCTGTGCACCCCGAGGTGATGCGGCGGGTCCTGGAGGATCCGGACGCCGAGCTCGACCAGGGTGAGGACCGCCGACGGCGGCGCGGGGCGGTGAGCATGGTCGCGGCCACGGCCATGGGCGCGGGCGAAGTCGGCGGCGAGCGGCTCGTCGACGCGCTCGCCACCCTCATGCCCGGCCTCGGCTGGACCGGCGTCGCCGCAGATGCGCGGCACGCCGAGGAGGCGGGCGAGTTCGACGGGTGGATCCGAGCCGGGGCCGTCGACCCGCTCGGCCGGCTCCAGGCGGCCGGTCCCGAGGAGATGGCCGCCGCGCGCCACGCCGCGATGGTGCTGGCGGGGATCGGTGGCCTCTATGTGATGCACGGGCTCGGGATGCCCGACAACCCCGCCCTCGCCCGCCTGCGGGCGGTGCTGGAGGAGTCCGGCCTCTCCCTGATCGCCGCTCAGATGGTGCCGATGATGATCAACCCGTCGGGCATCGTGCACGCCCTGACCATGTGCCTTGCCCCCGAGATCGCCGCGCTCGCTGGCTGGTTGGAGTCGGTGCTCCCCGAACAGACCGGCACCGGGCAGGGGCTGCTGCGGCTGCCCGGTGCCCAGAAGGAGGGACCGAAGGCGTTCATGCAGGCATGGATCGACCACCTCCACGAGCTCGCCGACCAGGCACGCGCCCGCCGCACCGCCACCACCCAGGCCACCAACGGGCCGCCGGCACCGGACCCATCTTCACGGCCGCATTGAAGCATCCCCGGCGACGAGACGGGGCCGTCGGCTTCGGGGAGAGGTGGATGCGCTCCACGTTCTGCAGTCTCGTCTCCGGCTCGCCCAGAGGTCGGGGTGAAGCACTGGCCGAGGCGTTCACCGGGCTCAACCTGTACGGCCTGACGGTCGAGGACTGGCAGCAGATGCTGAGTGCGGCCGAGCGCGGCGAGGAGCCCCCCGTGGACTGGACGCTGTTCGAGCGGTACGCGGACGCGGTGGACTCGGTCAAGCGAGCCAGTGACGAGGAACTGGTGCGGTCCCGGACGGTACTGATCGGCCTGCGCGGCTTCTACTGCATGTACCTGCTGCACGGACTGCTGCTGCCGGACACCCCGGCACAGGCCGCGCTACGGCAGCGGATCGACAACCTCGGCGTCTTCCCGCTCCTGGACCTCGTCATCGTCGTGGACCCCTCCCCCGGCCAGTTCGCCCTGGGCCTGACCGTCTGCCTCCAACCGTTCTACGACAACCTCTACGAGACGCTCCTAGAACAACTCATGGAAATCCCGGACATCTTCAGCATCCCCGGCGACGAGACCGGGCCCGCCGGCTTCACCGAGACGTGGGATCCGCACCCTGCACGAGCTGACGAACCCTGCACCGCAGGAAGGCGGCGGTGAAGACAGCGGCCCAGGTGAACAGAGCGACTGAATGGGCGGTGATGCCGGCCGTGACAGCGGGGCCGTGCTGTCTCAGGCCCGGATGTCGTCCTGTGGCGGTGATTGCTGGAAGAAGGCATGTAGGGGGTCGTCAATGGTGCGTGCGCAGCTGGTGCAGTGGGCTGCGGCGTCCAGGAGAGGTGCGAGGTCTTGAGTGTCGCTGGGGGTGAGGATGAGCCAGCGTAGGACGACCTGCCGGGTGAGCAGCCTGAGCTCACGCAGTTCGGTCAGCTTCTTTGTCTCCTCCTGGGGGGCGAGGAGGTCTCCGTGTACGTATTTCGAGCGTGCGCTGTACGCCTTCTGCACCCTGTCCTCGACGTCCCTGCGCAAGGGAGGGGGGAATAGCGAGGCTGTCCGGGTCCGGATCCGTTCGCTGATGCCTTCGTGCTTGTCGTCGGGGCTGACCATCAGGGCTTCCAGCGCGATGACGTAGTCCAGGTGGAGCTCGTCGGCTTCTTGATCCCACACGCCGTCGTCGTGGTAGGTGCGCTGGTAGGCCTGCAGCAGGTGGCGGGCTGCTCGTGCCAGACGCCGGGCACGCTTCTTGGGCAGGCTCCGGCCACTGGTGGCACCGTCCATGACAGCGTCGATTTTTGCCGTCAGGGCGATGCAAAAGGTCTGCAGCCTCGGCAGCTCTGCACGAGTGACGTTGAGGCCTCGCCACTCGCGGACTTCGACCTCTTCAAGCCTCCCGTTGTGATTCTCGTAGATCTGAATGGTGGTGGGCACACGGCTTTTCTGCAGGCCGAAATCGCGGCCCCGCGCGACGTCGAATACGGAGTCGACATGCATTAGGTCGTCACTCCACAACATCAGCGGCAGGAGTGCCCTCCAGTGCCGGGCTTCCGGTCGGGGGCCGGAGAAGTCGAACCAGGGTGCGCCGCTACGGTCGGACGTGCGCCCGGCATCAGGGGCGTGGATGAACGGTGCACCGGCCAGAAGACGGAAGTCGAGCCCGCCCGTCTGGAGGTCGTGGAGGGCGGGCATGGGGCTCAGCTGCTTGAGCTCGTCGGCGGTGAAGCTTTGCAGGGTGTAGCGGCCCAGCGGAATCCGCGTGCCCTCGGGCATTTCTCCGGTCAGCAGGAGCCAGTCCTCCACTGCCGGCGCGGGCGCGGTGCAGAAGGCGACGAAGCTGTCCGCGACCTCGTCGACCGGCACCGTCGCCTCCTGGGCGATCAGACGGGTCGCGTTCCCCAGTCCCGATCCACCCAGAAGCGTGGACCATCGAGGCACCCAGTCACCGTCGACCTTGCCGTAGAGGTCGCGGTTCTCCGATATCGGTGCCGCCCGGACCACCGCATTACTCAGGGCCTCCCACCCGGGCACCGCCGAGAGCGCCACATCGGTGATGGCATGGGGCACGGGGGAGAGTTCGCGTGCCTGCTCGAGCCAGGTAAGGACGGCCTGACGGAGCTGGGAAGTGTCTTCCATGCGGCACGAACGTAGCGGACCTTCACCAGCCGCAAGGCCCCAATCGCCAGACGGCCTCACCGACCGAGGCCGCTTGTTCTGCCATTACTCAGGCGCGCCCACCGGAGGCGTGCCGATGTCGCGTGGGAGGTCCGGCCGCCGCACCTGTCGGATGTCGGGTGTCGCCGGTTTCTGACCTGATTGTCAGTGCTCACATTTAGCCTCTTTTCGGACATTAGGGTCTTGGTTGGGAGGTGTTTGTGAGTACCGCGATTCCGCAGGTCTTCGCGAGCGACGGCGATACGGACTGGGTCGTCGAGGGCTGGGCTGACACGGGCATGGCCGCGGGAGACCCGGCGCGGGTGGTGGGCTACCTGCTCAGTCCACTGCGCGGGCAATACCAGGCGATCATGGATGTGCTCGAGCAGTCGGTGGACCATCTGACCCCGGCTGAGGTGCGCGCTGCGCTCACGGCTGCGGGGATGGATCTGCCGCTGAGCGTGGTGACCGCGCGATTGCGCGCGCTCAGTGACACCTTCCTCGCCGTCTCCGGACGGCCGGACTCGGACGTGGAGCGGTGGCACGAGCTGAACGGGGCGCGCTGGCGGTACAGCGCGACACCGCGCGGACGCCTGGTGCAGCGGCTGTGGGCGCAGATGGCCAGTGACGGCCTCGTGCCGCGGGAGATCCCCATCGATGGGCTGTCCAGGATCCACCGGGCCCTGGCCGCCCTGAACGACGACGAGTCCTCCGACGCCGGTCTGTCGGACCTGGCGGGGCAGGTGTTCGTCGAGCACGATCACCTCGATGGAGCGATGGTGGGCCAGGCGGACATGCTGGCGCAGCTGGCCAACCGGTTCGACCTGGACCTGCGGGCGACCGGTGAGCTGAAGCAACTGATCCTGGAGTACGCCACGCACGTGGTGGTCCAGCTGGATGCGGCCGTGGTCCGCATCCATGCGGAGCTTGTCCGGCTGCGGCCGCGTTTCGCCGAACTCGCGGCAGCGCGGTGCCGGCAGTCTCCCGCGGGGGCACTGGTGACGCGCGGGGTACTGGCACCGGCGCGGGGACTGCGGGCGGCGGACTGGGAGCAGCTGCTGGGGTGGTTCTCGCCCGGGAGCGGCAAGGCGGCACGGTTCGGGCTGCAGCTGGTACGGGCGATTCCGATGCTGCATGCCAATCTGCTGCGGCACCAGAGTGTGGCCGGTCCGGCGACGCTGCGGGCGCGGGCGCTGTCACTGGCGGTTGCCTGCCAGGATCCTCGCTATGGGCGGGCGGTACTGCGCCAGGCGCTGGCGGACCGGCCGTGGACGAAGCTGCACACCATCGCGGAGGGCGACACGGGTGAGGTCCTGTCGTGGCACGAGGGGCCTCGGGTGGCCGCGCTGGCGATGCTGCGTGCCAGCGGGCAGAGCTCCCCTAGGGGCCGAGTGTCGGGGCGCAAACCGCGCGATGAGAGTGCGGCGGCGCAGCGGCGGGCGGAGCGGCGGGCGGAGCATGCCGTGGCGGTGGCGGAGGTTTTGGGGGGAGCAGGCCGCTTGTCGGAGCGCGCCTGCCGACTGGCGCTTAGGGCGGTGATGGCTGCCGCGCGGGCGCCGGAGGCTGCCGGGGGGCGGGTCGGCGAGGCTGAGGGCGTGGGGTGCACGCTGACGACCGTGGAGGGGGTGGTGGGGCGGGTCGACGGTGTGCGGTGGTCGGTGCTGGTGCCCGGCCGGCTGATCCTGTTCCATCCGCCGAACCGGGCGGTCGCCGCTCGGCGGGTTCCGGCGGGGCGGCAGGCCGCACCGGCCGAGCTGGCCGTGCTGGTCGAGGCCGCCCGGTGAGCGGGGTGCTGGGCGGGCTGGTCGGCTGGCGGTCGTGTGAGGACGAGCATGAGGCCGTCGCGTCGCTGGTGCGCCGGCTGAGGGCACAGCCCTGGCTGGTCGGCGGGCGGGACGACGAGCTCATCGAAGCGGTGCACCGTCATGCCGCGGCGGTGCGGTCGGCCCTGGCGGTGGTGGGCTGCGCCGTGACGATCGAGCCGGATCTGGTGCGGGTGCACACGCCCGTGGAACCGGTCGGTCTGATGCCTGACGGGGCGGCCCCGGAGGGGATGTGGCTGTGGCTGACGGTCGCGGTGCTGGAAAGCCTTCCCCCCAGGGTCCGGCTGGGTCAGGTGGTGGGCGCGGCTCGCTCGGCCGCCGCGGAGGTGGACATCGGGGTGACGCAGTCGCAGCCCGAGCTGCGGGCGTTGGTCACCGGCCTGCGAATGCTGTGCGAGCGCGGGATTCTGAGCGAACTCGACGGCCGGGTCGATGACCTGATGGACGGTGAACTGGATCCGCCGGTGCTGCTGCGGATCCACCATGCCCGGCTGCTGCACCTGCTGCCCCGCAGCGTTCCCCTGGACGACGAGGGGCAGTGGGTGTGTGACCCCGTCCAGGACCCGCAGGGCTGGCTGCACTCGCTGCACCGCGACAGTGATACAGGGCTGCGGGTGTGCGGCATGCTCGCCGACCGGGCGGTCGTCCACGTCTGCGACCTGGACGACGCGGAACGGCAGTGGTTCAGCACCCACCTCGCCCGCGAAGGGTCCCGCGTGGCCGAGCTGTTCGGACTGCACCTGGAGCACCGGCTCGAAGGGGCGAGCCTGGTGGTGCCCGAAGAGATCAGCGACGACCGGGTGCTGGGCTCGTTCCGCTTCCCTCACTACCAGCAGCGAGGCACCGGCACGCTCCGGCACGCCGCCTTGCTGGTCATCGACTACCTGACCGGCAAGGGCGAGCGGGGCGGGCCGGCAGCTCCCGGTGAAGGCTGGTGCGGCGCCGCCGCCTCCACTGTCGTACGCCAGCTGGCTGAACTGGGGCTACGGCACACAAGGTGGCGGGGAGAGTACCGGCGGCGGCCCGAGCAATTGGCGGCTCAGATCCGGGATCTGCTCGAACGGGCCGATCTGCTGCGCGTCGCCCCCGGCTACGAGGACTGGTGGTGGCTGTCGCCTGCAGCGGCCCGCTGGACCGTCGTCCCGCAGGACAACGACCTCGCCGACCCCGCACCCACCGCTGGAACGGAGAAATGATGGACCAGTTGACTGTCCCCGCACGATGGGCTGCTCGCTGGCACCTGACCGGTGCGGGAGTAGAGAACGTCTGGCTCTTCCCCCGCGAGGTCATCGACTGCCCTTCCGGCCGGATCCTGGTGACGGGGCCGAACGGCACCGGCAAGACCACCCTGCTGGAGAAGCTCTGTCCTCACCTCCTCGACCCCACCGCGGTGCAGAACCTGAGTTCGGGCAAGAACCGGGGCACCACCCTGGAGTCCCTGATGAAGACCGGCAGCACGGGACGGCGCAGGGTCGGCTACGTGTGGCTGAGCTTCAGCCCTCCACAAGCCGGGCCCGAGGCCGGCACCCAGACCGCGCACTACGGGCTGCGCCTGGACTACGCGCAAGGCACCAACCCTGCGGTGGTGCGGACCGGATTCATGATGCCCGCGGTGCCCGGCTCGGACCGCGACGACCTCAGCGTGCTCAGCCTCGAGGCGTTCACCCAGTACGTCACCGGCCACGGCGGCACGGTGTTCGACCGCCTCGACGCATACGTCACCGATCTGGCCGAGCGCGTCTTCGGCTGCCCCCCGGCCAAGCTGCAGCAGATCGCCCACCGCATCAAGAAGCTCCGCAACCCCGGTCTGCTCGGCGAGCTGACCCCCGGCCAAGCCGAGCAGGAACTGCACGGTGTCCTGCCGCGCGTCAGCCCCGAGGTCCTGCACGTGACGCGGCAGGCACTGGCCGCCGCCGAGGCCACACGCGCCAGGTACACGCAGGCCGAGAAGACCGCCGTCCTCCTTCACGACCTTTCCGCGGCCTGGCTCCACTCCTGTGCACGGACCGTGCTGAGCACCATCGACGACGCCCTGGAACACAGCGCGGCCTGGCACCAGGCTCAGGCCGAAGCCGAGGAGGCCGAAGCACACGCCGCGACATCGGCACAAAGACACCAGGAACTGATCGCTCTGGTGGCCGAACTCGACGTGCTGGAACGAGAGACAGACAGCCGCGCACGGACCCTGGAGCAGGACGCTTCCTCCAGCGACCTGGCCCAGGCCCGCGAGAGAGCCGACTTGTGCACCACGGGGCATCAGCAGGCCGAGGAACTGCTCCTCGCCCGCCGCGAGGCAGCGGCGGGCGCCGCCGAGCATCTGGACGTGGCGGTGGCAGGGGTACGCGAGGTGATGGAGTCCGTGACCCGCACCTGCGCGGAAGCGGGCGTACCGGGCCCGGTCGCCTCCCCGGTCCACGTGGAGGCGACCGAGCAGACTCCCGTGACGATCGGGGGGCGTGATTTCGGTACGCTCACCGAGATCACCGCCGAGGTCAGTGAAGGTGCAGTCGACCAGGCCGTATCGGTGCTTGAGGAAGCAGGACGCAGGCAGCAGCAGCGCAGCCAGAACGCCCACGTGCTTGTGCTGGCCCACCACGGGGTCGACGAAGCACAGCAGGAAGGCAACCAGGCGCGGGCCCGGGCGGATGCGGCCGCCGAGGCAGCCGGCATGGCCCTGGCACGACACCGCGAGGCACACGATGCCGTACAGGCCACAGTGACCGATCTGTCCGGTGCCGTGCAGCGGTGGGCGGTCGCCACGCAGGCCGCTGTGCGCACGCCCGGCTTCGATCTGGCCGCGGTCGCGGCCGACGCCCGCGCGTGGCCGCTGACACAGGAGTTCACCGGTGCCGTGCGCGATGCCGCCGTCCTGGCGGGCCGCGTGACCGCGCTGGCAGCCGACTTCTCAAGTCGGGTCAGGCAACGCGCCCAGCATCACCAGGAGCAGGCTGATGCGTTCCGCCGGGCGGCCGCGCAGGCAGCCGAACGGGCCCGGATGTGGAGCAGCGGGAAGCTGCCAGCGGTGCCCGGCCCGGCGTGGGTGGAGACGTCCGACGACAGCGACTGCTTCGCCATGGCCGTCGACTGGCGCCCGGGCGCCTTGCCGACCGGAGTGGCCAGGGACACGGTGGAAGCGGCCATGGCCGCCGCCGGTCTGCTCTCCGCCACGCTGTCACCGCAGGGCCTGGCAGGTGACAGCGGCTGGCGGGTGCGGGCCTTGGGCCCGGAGCTGCCCGCTCAGGACAGTCTCGCGTCCGTCCTCACCGCCGTGCCCGGCCGGCTCACCGAAGTGACTCAGGCCGTCTTGAGACACATCGGGTATGCGCCCACCGCCACCCAGGAGCCGGTCGGCAATACTCCGGATCTGCTGATCGGCGCCGACGGCACCTACCGCTGCGGCCCTCTCACCGCACGGCCGCCCTGGGCGGTGCACGGCGGTGCGCCCATGGCTTCGCACGTCGGTATCGAAGCGCGGCGCACCGCAGCCCAGCGGGCGGCGGCCGCAGCCCGGCGCGAGTGCGACCGCTGCGAGCAGGCGGCGACACGGCACGCGCGGGCCTCGGCCCGGTTCACGCAGTACGAGGCTTTGGTGGCGGAGGTGGCCGAGCGGTTCCCGCATCAGCTGTCGGGAGCAGCGTCGCAGGCGGAGGCCGTCCGCGCCGAGTGCGCGGTGTTCGAGCAGGACGCCCGTGCCCGTGCCACCGAAGAGGACAGGCTGGCGCAGGAGAAGGAAGGGCAGTTCCGCCGCGTCCTGGCACAGTGGCGTGCGCAAGCCGCGGCGTACGGGCTCCCCGACCGC
Organism: Streptomyces sp. NPDC005004; assembly: GCF_053600675.1. Taxonomy (NCBI): domain Bacteria; kingdom Bacillati; phylum Actinomycetota; class Actinomycetes; order Kitasatosporales; family Streptomycetaceae; genus Streptomyces; species Streptomyces sp. NPDC005004. Next base: position 17,326 of record NZ_JBSGAH010000026.1, read on the forward strand.
CTGGATCTGGTCCGCGGCGAAGCGGAGACATCTGCCCGGCGGGCCGACCTCTTGGGCCACGCCGTCGATGAGATGCGCGGTGTCAGCGCCCTGCTCGACGGCGTTGCGCGGGCGGCGCAGCGTGCCACCGTCGCACGTCAGGAGGCGGACCTCAGCAGACAGGGCGCTGTTGCCAGTTTCGGGCGGCTCAGCCATGCCCTGGCTGCGCTGCAGGCATGCCAGCAGCGCAGCGGCATGGACGAACGTGCCCTCGTGCACGAGGCGGTCACGGCCCGGCAGGCACACCGCGACGTGCAAGAACGCCTGACACAGGCCCGTACAGATCTGAGCGAGGCGAACGCGGACGCGGCCGCGGCCGGACAGACGAGGAAGGATGCGGCGCGGCGGCTGCAGGAAAGCCGGCCCCGGGCCGAGGCCTGCCTGAACGAAGTACGCCGGTGCCTCGCCCTCGACGGCCTCGTCCAAGCCCTGGCCTGGGCGCAAGCGGACACCGCACCGGGCTGCGAGGACGCCGGACCCTGGCTGAAGCAACTGCGTGACCGGCTGACCACAGTCCCACGGCCGTCGGCGGGTCTCGATGCGTGCGCCGACGCACTGCGCCACCACCTGGTCGCGGCGGCAGGCGAGGACTGGAGCATGGGACACGGTCCTGCACCCGAGAAGATGCCCACCCACCAGATGTCCCTGGCCGGCAGACGCATGTCCCCGCACGAAGCCGCCCAAGTGGCCGAAGAACGCCAGGCAGAGGCGCTCGCTGCCTACAGCGCAGCAGATGAGCATGCTCTGGAGAACTTCGTCCTCGGCCGGATCCCCGCGGCCATCAGTACCGCCTGGGTCGAACTGCAGGACTGGGTCGGCACGATCAACGACCAGATGAAACTGACCGCCGCCTCCTCCGGTGTCGGCGTGCAGATCGAGATCGCCTTGCGCCGCGACCTGACCCCCTCCATCGCCACCATCCACCACCTGACATGCGAGGTCGGTGAGGCCGAACGCACACCGGAACAGCAGCGCCGCATCGGACAGGAACTCCTGGCGGTCCTGCGGCTCGGCGAACAAGACCATGCCGGCCCCACCACCCAGCGGGCCGACCGGCTGTCCGAAGCCATCGACATCCGCACCTGGGTCACTGTGAAGTACATGATCACCCGGCCCGGTGCGACACGACGTGAACGCTGGGGCGCCCGCGGCGTGACCGTCTCCAAAGGCGAAAGCCGCCTGATCGTCCTCGCCCCCCTCCTCGCCGCCCTCGCTGCCGAATACCGCGACCTGCCGCCGCACGCGGCACGCCTGTGCGCCTTGGACGAAGTACCCGGAGACGTCGACGACCAGGGCAGAGACGGCATCGCCGCCTACCTCGCCAGCCTCGATCTGGACTTGATGAGCACCAGCCACAACTGGGACGGCTCCCCCGGAGCCTGGGACGGTATCGACATCTTCGAACTCGAGGAGGGTCCCGATGACACCGTCATCGCCTTCCCCGTCCGCGTCTACGGCCCCCAGCTCCAGTACGCCACCGGCCACCACGCCACAGCAGCCCCTGACACGGCCGCACCGTCTTCGGCAGGCTCATGATGACTCTCCCCAGCGGCGGCCCGACCACCTGTCCCGAACAGCTCTGCCTCAACGGAGCCTGCCGGAAAACCGATCTGACCCCTTTACTCTCGCCCAACGTGCGGTGGCTGTGGGAACAGGTCGCCCAGCGGGCCGACCAGCGCGGTGACGCCGTCATGAACAGCGGCGCGATGACGATCACCACGCCGCACTCGCCCGCGCAGCGCGCCGCCGTGATCGGCCTGCTGGCCGCGCGTGCCCTCCCACCCGGTGTCACCCGGCGCATCGACCTGGACCAGCTCACCCAAGCTCTCAGCCGACGCACCCCCGACCTGACCCCCGGAGCGGTCACCGCACACGCGCTGGGCCGACCCCTGGCCACACACGTAGCCGACAAGGCCCGGCACACCGCCCGCCTCACCACACTGCAGCACCTGCGCAGCCGCCTGGCCCGCGCCCTTCCCGCCACGGCACCGGTGCGGCCGGACGACGCCGGATGGGACACCCTGCGCCGCCGCGGCACCCTCGCCCGACTCCAGCAGCACCCTGATCCCCACCACCTGCTGAGGGCTTGCTTCGCCGTGCTGCACCACCTGCCCGCCGCAGGCCGGGCCGACCGGCGCCGCCTCGCCCACACGGCCACCGGCGACCCCCACGCTCTCGATGCCGGGACCGACCTCGCGTGCCTGGTCCTCGCCGAAGCCGCCACCTGGAGCCGCGCGGACACCGCAGGAGCGGCCCGAGAGGCCTGGGACCGGCTCGGTGTCGATCTGGACACCCTCACCGGCGGACTGCTCACCCTGGGCGTCCACCCCGCAGGCTGGCACATCCCCGCCAACCAGCCCATCGGCCTGACCCCACGCGTGCTGCGCGACGCCCAGTGGCCGGCACCCCGGCAACACGACCACCCCTGGGTCTTCCTCACCGAAAACCCCGCCGTGGCCGCCGCGGCCCTGGACCAAGTCGAAAGCCCCGTACGGCTGCTGTGCACCGTGGGGACCCCTTCGCGCACGGAACTGCACGCGCTCGCCCGGCTCGCGGACAGTGGCTGGCGCATCGCCGTGCGCGCCGACTTCGACGCAGCCGGTCTCGCCCTCGTACGGGCCGTCCTGGACGCGGTCCCCGCAGCCGAGGCATGGCGCATGACAGCCGACGACTACACCGCCAGCCTGCACCCCTCACCCTTCGAGCCAGGTGCTCTCGACTTCGACCGCCTCGGCGACACCCCCTGGGACCCCCCGCTCGCCGCCACCATGCGCGCCTGCGGCCGGCCCGCCTACGAAGAAGGTCTCCTCGGCCCGCTCCTCACCGATCTCCGCCAGGGTTACCCGTCCGCCAGTGCACCGGTCTACGGCCACACGACGGCAGGGGCGTGCCGGTGACGGCAGCAGCCGACCGGCCTGCTGATCAATGGGTCCGTGACCGTGGCGGCGTGGCTGGGCCGCTGGCCGACTGCGCCGCTGCGCACGGAACTCGCCCTCGGCGTCTGGGGTGTTCACCAGCGACCTGGATCAGCGCGATGCCACCACCGCGCAGCGGACCTATCGGGTCACCGGGTCCTGGTGAACGGCAACATGGAGATCCACCCCGCCAGTCCCCGGGCGCTGCCGCACCCGGCTTGCTCGACCGGGCAGCACGTTCCGCTACACCGCCGAGGCCAGGCTATGCAGGCAGCGCAGCAGGGCCCGACATTTGTCTGCCGCGTCATAGCGGCCACCCAAGCGCTGACAGCGGTACTGCGAACGATCGACTGCCCACAGCCCCGCGGCCACCGCGGCAGGCGCCATGGCATCCTCCCAGCGACTTCCGGCCAGCCAGGCCCGCACCGCCGAGACGTCGGCATGGTGGCGCAGCAGTTCCCGGGCCAGGACACCGCAGTCGAAGCGGGCGTTGTAGGCGACGCAGCGCCGCCCCGCCACCACCCCGGTCAGCTCTGGCAGGAGGTCGGGGAAACGAGGAGCGCGGGCAACGTGGGAGCCGGTGATGCCGTGCAGCCCGCTGGCCGCCACCGTGATCGGCTCACCCGGGTCGACGAGCTCGTCCACCAGCGTCCGGCCCCGGCCGTCCAGTACCGCGACCTGTACCGCCCAGGCCCGCGCGCCCAGGCCGGCGGTCTGGACATCGATCACCAGCAGCGCCGGATCAGCCAGCACGGCGCGCGCCCAACAAGCCACCCGCTGCCGCTGACGGGACCAGCAAGACGGCCGGCGCAGCATCCTGACCGCATCGTCCAAACTGCGGCACTGCTCGGCCGCGGACTGCACGTGCCACAGACCGTCGCCGTCGGGGCGGGCATGCACCGTGCCGAGATACCGCTCGTGCTGATAGACGCCCCAGGTCGGCCGCTCGGTGTCGCTGGGCCGCACCAACCGCACCGGCAACCCGTCGACCATCCGGCCGAACGAATCCCCCCATTGGCCCGCCAGCGCAGCGCACGCTTGACCGCACCGCCCCTCGTGGGTGCGGCAACGGACAGCCTCCAGGCACCCTCCTCCCATCAATTCCATTCATCGATCATGGAAAGACGTCATTCCCCTCCCCTCCACACACCGCGCGACACGCCGAAAGCCTCACCCTCAGACGCGCACCTCCCCGGCCGCCCGGCTGCGCCGGACCGGGTATCGCAGGTTGTCTATTCCGGCCTGCCCGTGGCGTCGCTGGGGAGGTCGAGGTTCGTGATCCGGGTTCGCGGCGACATCACGCCGACCAGCTGACGGGCTTCTTGCTCATCACGCACCACGAGGTGCTGGAACTCCAGTTGCGGTGACAGACAGACCAGTTCGGGGCAGGGACGCACGATCCCGTACAGGGCGCGCAGCCGCCCCGTCGTGAAGAGCGGGATGCCGTAGGCGAAGCTCTCGGACACCTGCGGCCTCTCGGGAATCTCCACCCGTACCTCTTCGTCGCGCCAGGCCCGCTTGGCGACCGCAGCGAAGAGCTCGGCACGCTGGCGTGGTTGCACGTCCTGCCACCACGCCCGTGCCACCTCCACCGCCCGACCGGCCAGCTCCCTCCGCATCGCGGCCTCCTGCTCGCGCTGCCGCCGCCCTGCCTGCTCCAAGCGCCGCTGCTCCTGTGCCTGGGCGCGGCGAGTCTCTTCGTCTTCGGGATCCGGCACGGGCTGACTCTTGCGCCGCCGCTGGAGTTGCTGCCTGCGCTGGAACTCTTGCTGCTGGGCGGCGCGGCGGTCCGCGGCCGCCCGGCGGGCTCTGCCGGCCCGTTCGGCCTGCTCCTGGCGTCTGCGGTCGTGCTCGCTTTGCGCGTGCTCGGACTGGGCGGAGGTCCACCACAGGCGACGCTGCACGTAGTGGCCGAGGCCGGAGCCGCGTTGTACGGACGTGTAGTGCGGGAGACTGGCGACGGGGGTGACGCTGCCGGACAGCACCCATCTCACGAACCGCCCCAGGTCCTGCGGTTTGAACTCCCATGTCCCGGCGGCGGCGTCGAATCCACCCAGGCCGTCGACCACCCTCCAACACTGCCCGTGCTGGTCGGGGGCGCTGACCTGTACGGCCGGGACCACGTCGATCCACGGGGGTGCCTGGGGGCCCGGGGACACCCAGCACACGCCGATGCCCTCGACTGCGTAGCGGGCGGTGCGGGCCAGGATGTCCCGGTCGGTGATCGGTGAGAGCTGCGCTTCCCAGGCGATGCGCCTGCTGCCGTCGGGGGAGGACGCCATCACGTCCGCGCGCCATGCGCCGTCACCTCCCGCCACCTCCAGGGCGGCGTGCCATCCGGCGCTACGGACCGCCGAGGCCAGCTCGAGCTTGAGCATGTGGTGTTCCCACGATTCGCCGCCCAGTTCGCAGGCGCCGTCGCGGCCCGGGTCGTGGCAGAAGAACCGCACCCCTTGCGGGGAATGCTTGGCATGCACGGCCCACCCGCACCCGGGGCAGGCCAGGGGAACGCGGGGCCGCACCTTGTAGACCTGGGCCCAGCCCATCGCGCAGCCGAGATCAGGCTGGGTGGCATCCAGTCGGCCGGCATCAGGGTGCAGCGCGGTGAACGGCACGGGCTCGTGACCCCCGGGAATCTGGCGCGCAGCGCGGTGAATCCGTCGCAACAGCAGATAGCACGCGCCGCTGACACACCGGGCTGAACTGCAGATATCCCAGGGCCGCATCTCCTGCACCACCGTGCTGCGGCTGTCTGCGGAGATGGTCGCCGAAGACCGCCTGCTCCGTGCCTTCTACAGCTCGTGAGGGTCGCGTTTGTTTCCCTGGATGCGCAGCATGATCACCGTGCGGGGTCTGGGGTCGCCCGCGGGACCGGGGACCGTGCGGACGTGCACGCAGGCGGGTACTGCGGCCAGGCCGTCGGCCTTGTCGGTGAGGTCGAGGACGACGAGGAAGTTCACCGGTGGGCCGTTGACCTGGTAGGCGATGGCCTGGGGCAGGAAGGTTTTGGTGTAGGCGTCCCAGGTGGGGTTGGTCCAGTCTCGTTTGAGTTCGAGCGTGATCAGTTCGTCGTGGGGGCGCCAGGCGATGTCGACGCGTCCGGCTCCCACGTTGCCGACTTCCAGTTCGACGCGCAGGCCTTGGCCGCGGAGGAAGTCGCGCAGGTCTCTGCCCAGTTCCTTCTCGAGGGGTTTGTCTTCGTCTTTTTTGAGGCGGCGGAGGTACTTGCGGGCGTCGCCGCCGAATTTCTGGGTCTCGTTCAGTCTGAGGTCGAGGAAGCGGAGGAGGTAGATCAGGATGCGGTCGATGTCAGCGGCGAACTGGCCGGTGTAGCCGTCGGGGCACTGCTGGCGGAGTTCGGTGCGGGTTTTGCGGTAGGCGGCCGCGATGGCGGGGATCTCGTCGACGGGTTCCTGGGCCTGGCGGGCCTGCCACATGCTGGCCAGGCGTTCGGTGAGCTCAGGGGCCGTGGCGAGGAAGCCGGACAGGCGCTCGGCGTCATCGGGGTGGAGGGGGAGCCCGGCGAGTGCGGTCGCCGGGCTGTCAGCTTTTGGGCCGGGGTCTTGCCTTCCGGCTGTCAGGGCTTCGCGCAAAGCGGTGGCCTGTTCCCGCACGATCGGCGTCGTGGGGTCCTGGTCGGTCTCGGCTGTGGTGCTCAGCTCGGCGAGCCACTGGTCGAGCAGAGCCAGGCCGCCTTCACGGGCGAGCAGGCTCTGTTCCACTCGGGGGGCCAGGACGGCGTGCAGGCCGGTTGCGGCAACTGGTGCGCCAGGTGCATCGGTCGGCAGGGAGCCGTCGGTGGGGGTGAGCAGGTCGAGACTGCGGTGGGCTGCGTAGACGTCGACCAGGCTGGTGATGACTGCGGCGGCGTGCAGCCAGGCGCCTGGCCGGTCGGCGGCTTGGGCGCGGGTGAGGGTGTCGAGGAGTTGCTGCCAGGTGCCCAGGGTGTCCAGGCGGGGGGTGCGCCAGCCGGGAGGCAGGCCGAGGAGGTTCAGGCGGATGTCCAAGATCGCGTCTTGGAGCTGGCGGAGGGTGCCGGTGGAGATGGTGGCGCCTGAGCTGTAGGCGAGGAGGGCGTCGAGGGCGGCGCCGAAGCCGGCGGCGTCGGGGCGTTCCTCCGTGCAGTGGGCATCGCTGAGGTATGCGCGGGCTTTGAGGAGTTGGGGGCGGGCCTGGTCCAGGGTGTCGGTGGTGAGGGCTTGGCGCAGGGTGAGCATGCCCAGCTCGAAGGCGGCGTCGTCGGCGACGTCGTCGTGGTCGAGCAGGTCTTCCAGCAGCGGGGGGATTTCCGGGGCGGAGAAGTGTTCGGCGAGTGCGCCCGCTACGCGGACAGCGCGGGCGGCGAAGTCTTCGTCGATGCGTGACAGTTCCCTGCGCATGCGGCGTAGCCGGTCCAGGAGCCCATAGTGACTGGCGATGCCGGCCAGGGCGAGGCGGGCGCTGGCTTCCAGGGCGATGCCGCCGACGAGGTCCAGGCGGGTGCGGCTGGTGTCCAGCCAGGCGTCGGCGAGGTCCTCGCCGAGGACCTGCAGGGCGTCGGGGTGGGTGAGCAGGGCGGTGACGACGTCTTCGAGGAGCAGCGGGTCGTCGGAGACTGCGGCGGCGAGCAGGAAGTCCTGGCCGGTGCGGCTTGCCAGGGTGGGGGTGTCGCTGCAGACGAGCGTCACCAGGGCGGGCAGGTCGTCGTGGTCGAGCAGGTCGTCGCGGGCGTCGGTCAGGAGCGTGGGGCCGCCGAGGTCGGTCAGTGCAGGCGGAGGTGCGCCGGTTCGGCGGGCGTCGGCGAGGAGGCGTAGAGGGTCGCCTGAGAGGCCGGGCATCGTCTTGCCTCCTTCCGTCGGCGGACGTGTGCGGCTTGGACTCTAGGTCAGGCGCGGCCGGTGGGTGTCCTGGCGTGGCGGGTCTGGTGCGCTCACCACAGGCGCGCTCCTGGCGGGGCGAGGCGCAGCTGGCCTTCGGGGATGAGGGAGGCCACGTCCTCGCCGCGGGCGGTGGCGATGACGACTTGCAGCTCGGGCGCCATGTCGGTGAGCTTGACCAGGTCCTGCACCATGAGCTGCAGGTCTTTGCTGTCGACTTCCTCGGCTCCGGGGGAATCGACGATCAGCAGTCCGGGGTGGCGGCCGACACCGCTGCGGATGCCGTGCCGCAGCAGCGCGGTCGTGGTGACGATCTTCAGCCGCAGTTGTTCGCCTTCGGTCAGGGAGCCGTAGGAGTGCTGCTGGCCGCCTTTCCACACGGTCAGGGTGGCCCCGGTGCCCAGTTCGACGCGTTGGAGCATCTCCAGCCCCAGGGCGCGGCCCATCGTGACGATGTCCTTCTCGACGTCCTTGAGGACGTGCTTCAAGGCGGCGGTCCGGCGGGCGTGCGCGGCCTTCTCTGCGGCCTTGAGGATGGCGTTGGCCACTTCCAGCGGGGTGATGTCGACGGCTGCGTCCAGGTCGGCGAAGCGGCCGGTGCGTTCGGCGACCGCTCCCTCCAGGCGGGCCACAGCCAGTTCCACGGTGCGCCGTTCGCTGGTGCCGGGGTCCTTCAGGGCTTCCTGGAGAGCGGCCTCGGCGCGGGTGACGGCGTCGGCCGCGGTAGAGGCCTGCGTCTGGGCCGTGGCCAGGAGGCCGGCGGCTTCCTCCGCCTCCTGCTGAACGTCGGCCAGAGCGCGTCGCAGATCGTCCGCCGTCTCCGTCTCTTCGTCACCGTGAGAGTCATCGTGGTGGCCAGTGGGCTCGGGCAGGCGGGAGGTGCACAGCGAGCAGTGCCCCTCTTGCTCCCGGGCCCACTGCTCCTTGGAGACCTTCGTATCGCAGCGGGGGCAGACGGTGGGCATCAGGGTGTGGAAGAACGCCTGGGCCAGTGCTGCTTCCTGGGCGGTCTGCACGGCCTGGGCGAGGCTGTGCCGCTGTTCCTCGAGGGTGTCGTGGCGCAGACGGGCCGCCGCGAGCGCGCGTTGCGCCTCGCCGGCCGTCGCAGTGGCGGCGGCCAGCGTCCGGTAGGCCGCGCTCAGGTCGGCGGCGGCCTGTCCTTGTTCGGGCAGCGCCTCAAGGCGGGCGCGTTCGGTCTCCAGCTGCCGGGTGAGCTCGCCCAGCTGCGCGCGGCGTGCCTGGGCGTCGGCGGCGGCCCGCTGCCGGGCCGCGGACAGCTGGGCGGCGACCACCTTCTGGGCGACCGATGCCGCGACCATGGTCGCCGCCCACGGAGCACCCAGGAACAGCTCCAGCAGCCGGGTGGGCAGTGCGTTCCTGGACTCGTTGCCCAGCAGGTGCCCCAGGCCCTTGCGGTTGATGTACAGGCCGCTGGCGTAAGAGGGCCAGGACAGTTCACCGGTGACCGGCAGCGCCTCCACGTCCCCGCGGGGCTTTTGCTGGGTGCGCAGAGGCTCCAGCCCCAGGCGGTCCAGCATGAAGGCGTCCATCGACTCCTCGAACGCCTTCATGCCGTCGAACGAGGCCAGTTCGGCGCCGGTCTGTTTCGACACCACGCTGCCGGTGGGGATGCCACCGGCCACCGTCATCTCCACCACGAGCGGCTCGCCGTCGAGAAGGAATTCGGTGCGCACGCGGCGCAGCCAGCTGCGCACGTCCCGCTGCAGGCCCGCTCGGCCGCGCAGGCACCACAGGATGATCTCCAGGACGCTGGACTTGCCGGCCTCGTTCTTTCCCGTGGAGGCCAAGCACCACACGCCGGGCCCGGGCTCCCACTGGAAGCGGAAGGGGATGTCGGCCGCATCCTGCTGGCCGTCGGGAGCCGGGCGGATGCCTTCGAACTCCACCGCCGTCACCAGGATCCGGTGGGGGCGCGGGAGGGCGGTGTGCGCCCGTACCCCGTGCTCGGCGAGGACCTCGCGCACCACCTCGACCGGCTGCTGGGACGCCCCCGCGATCTCCTCCAGCCATGCTTCGACCGGGCCTGCAGCGTCGTCTTCGACCTGTGGGATGCTCCGGTTCACGCCGCCAGCCCCTCCCGTGCCAGTGCCGCCTCCAGGCGCTGCCTGACTCGGGCGGTGATCCCTGCGATGAGCCGCCCCTGCGGAGTGCCCGCATACTCCTCGTGCCCGTACTGCAGCGCTTTGAGCTGTCCCCCGGACATGCCTTCCGCCGCCATCGCTACATATGCGGCCTGCTGGTCGTACCAGGCCAGAAGCGGTTCAGTGGCGCGCAGTTCCTGCGCTCGGGCTGCGCCGGCTTCCAGCAGGTAGTAGTCGCGGCGCCGTACTTTGGCGTCGCTCACCCGGCCCGCCCGCCGGATGGCGATCAACTCCAGGTGCCGCAGCACACTCAGCGCGTTGTTCAACTGCTCGAACGCCCCGTGCTGGCCCCGCAGCATCCGGTAGGTGTGCAGCTCCGGCTCACGCTCTTCCAACACCGCCCGCGCGTCCAGGAGGCGCTGACCGGACAGACGGCCCTCTTCGCATCCAGTGATGATCACATTGGCGAGGTAGTCCGGGTTGCGTATGAGGAAGTCCAGCTTCTGCAGCTTCCGCTCGGACTGAATCACCCGCACCGCCGACTCCGGCACATCGTCCCCGGCCCGGCACGCATCCCCCAGCCGGTCCAGGATGAACAGCATTCGCACCGCTGTCTGTCCCGTGGTCGGAGCAACGATCCCGACCACCCCCTTACTCGAGACATCGCCCTACCACACGCGCCGACATCACTGTGCTGCCAGACGCATACGTGCAGTGACCATACAGGCTCAACATCGACATGGGGAGACGTTCAACAACAAGATCGAGGGCCGTGCACCTCTACATCCCGCAGACACATCGATGCGGCCAGACAGCCCCGGAGCCGACCGTCGGCCAACCGGATCTGCCGTCACTCGTTCGGGAAAGCCTCGCACTCCGCCCTGCTCAGGCCCGTAAGTTCCTCTCGTCATCCCCCACCGCGAGAGGAGACAGTTCTGTGCCTGCGCTCAGGAAAACCTCCACGTCCGTCCTGTCCGCTGCTCTCCTTGCCGCAGGTCTCACCCTCGGCACCGCCGGCCCGGCGAGCGCCGCGAGCTGCCCCTCCTCCGCGTCCCCAACGATCCCGGGCGCACGCGCCCACTGGGTGCTGGCCTGCTCGGGCAGCACCCTGAAGGTGTACGGCTGGGTCCAGGACACCCGTGTGGACGGCCGGGACGCGATCGTCGAGATCTGGCCGGATGGCCACCACTGGCGCATGGTCGACGCACGCGGCATGGGCACGCGGACCAACTTCGACTTCGAGTTCCCCGGCACGAAAAAAGGCATCGGTGACGCTGCGCCTCACCAAGTGACCGTGCCCAGACCCGGCGGCCGGGTCCTCTCCAAGAAGGGCGCGCCGCACTGCCCCATGTTGCTGGAGCGTGTCGTCAGCCGCCGTCGCGGGATCCGTCCGCCGATGCCGGTCCAGGTCGGTTCGGCCGCTTGTTCGGGTACGGCGCTGGTGAGGCCGTCGAGGTGCTGGGCAGCCTCGCGGGTGATGTCGCGGCCGGGATCGGGAGACTGCAGGTAGCGTCAGTGAAAAAGCGGCAGTCCCGGCCAGCATGCTGGCCGGGACTGCCGAAAAAGGGTTGTGATCGTGAAGGGCGGTCGCCTACGCGGCGAAAGGCTCTGCAGGGCTTCAGCCGAACGATCGTCCCTGCAGGCAATAAATGAGGCCCGGGGACACTGTCTCCTTCACCATCACGCCCTGTACAACCACACCGGCCCGGCGGGCATTCCCGGGACAGATTTCCCGCGGCCCAGCACGACTCGCGCGTGCCGCCTCCCGTCACGCGGCAGTCTCCTTGCGGCGACGCCGTCTGCCAGCGAGCACATCGATGAGCTCCTCGCGGTTCGTCTTCGACCGAATTTCCGGGGCGTCGTGCACGGCATGAGGCAGATCAATGACGCACACGTGGCGGTGCCGGGCCTGGCCGTGGTGGAGGTCGCGGCCACCGACCATGGGATGGTGCGGCCGGAGGCCGTCGCGCTGCGGGAGGCATTCGACCTCGCGGCCACCGGCCGCGGCCGAGTGGGAAGGCGGTGAACGACCTCGGCGACTGCGGCGCCGGCGTCGCCGGCCTGCTCTTTTGCTGGCTGCGCCACATGATCTCAAGCTGAGCCGCCACCAGGCCGCCACAAGCCAAGGCCGCTCTGCGAAGAGAGGGGAGAGGCCCTTGTCGCACCAGCGGAAGGAAGGCCAGGAAGATACAGCTACTAACCTCGCATCCCAGACGGCGTCGGCGGCCTGGTGAAAGTGAGCAGCCGGTCGACCTCGATGAAGTCAGGGAACAGATAGGTGCGCAGGGCAGCGGCGGGATCCCATTCCGGATCATCATGAGACTCATCCAGGTAGACGATCGTCTCGCGAGCACCGAACCCGACGAGCACGTCCAGAGCGTTGCCCAGCAGCCCCAGGCGCAAGTCCAGCCCGCAGGTGTCCGGGGCGACCGTGAGGCTGCGGATCACGCCGACCCTGCCGACAGGACGCTCCACGATGGCCTGGCCCAGCACCCGCCCACCGCGGCGGACCTCAAGACGCTTGCCGGGCGGCGCGACACTGTCCTTCAGCTCCACGTGCCCGAGGTGGGGCAAGCCTGCGACGGGAAGCTCAGCGCGCAGATACCGGCACCGCCCCAGACCGGTGAAGCCCACAGACAGTGAGGGCGGAGGCCAGCGGGAAGGCATACACGAGGCGGGCGCCGCTCCATTCCAGAGCCCGAGCGATCAAAGTCGCGGCCGCCTCGGAGCTGTCACGGCAGTGCAGCCACAAGATCAACGACGCGTCGTCGCAGGGGCGCCCGGCACAGCAGACGATGCCGCCAATGCCGCCACCGGGCGCGCACAGCACGGTAGTGACAAGCGCATCCAGCGCCGCCCACGCCGCCGGATCAGCTTCTGAGCGGCCGGCCAGCGCCTCAGCGAGCATCGAAGCGGTTCAGATCGGCTGCCCAGGCAGCCGGTCTGCCGCAAGCAACTCAAGCACCGCCGCCTCATCCGCCGCCTCATACGGACGCAGACGGGGTGATCTCAACCGGCTGAAGCTGATCACCACGCCATACCTCTCTGGCGCTTTCGGCCTTAGCCCAGCTTCCTCCCTACAGGACCGGCGACGCCAGCCTCCACCACCGTCAGTGTCACAGCCGAACGGAACGTAAAACTCACCGAGTCGGGCGCCCAGGGCAAGACCAAGGGAGCCCTCTTCGGAGCTGATCGTGCAGGGCACTAACGAGGAACCTGGCCGCAGCCCGGGGCCCGCGGCCGCGTCGGCGGCCGGCCTACCGTGTCAGCGAGCGCCTCCGCCCCCAGGGAGCGAAACTCGCATCGGACGGAAGCAACGCTGGCAGGATGGGCCGGACGGAGCGCACCGAGCCCGTCCGGGGGGAGAGAACAAGGGCATGCTGAGAGCCGGAACGACCTGCATCGACGCAATCAATTTCCTGGATAACGATCTCGTGGCCGGGAGCCTCAACGACATCTCCATCCGGATCCCTCACATGATGAAAACGGGCGCGGAAGCCGAGGCCGAGATGCGGGCCGTGCGAAAACGGTACGACGAGTGGACCTGGACGGCCGCCGAGGAGCTCAACCGGCGGTTCAGCGACCGGGAGATCGCGGGGCATCTCCGTGCGGGCCGCTACCGGGCGATCCTCACCGCGCCGTTGGACGAGGCCCGGCTGATGATGTATGTGGAACTCGCCGAGCTCCAGGACTACTTCAGATCCGTGGCCAACCGGGTGCGTGCCATGCAGGAGCGGTACGGGCGCGCCGGTGCCGTGCGGTACGCGGTGCTGGACACGAACACCACGCTGCACTTCACGCGGTTCGACAAGGTCCCCTGGCAGAAGGTGTTCGGGAAGGGCACCGCGGTCATGGTGCCGCACGTCGTGGTCGACGAGATCGACACCAAGAGCTACCAGACGGGGGACAAGAAGATCTCCCGGCGGGCGCGCGGCGTGTTCCGGTTGCTGGAGTCGGTACTGGAAGCAGGGCCCGAGAAGGCGATCGCGGACGACGGAACCCCTCTGTTCATCGCGGCCGATGAGCCTGGGCACGCCCGCCTGCCTGTGCCGGACGACGAGTTGGTGGCTGCGGCACTGCGTCTGCACCAGGCCGTCGCTCCCGCGGAGGTGGTCGTCGTCAGCCGCGACATCGGCGTACGGACCCGCGCCCGCGCCTGGGGGCTGCCTGCACGGCCCCTGACCGACACGTACCTGATCGAAGGCGGCGAACTTCGCCGACAGGAACTGGAACAGGCAGCCGCCGAGCTCGTGCCGGGCGGGGGCGTACCGCAGCAACCCGAACCCAAGGAATCCGCCGTATCCCCCCCACGGCTGGCGGCACGTCAGGCAGGGAACGGCTCGTGACCGAACAGGACGGGCAGGACGGGCAGGGTCGCCAGGAGCGTGCGGACGCGGTGGACCGCGAGATGGCCGCACGCCTGCTGCCCAACGCCGTCGTGCGAGCGCTGGGCCACTGGTGGAAGGCGAATGCGTCGGCTTACGCGGACGGAACACCCGGCGCGCACACGATCCGCTACACACCCGGCCGGTGGGCGCAGATCACTCCGTGGCCAAAGGCGCTGGCGCCCACCTCCGCAGGCGGTGACGCTGCGGTCAGCCGGGCAGAGGTGGCCTCGGCCGTCGCCGACGCGCTGCGGCGGGAGGCGTTCAGGGAGGCACTGGTCGCGACCTATGTATGGGGCAAGGGAAAGCGCGGCACTCCCGGCGGCAGCGGGCCGGCCACCCTGCATAAGATCCTGGCCTCCGACGGCCTGGACTCCACGCTGGCCACCGCAGTCACCGCACTGCGCGAGCACGGTGCACCACAGGCGTACGCCACGCTCCAGGGGCAGGTTCCCGGGCTGGGGCCGTCCTTCTTCACCAAGTTCCTCTACTTCACCGGCACCGTCGTGCAGCCCGCTCAGGGTCCGCGGCCGCTCATCCTCGACCGTGTGCTGTCCAGACGCCTGAGGTGGATGGCCGCCGCGGTCGGTCGCGAGAGCGGCCACGATGCGGATGGTTCGGTCGCCGCCTGGGTCTGGTCAGACGGGAACTGGTCCCCGCACCGCTATGGGGTCTACCTCTCCTTCATGCACGCCGCCGCCGACCAGCTGGCCGCAGATGAGGGCTGGCCATCCGGGGCGGCCCCTGACCTGCTCGAATGCGCGTTGTTCACCACCAGCTGGGAGACATCCAGCTGACGGCACGCTGTGCCGGGGCGTGTGCCGGTACGGGGCGCGGTGGAAACGGGCACCTCTCGCCTGCGCGCAGGGGGCACCGAGATCGGAGAACAGCGCGACGTCGGCGCCCGCTGCGCCCGGTGCCGTCGAGGAGCCACAGGCCGGTGGCGAAATTCTCCAGCGCGCCGCGCAGCAGCGTCCAGGGGTTCGTCGGATCGATCTCGTCGGCAGCCGTCAGACGGCGCAGCGCGTCGGCGTGAGCCAGGCCCGCGGTGTAGGAGTTCTGGATCAGGTGCGCGGCGCAGTACAGGTCCAGCGGGGCGTCGTCCGCGGCCAGGCCGCTGGTCGGTGCGGGTACAGGCAGCTGCCGGTAGGCGTGCTCACCACGGGCCTGCTCAATCGCGTGGAACAGCGGCAGACGATAGGCGCCCTGGAAGGCCTGGGACTCATGCCCAGGAACGGTAGAACGCAACGGGTGTGCGAGGTAACCGTTTTGACGCTCCCGGTCCAGGCGCGCCGGGGGGATGCGAGCGCCACGCCACAGGGCCGCTGAGGCCGAGGGCGAGGGTGCACTTCGGCGAACGCCCATGCAATCACGAGAACTTGCCTTCACTCAAGTTCGCTTGTAGTCAGTCAAAGTTTCGTGCACGCTTCGCGGCATGACTGATGAGACGCCGGAGATGTTCCAAGCTCGCTACGAGGACATCTCTGCCATCCGCTGGCCGCGGCCGGCTGACCCGCAACAAGAGGACATCGACACGTTGAACGCCAGGCACCTCGCGTGGAACGCCTGGTTTAGGAAGACGGGCAAGGCGGCACAGGAGCACGGCCCGCAACACGACGCGCTCCTGGTCGCTCTCGAAGACCTCGTCGAGATCAAGCGGGACGCCGACGAGAAGATCCGACTGCTCCTGGCCTACGGCCGGATCTTCCACCAGCCCCGCCCGCACACGCTGGAATCCCTCGGCGCGGCCGCCGGCCTCAGCCCCTCCGGCGTCAGCCGCGCCTTCGGTGCCGAGGAAGTCATGGCTGTAGCGGAACTCACAGGCAAGCGCCCGCCCGCCGTCGATGTCCAGCGCCACGACCCCGACGTCATCTCCGGTCACGCCAGCAAGAACCGCTGCACCTGGGGAGGCAGCGAGGCCAAGCCCTGCACCGAGACGCCCAAGTACGCCGTCACCGACAAGTCCGGCGCGAAGTGGGCCTGCTGCGACAAGCACCTGCCTGGTTACCTGCGCTCCCGCGTCTGAGCCGCATGGTCACGACGGCCGCCATGCGCCCCTGTAGTCGGGGTGTTCGTCCTACAGCCCAGCGAACACCCGGGCAGCAGGCACTCGTCTCCGTCGACCCGGCACATCAGCCTTGGCGTCACTTGTCCTGCCGGCGGCGGGCAGAACCGACCGGACGGCGAGGGCAATGAGCGTGGCGCAGAGCACGGAAACGTGCTCGGCGAAATCCGTCGCCGCCCGCGGTCCGCGCTGTATTCAAATGTCGCAAGCGTGCGCCCGGAGATCCTCGATCAGCCACTGCACTGAACGCCACCGGACCAGCGCCTCCGCCACGCTGGACAGCCAGTGGCTGTGAAGCCTTACCCGGCGGCCGTCAGATGGGAAAGTCGGTGCCGAGGTAGCGGCGTGGCGGGTGGTTGCGGTCAAGACGCATGCGGATCTCGGCCTGGCCCTCGTGTTCCATCTGCCTCCTGGCTTCAGCAAGGTTCAGGACCTTGTCTACAGTTACGACCTCGATGCAGGGGCCGAGGGGAATCGAGTTCTTGCCGATGGTGAAGATCATGGACTCGTACGCGGCTGCCAGCAGGAAGTGGTCCATGCCTGCAGCCCGGTCGAGAACGTCGCGGTGGATAGCCGTCACGGAGACGGTGGTGGCACGCATGAGGACTTCCTCACCACGCATCAGTGCCAAGACCTCTTTGACGTCCCGGGCATCGCGCAGGGTGAAGTCCTCGGGAACCGGGAAGAACTGGGCCGCCCGCTCCTGAAGCGCGGCGAGATCCGAAAAGGCGTCCGCCCATGCCAGGGCCTCGCCTTCGTCCCAGCCGACTGGCACGGGCTCCTTGGCGATGACACTGCTCATCCGTTCCTCTTGTGCGCCGGCCATCACAAGGTCAAGCGTCCGCCCTGGAGTTGCCGCTGCGAGCAAGCGCAGCGCGGGGACTACCGCCTGCGGCAGGAAGTTCTCCGGCGGGTCGACGGTTAGCTGCATCCTCCCCAACTGCTGGAGCATGTCGTATCGCACCCGCAACCGGATGCAGCCGAGAAGGTCCTGACCGAACAGCGTGCCCCCGTCGGACCCGTGGATGCGCTTGTCAAAACGTACGGGTAGAGACATCAGCGGCATTCCCGAACCAGCATGCGCGACGAGCAACTGTCCCTGGACCGGTGGCTTAATGTCCTCCTGGAGTGAAGCGATGCGTATGGCGGCAAGCTTGACGGTGCCGTCGATGCCCAGCTCAGCAGGAGCGCTGACCGTCATGGATCCCAGGTTGGCCGCGGACAGAGTGACCTCGCCGCCGAACCGCATCGCTTCCTCGAACTGCTGCTGACGTGCCTGATCCTCGGGATCGTCAATCCGGAATCTCACCTGTCCGGTGAACTCGATCGCGGTCCCGGCATCATCCGGTGACTGCTTAGGCGTCAGCTCGACTACGGTCGCCCCGGCGGGGCCGCTGGAGACGCGAACTCCATAGTGGGGCGACAGCTCTTGACTTCGGCGGTACAACGCCTCGTACCGCTCTACCAGGTCAGGGATTCCACGCAGTAGGCAGTCTCGCTCGGCACGGGCTTCAGCGATCCTGTCCAGGATGTAGCTGTCGCTGTTGTGCAAGGCGTACCGCACAAGATCGTCCTGCGCGGCGAAGTGGGTGTCTAGCCAACTGCGGCCACGCCACTGGCGCACGAAGGGGAACTCGGCCCGCAGTCCATCGAACCAGCGTTGCTCGGCGGGATTCGGGTCGATGGGCACCACAAGGTCCCAGTGATCGGGCTGGGACCTTGCCGTCGACACCAAGGATCGCTGCACCTGGTCTCGGCGGCTCTTGGTCATACGGCCGGTGAAGGACTTCACCTCGTAGTTGATCAGTTGGTTGGCTTCGCTGTACTCGAACAGGTCGCGTCCGCCGTCGCCGCCTGTCCCGTCAACCGCCTGCGCACGCGGATAGAGCCGAAGGAGCAGCAGCGTCACCAGGCACTCGCAGACCTTCGGCTTCTTCGCCAGCTCTTCCCAGGGCACTTCCACCATGCCGCAACGGTAGAGGCAGGGACCGACAACCATCCCTGCCCCAATTACGCCGCACCCATTGCCGTCTACCGGCCGAGCCGGAACTGGCGCCCCTCCAGGTGTTGCCGCTTCCGGACGTCACGCGCCCGTACGGCTCACCCTCGGTGCAGCGCGGCGCGAAAGCCGGCCGTACTTCGGCAAGCGCTTCCTCGATATAAGGGGCTACGACATATGCGGTGGAGTCACTCCACGCGACCCGCATCCGGATGTCCTGGACGGGCTCGTCGGCCTGGTCGTGCAGGCCCGTCCGGCAGTGAGTCGGAACTGGTGGCGGCCTCCGGCTTCGCGGGGGACGCCCTCCGGAGGGATGGCGAAGCCCCGGTCGGCTACACGTAGCGGGCGCGGGACGCTGGCCTGGCGGGCTCTGTGGCGCTGTCGGAGCCGTCACGTACCTCGGACAGCCCCCCGAGGTCCAGGTGGTGGCGGGCACGGGTGATGGCTACGTAGGCGAGGCGGGCTTCAGCGTCGTCGACCGGCCTGGTCGGCGCGGGTGAGCCGGCCAGGCCGGCCTGTGCGTCCTGCGGCTGGGCGAAGTCGCCGGCAATCAGCACGCGGGGCCACTCGCGTCCCTTTGCCCTGTGCGCGGTGGACACCGTCACATGGGCGTGCTGTTCCGGGGACAGGCGGGCCACGGCGGCGAGGATGGTGTCGGCGCCGTGGGCGTCGACGAGGTTGACCAGCGGTTGAAGGTCTCGTCCGGCCGGGTCGTGCGAGGCGTAGTCCTGCAGGTCGCCCCAGCAGGGGAAGAGGACCAGTTCGGGGTGGTGGGTGCGGCGGCCTTCTTTCAGGTCGCGGGCTGCCTCGGCCAGGGCGCGCAGGCTGTCTCCGCCTCCTACGAGGGCGACTCGACGTCCTGCAGCCATCAGCGCGATGACCTGGGCCATGGCTCCGACGTTCGTGCGGCACAGCACGGCGTCGGGGTGGTCGACAGCCCCGATCTCGGTCGGTACCTCGGGCGTGCCGGTGAGCCGGATCGGGGCGTCGGCCAGGTGCAGCCAGCGGTTGGCCTCGTCGGCGAGGCGGGGTCCGAAGCGGAAGGACTGCGACAGGGTGGACTGGGTGCCCTCGAAGCCGGCCATGACGTCTTTGGCGCCGCGCCAGTGGTAGATGGCCTGGGCGGAGTCGCCGACCATGACGAGCTGGGCGTGACGGCGCTGGGCGAGGAAGATCTGCTCGACGACTGGGTCGGTGTCCTGCCTCGTCCAGGAGCAGGTAGTCGGCGTCGAGGCTGGGGCGGGTGAGGGCCCAGATCTTCAGGTAGTGGTCGTGTTCGAAGCGGACGCATCCGTCGTGCGTGTCCTGCAGGTCGTTCCATGCCTTGTGGGCGACGGGGACGATGTGGGCGGCGAGTTCTCGGTGCGACTCCTTGTCTTCCAGGCCGCGCAGCCGCGGCACGTGCTGGAAGGCGATGGTGTCGTCGGGGGCGTGGCAGAAGCGGCTGACAGTGCGCAGCAGGGCGTTGGACAGGGCCCGTTGGGAGATTTCTCGCTCGCCGATGCGGATGCCTTTGGCGAGGCCGAGGGCCTTTCCGGTCTGCCAGGCCGGTCGGCGGGGCGCGTTCAGGCGGTGGCTGTAGCGGTGGCCGATGGCGGCGTAGGCCAGGGAGTGGGTGGTCTTGCACTGGACGGTGCGGGGGAAGCGCGCGGCGGCGTCCTGGGCGACGGCGCGGTTGTAGGCGAGGTAGCGGCCGCGGCGCTTGGTGTTCCGGGCGAGCAGGGCCAGCGTGGTGGTCTTGCCGGTGCCGGCTCCGGCTTGGAGGGCGAGGTGTTCGCTGGCTCGGAAGGCGTCGGCTGCGGCGGCCTGTTCGTCGGTGGGCTTCATGGCGGTAGAGGTCCTCGGGATGTCGGGGGCGGCGGGGAGGGCGGGTGGGCGGTCCTTGGCGTGCCTCCGCCTAGGGAGCGCCCCCCGGGGGGACGGACCGGGGTGGGCAGGCTTCAGGCGGGGCGGGAGGGCTTGGACATGCCTCGGCGCTGTGCAGGTCGAGCGCATGGAGAAGGCGCCGGGTACCCGGGGCAGCGGCAGCCCGTCGGCGCGGTGGTGGAGGGCCGCCGGGGGCGCAGGAGTGCGTGAGGGGTGCGGCACCGTGCGCTGCCGCCGCCGTGGGGGCGGGCGGTGCCGCGCCTGACGTGCAGCCGAGGGGCCGGCGGCGTGTCTGCGGCGGCCACTTCAACAGGGTGCGGGGCGACCGGACGGCCGTCGTCGCGTGGCCACCGGTTGCCGCGACAACGGCAGGGACGGGGCTGTGCTACCCACAGCACGCTGCCGGGAGTGGTCTGCGGGGGGCAGTGGAGAGGCCGATGGCCGCCGTCGCGGTGGCGGTCGGCGCGGGGGACGTGGGGGTGCATGACGGTGACCGTGCCAGGTGCCGCGCCGGTGCCGGGCGGAGGGCTCCGTCGAGGTCACGCGATCGGGCCAGGCGTCGGGAACGTGTGCGCGGGAGGCAGTCTGGACGTTCGAGGTCTCCTCGCCTGTGCGGGTGATTCCCTCTGACGCGTGGTCGGCTTCGGCGCGGCCGGGTTCAAGCCGATGCGGCGCCTGGGGCGGGGTGCCCTTCACACAGGGTGGCGAGGAGGCGCTCGAGGGGGACGTCGAAGGTGTGAGCCAGCCTGTGCCAGGTGGTGAGGCTCCCGGCGGTGCGGCCGTGTTCGAGGTCGATGAGGGTGCGCCGGGAGAGGCCGGTGCGTTCGGCCAGTTCGTCGAAGGTCCATCCGCGCTCGCCCCGCAGCCGTGCGAGTACGACTCGCAGGGCAGTGAAGTCGGGGTCGGGCGGGATGATCGTCACCCCACCATCGGAAGGTGCAGGTATCTGCCCTGTCCGTGCAGATACCTGCACTATTTGTCCTGCGGGCGCGACCTGCGGCAGGGCAGGGATCTGCACTACGGTGCCCGCTGCCCGGGACGCCCGCTGAGCAGGTCCCCGCCCTCGGGCACGAAAGACGGGAGGATGTCCGGCCGATGAGGCTCGCTGACGCCGCAGTACGGCGCATCTGGATGGTGGAGCTGCGTCCGCAGCCGGGCGGATGCGCCCTCGTCTGCGTCCGCTGCCATGCCCATACGCCGCTCCCGGCAGCTTCCGCGAGGTCGGCGGCCCTGAAGCATTTGGCTTGCCACGCCCGAGGCGACGCGCTGCCCTCGTACTTGCGCACCTGCCAGTGCCGCGCCCAGGGCTGTCTGTGGCATCCGCGCCACCGAGGGTGCGCCGGCCCGGTCCGGCTCACCCTCACCCGTGACCGCGGCGGCCGCCTCTGGCGGCTGGCCGACGCCTGCGGGGCCTGCTCGGCCGCCACCGGCGACACGGCTGTCGTCCCGGACACGCTGCTCGCTCCTCCACCGCTAGTCGCTCCCGCGCCCGCGACGGCGCGTGAACCGCGGCAGCCGGGCGCGGACGAATGCCGGCGCGTGCGGGAGATGCTCACCTACCTGGCCGCCGTGCTCCCGCGTGCCGCCTCTCCCGCTGCCAGGCTGCTCGCCCTGCAGTGCGCGCTGCGCGCCGACGCGCGTGGGCTGGTGCGGATGCCCGCAGGATTGCTGCGCTCCATGCGCCTACGCGGCCGTCCGGAAGTGTGGGACGAACTCGTCCAGGAGAACTGGCTGCGACCGCCGGACCTGCGGTCGGCGCCCGTTGAAGTGCAGGTACTCGACCCCGCGGTTCAGGACCAGGCCCCCAGCCGCGTCGCGCGCCGCCGCGCCGGCCACTGGGCGCTCAGCCCCTACCCGCTGAGCCTTCGCCGCGACACGTCCCCTGCGATGCGGCTGGTCGCGCTCGCCCTCGCAGCACACCTGTCCCCCGGCCCCGCGCACACCGTGGAGATGGACGTGCTCAGCCGACTGTGCGGCCACTCCCCCCAGCAGACAGCCGAGTTGCTGGACCGGCTGGTCGCCGCGCGCACACTCGCCTCCTGGCGTCCCGACCTAGACACCGGCGAAGTGACCTGGACACCGAGCCGCTGCACGCCGTAGCCCGGAGAACCGGCTGCAGGGGGCCAGCTGCGCAGCCTCATCGACCGGGACTGCGGGCTCTGTCGCAATGCCCAACAACGGCGTGGCGAACCTGGTCGGCGCGTTTTTGCGGCTTGGCCCGCTGCAGAGTCCGGCTCTGGCGCTGCCTGCTCAGCCGCCGGTACTGGCTTTACTGATCGTTTCAGAATGACTTGTGATGGCTCGGGTGCAGGTGTGGTCTGACATCCGTAGGGGATGTGGAGTCCCCCATCCACGGGGCGCGCCGCTGCCGGATACGGGCAGGCTGTTCGCCCCGGCGCTGACACGTCAGCGTCACTCGTTATCGTCCAGGTCATGACCTCAAGTGATCGTCTGCTCGACCTGATCCAGAACACCCCAGAGATCGATCTACTGCTGCGGTCATCGTTCGGCTTCGACATCCATCGGAAGCACTATGGCGAGGGTTTGAGGCTTGCCTCGGGTGCGCCCCTGGAGGTGATCGCCGGGGAGTCCGCCGGTGGGGCGTATTTCCTGTGTGCCGAGCAGAACGGTCGCCGGCCGGTGGTGTTCGCGAGTTCCGAAGGGGAAGGCGGGCTGCTCGCCGATGACCTGGCGGACGCGTTGGAGATCATCATGGGGCTGGAGTGGCACGACTGCCTCTCGTTCTCGGGCGGTGGCGATGTGGAGGTCATGCAGATCTCCGCTCAACATCTTGAGCGGACTCGTGACAAGTACAACCCGGACATCGACAACGAAGCTGCCCAGGTGGCCGCAGCCCTGTCGCTGCGCATCCTGCCTGTCACTGACCTCGTCATCCGGTTGCAAGCAGCCGCCTCGAAGACCGAACCGGACTACGTCGTGACCGACGAGGACGGACAGGCGTTCGATCCCCTGTTCGGCGAGCACCTGGAGCCTCGCCATGGCGGCTGGCGCTGAACCCGGCCGACCGCTGCCGTCGGTCGGATCGACACCGACTCCTCGGACTAGCTCCGCTTCTGCCGGCCCGGCCTGCCCGACGCCATCTCACCCAGGACGACTACCGGTACCGGACCGCATCGCACTGGCCGGCATCGTCTACGTGCTGCGCAAAGGAGTGGCCTGTCGCGATGTGCCCAGCCAGGTCGTCGGTTGTTCAGGGATGACCGCCTGGCGTCGGCTCCGGGACTGGACTGAGGTCGGCGTCTGGCCCCGCTTGCATGAGGTACTGCTGGCCGAGCTGCGAGAGGCCGGCCTGCTGGAGATGGACGACGCCGCGATTGACGGTTCCCACGTCAGGGCGTTGAAAGGGGGGCTCACGTTGGCCCTTCGACGGTCGATCGAGGCAGGCCGGGTAGCAAGCATCACTTGATCGTCGACCGGCACGGCACCCCGCTCGCCATCACGCTGAGCGGCGGCAACCGCCACGACGTCACCCAGCTCCTGCCGCTCCCGGACGCGATCCCGCCCGTCCGCGGCCTGCGCGGCAGGCCCCGCCGACGCCCCCGCAGACTCTTAGCCGGCCGCGGCTACGACTACGACAACTACCGGCGCACCCTCCGCCGCCGCGGTATCACCCCGAAGTTCGCCCGTCGCCGCGTCGCACACGGCTCCGGCCTCGGCAAGACCCGCTGGGTGGTCGAGCGGACCTTCGCCTGGCTCCACCCAGTTCAAGCGACTGCGGATCCGCTACGAGATACGCGCCGACCTCCACCTGGGCCTGCTCCAACTCGCCTGCAGCATCATCGCCTGCGACGACTCCGAACCTCATTCTGAAACGATCAGTTAGTTCGGTAAGTCGGCAGCACAGTGCTGCGTCCGGTCAAGTGAAGGCGGGGGCGGGGTTGTCGGCAGTCCAGTCGCCGTCGAAGAGGGCGGCGACGAGGCGTTCATGTTCTGCGTCGAGCAGGCCGGCCCGTTGCTTGGTGCGGGCCTTGGCGAACCAGGGGCCGATCTTGACGGTGTCGCCATCGACGGTGATCGCCTCGCGGGCGGTGGGGGCGCGCCGTTCGCGGTGGAGGAA
Organism: Streptomyces sp. NPDC005004; assembly: GCF_053600675.1. Classification (NCBI taxonomy): domain Bacteria; kingdom Bacillati; phylum Actinomycetota; class Actinomycetes; order Kitasatosporales; family Streptomycetaceae; genus Streptomyces; species Streptomyces sp. NPDC005004. The sequence continues at coordinate 41,631 of NZ_JBSGAH010000026.1, forward strand.
GAGCTCAAGGATCTGGACGGTCTCCGGAAAGGTCCTTCGATTCGAGGAACGGGGGGTCAGGCCGCCGGTGTCCGGGGTTAGGCCGACGGCGGCCATGAGGCGGTGCTGGCCTGCCCTGAGGTTTTTCCAGTTGGTGAGCTGGCGGGTGGCCCAGCTGCCGATCCCCGTGCCGCCCGCGGTGGTGTCGGGGGTAAGGGGCCGGCCGGACTCGAGGTGCCGGCGCAGCAGGTGGTACTTGCGGTGCCAATCCGGGCCGTGAGGCAGCCGCCAGTCGGGGTCGATGGCGGTGAGATCGGCCGCGCGGTCGGCGTCGAGGCGGTCATGCCCGGCGAGGGAGCGTTGTTCTGCGAGCCAGCCGCCCAGGGGGGTGGTGGCGGGTGCGGCGAGGTGGCCGTGCGCCCGGTGGTAGTCGGCGGCCTGGGTGAGACGGGCGCGCCATGCGGCGGCGTGCTTGTCCCAGACCATGCCGAGCGCGTCGAGTTTGGCGGCCCAGTCCGGCTCGAGGCGGCCGGCGGAGGCGGCCTCGCGCATCGTGGTGATGAAGCGGCCGAGCTCGAAGCCGGCCGGGTCGGTGTGGGCGGCGGGGACGTCGAGGTGTCCGTAGGCGTCGTGGAACGCCTGGGCGGAGGCGAGGCCTTCACGGCGGGCGCGGGTCAGCGCACGGCGGGGGTCGAGCGCGATGAGGTCCATGGCCCGGGCGATGCGCTCGGGGTGGATCGTGTAGTCGAAATGCCAGCGGTGCTGGATGAGGCGGCTGGTCTCGGCGGTGAGGCGGTTGGTCTTGTCGGGGAGGCGTTCGAGGATGCGGTGGTCGTGGCTGGCCAGGGCGGTGGTGATGGCCCAGACCGGCTCGTAAGGGGTGCCGAGGATGTTCTCGGGGTCGTCGCCGGGCGGAATGTAGACGGGGACGATGAGGCTGGCGGTCTTACCGGAGACGTCCAGGCGCAGGGCGCGGCCGAGGCCCTGGACGCAGCGGGTGATGCTGCTGGTGGGGTCGGCGAAGACGACGGCGTCGACGCTGGGGATGTCGACGCCCTCGGCGATCACCTTGGCGTTGGCGAGGATCGCGCGCGGTGAGGCGGCGAAGCGGGCGAGGGTGTCCGCGCGTTCGTCGGCGGTGTGCTCGCCGTGGACGAAGAAGACCTCCGGGTCCAGGCCGGGGAAGCAGTCGGGGTCGGCCTTGCGGAGGCGGCGCAGGGTGTGGGGCAGCTCGCGGGCGAAGCGGATGGAGTCCTCGACGAGGTGGAAGAAGACCAGGACCCGGCGCATGGAGTGCTTGGCCATGGCGTTCAGGACGGCGAGGTGGAGCGCGGTGGTGCGCAGCGCGTCCCCCGGTTCCGAACCCGCGCCTGCGGCTGCACCGGGTGCGGGGAGGTTGAGGCGGGCGCGCAGCTCGGTGTTGGTGACGGTGGGGACCACGATCCGGTAGTCCGCGGCCACGCCATCGGCGATCGCCTGCGCCAGGGGGTACTCGAAGACCTTCTTCCCGTAGACGGCCTCGTTGTCCATGCTGTTGGCCGCCGCGTCCGCCTCTGGCACGTGCGCGGGGCGGGGCCTGCGGCGAGCGGTGCTGGCGGAGTCCGCCAGGTCGGGGGCGGCGAAGCTGCGTGGGGTGGCCGTCATGTAGAGGCGACGGTCGGCGCGGATCCGTACCGCGTCATTGACGGCGGCCCATTTCTTGTCCGCACGGCCGGCGACGCGGTGCGCCTCGTCCATGACCGCGAGGTCGAACGAGGGCACTGCATGGCGGGTGTACTGGGTGCCTTCTATCTTGTCGAGGGAGTCGTAGGTGCAGATCACCGTGAGCGCGGGGATCTGGTCGTCCCCCTCCCCCACTACCGACATGAGCGCGGCCAGCGCCTCGGGGCTGCTGGTCGAGCCCACCCGGCGGGCGGCCAGGGCGTCATGTCCTGCGGCGTCCATCGACGACACGACCACCATGTGCTCCAGGTGGCCGTCGCGGCGCCAGGCAAGCGCGGTCTGCGCGGCCAGGTCCAGGGTGGGCACGACGACCAGCACCAGACGCGCGCCGAGCTCGTCCGCGGCCCTGACCGACACCAGCGTCTTGCCCGTCCCTGTCGCCGCGACGTACAGCGCACGCGAGCCCGGCCGGCGCAGGTGCCGTACGACCGCCCCCAGCCCCCGCACCTGGTCCGGGCGCAGGTCAGGGCGGCGGGAGAGGGAGGAGTCGACCGGGGGAACCATGCGGGACATCATGCCGCACAGGCCCCAATCCGCAGACGTGCTCTTGAAGGGCTGGGCAGGCAGGCCCAGTGCGCGACTCGGTCAACGGTGCGCGGCCGGAAGCCGGTTCAGCACCGGGAGGAACGGGGGCCGCCGCTCCCCCGCACGGCAGCTCTGCGCAGAGAACGGTAGGTGGCACGGGGGCTATCAGCGAAGGCACCAGGCACACAGCGGTCAGTGCCGGGGTCGACGACCCTTGGCGCCGGTACCCGTTGCAGCTCCCGGCGCAGCAGCTGGTGTGCGGAGGCCGGAGGCGGCGCTGTCGTGGCGGTGTCTGACTGAGCCCCCTCTGTCCCTGGTGTGGAGATGGTGATAGGAACGTCTCGGTTTGGGGCTCCACTTGATGCGCGACCGGGGGATCAATGAGCACATCGGGGTGGTCGTCCGCGTTCCACGCTGAGCCTCTATTTTCCGAGCTGCCGAAGCCGTCGCAGACCCCAGTGACAGTGGTCTCCCCCATGATGGCCATGCCGCCCGCGCTGACGCCCAAGCAGATCCTGGTGCACCACTCGGCCGACGACTGGGAGGAGTTCATCTACGAGTGGGTGATCGCGCTCAAGGAGGCCGAGTACGTGGACGTGGTACGCATGGGGGGATCCAACGACCGTGGCGCGGACATCGCCGCCTTCCTGACCCAGAGGAAGACCGACGGCCCCTGGCACTGCTTCCAGTGCAAGCACTACGACAAGGCGATCGGAGCGGCCACCGCTTACCCGGAGATCCTCAAGATCCACTCCGCGGTCGCGGAACGGCAGTACCAGGTGCTGCCCGAGCGGTACGTCTTCGTCGCGCCGAAGGTCGGCGCCTCCTTCGTCCAGCTCCTGGCGAAGCCGTCAGCCCTCTGCTCAGGATTCTTCGACTGGGCGAGGAAGAACGCGGAGAAGCTCGCCCAGGAGTACCGCGAGGGCTCTTTGGAGCGGGCCCTGGACCTCGCCCGCCGGTCGGACTTCTCAAGATTCGAGGCCGGCAACCTCGACACGATTCTTAAGCAGCACGCCACCACCCACCACCACGTCAGACGGTTCGGCGCCCCTCTGCCCGACAGGCCGGCCCGCCTCCCGGCCCCCGCCGAGCACGCGCCCGAGGAAGCCCGCTACATCCAGCAGCTCCTCGACGTCTACTACGAGAAGTGGGGCTGCCCTCCCTCTTCACCGGATGCGGCACACGCGCACCCGAAGGCGGGACGGAACCTGCAAAGGCAGCGAGAGGCCTTCTACCGCGCCGAGCAGCTGCGCATCTTCGCGCGGGACAGCGTCCCCCCGGGCACGTTCGAGTCCTTGCAGAACGCCGTGTACAGCGGGGTCGCGGAAGTCGAGGAGGACGACTTCGAAACCGGCTACGAGCGGCTCAAGGCCGTGCTCGCGGCCGCGAGGATCATGGAGCTGGGAACCAACGTGCTGCTGCAGGTGGTGGACCCGGACGACCGCAAGGGCATCTGCCACCAGCTCGCCAACGACGACCGCCTCACGTGGGTCCAGGAGGAGCTGTGAACCCCCTGAACAGCCCTCTCGAGGTCGGCATGCGCACCCTGGTCCTGCTCACGGCGGCGTTCCCCGAGCCGATGGACGTGGCCCGGCTGGTGTACCTGGACCACGTCATGCTGCACAGCGGCGAACTCAACGGCCCACCCAGCCTCCATCCCTCGCTGCCGGCCGGGCCGGGTGAGCTTGCGATGAGGCAGCACCTGGTGGAGCAAGGCCTGCTCGTGCTGATGCGGGCCGGACTGGCCGACGTGGAGCCCACCGCGGACGGCCTGATGTACCGGGCGAGCGAGGAGGGCCCCGGGTTCGTCGACATCCTCGAGGCGCCCTATGTCGGTGCGTTGAGGGACAGGGCGACGTGGGTGATCGCCGCCCAGTCGACACCCGAGCTGGATGTCCGCGCTGCGACACGGGCCATCACCGACCGGTGGGCCCGCGACTTCGACTCACAACTGCCTGCCCCGGGAAGTGACCATGCCTAGCATCCGGCTTCTGCACCTGACTTTCGCCGGCGCCGAACGGGAGAGGGCGCAGGTCGTCTTCGACCCGAAGCTGACCGTGATCTACGGCGCCTCGGACACCGGCAAGTCATTCGTCACCGAGGCCATCGACTACATGCTGGGGGCGCGCAAGCTCAGCCTGATCCCCGAGGCCGAGGGGTACTCGCAGATCCTGCTCGGCCTGGAGCTCCCCGACAGCAGCGTCGTCACCCTCGTCCGGGGCTCCCAGTCCAGCCGGGTCGGCGTCTTCAATACCGACGTGCGGGACCTTGTCTACCGGGCCGCGGACTTCGAGCTGAGCGTCAGCACCAGGGGCTCGAACAACGTCTCCCGCTACCTCCTGGACAGGCTCGGGCTCGAGGGCGCGCTGATCGCGACAAACGACACCGGCGGCACCAAGCCGCTGGGGTTCCGCGACCTGCTCCACCTGTGCCTGGTCAGCGAGACGCGGATGGTGTCCAAGGTGTCGCCGGTCCTGCGCTCCACCGGCACTAGCGGGCAGACAGCCCACAAGTCGGTGCTGAAGCTGCTCCTGACCGGACGCGGCGAACCCGCGGCCGACGCACGGCCCAACGCGGCCCAGCGACGGCTGCAGAAGGGCAAGATCGGACTGCTGGACCAGCTGGTCCTCGACCTGCAGCGTCAGCTCGACCCGCAGGGCGGCAACGAGGCCGAGCTGGCGGAGCAGCTGCGGCGCCTTCTCGGATACCAGGACACCATCGCGTCGTCGCTGCGGGAGATCTCCTCACGGCACGCCGAGGCCGTGGCCCGCAGAGCGGGACTCGCCGTCACACTCGGCCAGTACGATCAGCGCCTGGCAGAGATCGACGACCTGCTCGGGCGCTTCGGGCTGCTGCGGAGCCAGTACGAGTCCGACCTCGCCCGCCTGGCGATGGTCAGTGAAGCGGGCGGACTGCTGGGGTACTTCCGCACGGGCCAGTGCGTGTTCTGCGGCGCAGACCCCGCGCACCAGACTGCGGGGCACGACCTGCAGGAAACGACCGCCCTGCACGCGGCGGTCACGGCCGAGAACACCAAGACCCGTCACCTGCTGTCCGACCTTCACCTGACCATCGACGGTCTGCGGATACAGCGCGAGGAGCTCGCCGGGCAGCGTCAGGACATCGCGGCGCAGAGCGGCCGGGTCGACCGCGAGATCGCACGCATCGAGGAGGAGCTGCGCCCCGTGGAGGGCCAGGCCGCGGAAGCGATGTCGGCCCGCTCCCGGGTCGAGAAGGAGCTCGGGCTGCACCAGCGGATCCAGGAGCTCGAAGAGGTCCGTGCCGGGCTGGTCGCTGAAGGGGCCGTCCCCGGCGGCCGCCCCACAGGCAGCATCCCGGCAGGTACCGTCGCGGCGTTCGACCGCGCCATCGAGCGCACTGTCGAGGCCTGGCAGATCCGTCTGCACGGCGTGTCCTACGACCAGTACAGCGCGGAGCTGTTCGTGGGCGACCGTGCCCGCGCTGGCCACGGCAAGGGAATGCGCGCGGTGCTGCATGCCGCGTTCGCCGTCTCGCTGGCCGACTACTGCCTGGACAAGGAACACCCCCATCCCGGCTTCGTCATCCTCGACTCCCCCCTGGTCACTTACCGCCAGCCCGGCGGTACGCGGCGCACCGACGACGAGAACCTGCCCGACAGCGTCATCGACTACTTCTACCGCGACCTGTTCCACCGCTTCGCCGGGCAGGCGATCGTCGTGGAGAACAGCGACCCGCCCGCCGACATCGCGCGGGACGCACAGGTGTACCTGTTCACCCGCGACCCACAAGACCACCGCTTCGGCTTCTTCCCGGTCGGGGCGGAGACACCGGGCAGCAGTCGGGGCGAGGGCTGAGCAGGGCTCCCCCACCCCGACCGCGCGGGGCAGCCCTGCCGCGCGGCCGGGCGTCCCTCCTTCTGGTCCGAGGCGTTGTGCGCGAGAAAGTTGGCCTCCAGCCAGCCCGGCCTCGTAGGCAGCGCGGCTCGTTGGCCCGGTGCGCGTCCTCGCGGTCACGCGCGGGGTCCGCCTGGAGTGGGCGCACCCACCGGTGCGGGAGCACGGGGCACGGCGGCGCGGGTGGAAGCTGCCGGGGGCAGGCTAGACCTCATGGTGCTTGGGGCGGTTACCTGGATCTCGGGCTCTGGCCGTAGGTAGAGCCACGAGGAGCTCAAACACGGCGCCGTATGGGGCCTTAGTTGCTCGCGTGTGCGAAGAGGTGCCAGGGCTCCCATGTGCACAGTCGCCACTCTCCTGGCCATGGCTCCGGCTTGGGATAGGCCTTGGCATCTTCTCGGATCCATCGGAGGGAGATAGTGGCAGACGGTCCGCTGGCGCGGTGGAGGCGGGCCGTGACTGTGCAGGCGGCGGGCATGTCGTGGGCTACAGCGAGAATGTCGAAGGCGGCCAGAGGGTAGTCCTCGTAGGCCCGGCGGATCTCGCTGCGTATGGCATTACCGTACTTGGCGTGCGCGTCTTGGGTGATGAGATCACTCATGGACCCATAGTTTCGTTGCATCCAGCACGTGAGCATGCTCTCCGAGCCTCGCCGGGCAGGGTGGTTATCGAAGGCATCACTGCCGGGCAAGTACTCGCACGGTGTCCACTGATCGTTGATGCGGTTGATCTTTCCCTGCTCCACAGCAAAGCCAACGAAGTCCTTGACCTGACCCGCCAGCGCGGTCCAGGAGAAGGGCGGCACGGTTTCGTGTTGACGCTCCTTCTCCCGGCTGAAGGCCCAGTCTGTAACGGCGAACAGCCGATTCCATGCCTTAGTGGCCACGATGATGTTGTCGTAGTTCAGGATGCTGCCGTGCACGATGCCGTTGCGGTACAGCTCATAGACGGGTTCGTCCTGGGTGGCGGAGCGGCCTTTGAGGAAAGTTTTGTGGGCATGGGCTAGGCCGCGGTGGTGACCTACAACGCTGTCCCATGCCTGTAGTTCCTCCGACTGCCGGGCGTGTAGGCCCCGGCGTACGCTCTCGAACTCGTTAACGAAGCCGTCCATAACGCTTAGCAGGACGTGGACGCAGGCGTAGTAGCGGCCGGCGGCGTAGTCTTCCTTCGCCTTACCGACCAGTGGGAGTCTGCGGCGCATCGCAGGCAGCTTCCTGAGCGGAAGCAGCATGGCGCTCAGATTCTGGCTGTCGCGATAATGGTTAATGAGCATGGTCTCGGCTCGATCAGCGTCCTGGGCTGCCTCGGCGAGGATGGTCTCGACCGCCGTTAGCGACAGATGGTCGTGGAAGATCCAGTGCTTGTCGCTGAGCAAGTCGTAGAAGGCCTCGACGAGTGCCTCAAGTGTTTGCATCTGTTGTTTCACAGCTTTGACCGTCGCCCTCTGTGACGGAACCATGCGCAACAACGCGAGAGTCTGTTCCGCTTGGCGGAACGACGGCAGATCACGAGCTGATTGGTAAGACACACAGTGATCGTAGGGAGGGGCACTGACATTGACCCAAGGATTTTGCCCGGCTCGCGTATTCGGATGTAAGCGCCCCCACCTCGCCGCTGCTGTCGGGGTCAGGGCAGAGTGCAGTCGAGGGTGAAGGCTGCTACGGGTACGCCTTTGCGTGCCCGCTGCAGGCGGGCTTGATCTTGCTGGTGGAGGTCCACGGACTCGAGGGTGTGGCTGGTCGATGGGCACGCCCGGCGTCTGTCCGGAGACCACCGTTCGCAGTCGAAGTAGCCAGTCAGGAGGATGCCTGCGGTCCGGGGGGTGTGGAGGTAGCGGTCAACGAGCTGTTGCTCCAGCGCCGTAGACAGTGCGCTGTTCCAGCAGCCTTTGCACTCGATCACAACTCTGATGGGGTCGTGGCCGTCTCCCGACGGAGCGGGGACCTCGACTTGGATGTCGGTGCGGCCACCGGCCAGCCCTGGGCGGCTGAGCTGGACTTCACGGTTGACGACTACGCGGGCGCCACCGATGTCCTGCAGTAGGAACGCGGCCACGATGTCGCTGAAGTCTTCCTCCCAGCATGGCCACCACTCGGCTTGGGCCGGGGATGCCTCCGTGCGGTTCCACAGGGCAACGCTGAGGCCATTGGGTCGTCGCAGCACGTTCTGGAAGCGGTCGAGGGACTCCAAGACGAGTGCCAGGAGGTGGCTTTCGTCGGTCACCCAGCGACGTTCTCTGGATTGCTCGGAGAGCGCTCTGAGCTGGGGAGCTGTCAGTGGGACGTGGACGGATCGTGCGGCTGCGACTGCGGTTTCTCGGGCGTGGAGCCGCAGACGCCACAGTCCCGTCTCGGACGCCATGCGGCACAGTTGGTGTGCGGCCTTCGTAGTGCTCTTGGCCTGAATGAGCTGCGGAATGGATCGCAACAACTCACCAAATCGATCGTCATCGGTCCAGCCTGCGCGTAGGGGCGGGTCCAGAACGTCTGTCGCCGTGTAGGAGGCGAAGCAGAGGTACAGCTCGGCGAGAGCTTCCTCGTCCAGGTCGGACAGCTGGTGGGGCTGGGTGAAGTAGATCGGGCGTTCGCCCAACTGTTCGATGCAGGCCTGGGCCAGCCGGGCGTTGTTCAGGCGTTTGGGCACCAGAGGCCACAGGTGGGGCAGGGCCGGGCTGTGCAGCAGTATCTGCACAGCCATGAGCCACCGGGTCAAGGTGGCGGGTGGTGTGCCGGGACGGGAGGGGTCGCAATCGAGAGCGTCACGCAGGCGGGCAGTGCCGCGGGGTTGGTCGGCGAAGGCCAGGGCGCTGGTGATGCTCTGCCAGAGTTCCGGGCCGCGGTCGGGATGGTCGGCCCAGTCAACGAGAGCGTCGATGACGGTCGGTGGTGCGTGGACGCCGAGGGAGTCGGCCAGATCGTATGTGGTGGTGGCGTCCACGTGAGGGGCGTGCAGTACTTCGCCGAGCAGGCGAGTCAGTGCAGGCCCGGCCTGTTCCACGCAGTGGCGCAGGAAGACGTCTTGGACGGCTTGGGAGGAAGGGCTGTAGGCGTGTGTGGTGGCTAGGGCGAGAGCCCAACCGGCCCAGTGAGCGGGGGTGCCCTCAGGGAGTTCGTCGGGGGTCTCGAGTACGGCAAAGGTGCTGAGTTCCGGCATCAGGTGGGGGTTGGCACGCCTGCCGTAAGCGAGCAGTTGCGCCGTCAGCGGGAGCACCGTCGTCAGGACGTGCCGTGCGGCAGATTTGAGTTCCCTGTCGAGGTCGCCTCCGGAGGTCGGGCGGGAGGGCGTGTGGTGCGCCCACAGGAGGAGTGGTTCTGTCAGCAGGGGAGGTGGCTTGCTCCCGTCGCGGGTGCAGCGCATCGCGTCGATGACGGCGCCCCACGCTCGGCGAACGGTTTCGGGGCTGGCGGTGTGGACCGCCGCGAGAGTTTGGCGCAGCCTGGCCTCGCTGTAGATGCGGCTCACTTCGGGAGCGGGTTGGGTGTCCTGTGGGTGCCGCGGTTCGTGGGCTTGGTGCCAGCCTTCGATGAGTTGTCGGAGAGAGGGGTGGGCGCTGGCTGCAGCTTGGACCTGGGCCTGCCGCTGAAGGTCGGCCGGTGGGGGGATGGATACGAGCAGCCTGGTCAGTGTGAGGGGCACGTCAGCTAGTTCGTCCCAGTGCTCCATCCAGTAGTACGCGTCGTCGTACGTGGCGAGGCTGCCGGGTGGAACAGCACGCCACACGCGCAGGAAGTCGCCTTCGCTGCTGCGGGTGAGCAGGTGGAGGGTCAGTGCACGACGCAAGTTGTGCTGGGCGTACAGGGCATCGCCCAAAGCCTTGTACTCGACCTGGCCATCAATGCTGTGCAGCGCGTCCTGATGGCCAGCCAGCGCGAGGAGTGCCTTGGCGATCAAGATCTCGGGAGAAGATATCCCGGGAAGTGGGGAGGTGCCGGCCAGTGTGACCACGCGGCTGATCAAACTGATCGCGAGAATGGTGCTTCGTCGTGGCGGAGACTGTTGCAGCGTGTCGCTGGCCCACTCGAGGGCCTGGCTGGCCTGCTCGGCGGTCAGACGGGCGGGGATGTCCGAGCGCAGCATCGACGCTCGGCCGTAGTAGTCGGGATCCGGATCGAGGGCGAGGTCGAGCACTTCTCGCAGTGATAGATGGCCGGTACGCAGCCGGTACAGGGCGGCTGCCACGACTTCCGGTGAGCTGTCGTGGGCTGCCAGGCGTCTGATCCGGTCCACCGTCTCGACCTCTTCAGACTGGACGTCGGCAACTGCCTGCACGGCCAGAGCGCGCAGCTCCTCGGGCAGATCAGGGGTCTCGGCGACTTGCAGTAGGGCGTCGCTGAGCGCGGGATTGGGGCAACGCCGGGCTATTCCAAGGGCGAGGAGCAGGACGAGCGTGCTGACGCCTGATCGGATGTGTGGCAGCAGTTGATGGAGCAGGCCAGGGTGGTCAAGGCGATGCAGGCCGGTGTGGTCGATGTCGACGGTGTCGTCGTCCTGCGCCAGGCTGAAGAGGGCCTCAACGACGCGTTCCCGATCTTCGGCTGGCCGGGCGGGCAGGTCCGCCAGGAGCAGCACCAATGGGTCATCGCGTAGGAGGTTCTCGAAGAGGGTGCTGTCGCTGCCGCTACGCCAGGCAGCCACCTCACGGTGAGCCGGGTAGATGTGCCGTGCTGCGCCGTCCCCGACCCACAGCAGGCCCGCCTGCGCGCGCGGATCGACCTCATGGGACCGCAGGTAGTGAGCGGCAAGAAATTCCTGGTAACTGCGATGCGTGAAGGTCCATCGCAGCCGTCCTACCGGCTCGAAAAGATGGGACTCGGTCAGTCGGCGCAGTTCGTCGGTCGTGCAGGGAACCTGGCCGTCGAGGAGACCGGGTTCGTGCCCGCCTTCCAATTCCGCCAGGGTCAGCTCCTCGCCGCCGTAGGACCCTGCGGACACGTCGCTCAGTACATTCTGTGCGCCGAACTGCATCGCTGCCGCAACACGGGCAGCAATGGGAAGCAGATGCTCCCCCGTGGGCTGGGCACGCAATTCCCGGATGTCGACCGGGCGGCGGGTCTCGGAACACAGCAGTACACAGGCTTGCTCGTAGGCGTCCGCAGCGGTGGCTGGCAGAGCCTGCTTGGCACGATGATGCTCGAGCAGCTGCAAGAGCGTGACGGGGGTCTTCGACAGATGCGTTAGACCACGCTTGCGCAGCAGCGCGCAGAAGTCGTCCGGGTCCAGGCCGTAGTGCCCGGCAGCAACGGCGACGTCGTGTGTGACGAGCGGGGCCAGCACCATGTGCCGTACTTCGAGGGGCTGCGGCCAGTACTGCGTCAGGGTCTCCTGCAGGGCCTCGGGCCAGCGCCCCGTGCGGCAGTTGAAACGCAGCCTTACCCGGGCTCGCTGCTCGGCGGTGAGTGAGTCGATCCAGTCGGCGATCAGGCTACCCATGGCGGGCAGGACGTTCAGCCCCTCGTCAACGCTGTCGAAAAAGACCCACCACTCGCCCGTTTCGGCAGGTGCGGACGCGTTGGTCATGGCCGTCCTGGCCTGCCCCTCCGTCTGGCATCGCCCCAGGTTCACCCACCATTTCGTGGCCTGCCCCGCCTCAAGGGCCTCGTACTCCTGCGCCAGCGCCACCGACTTGCCCGCGCCTCGCTCCCCGAACAGCGCCAGAACCGGCACGTCCCGCAGTTCCTCCAGCGGCGCGCCGAGTTGGTCATCCAGCACGGAGGAACGGCCCCTGCCCTGCTCGGACGCAGTGCTTCCCAGAGCCACCGTCCGCCGCGTCCAGGGGAAGACCACCCCCGCCAATGCTGCTGTCGTCACGAACCAGAGCCTAGAGGGACCCACCGACATCAACGTGCCCCTGGGCACGGGCAGGTCGTTGATGGTGCGGGGGTGGGACGAACAGCTGAACGCCGTTGCGGGGACGTGACCGAGCTGGGCATGTGCAACGGACTTGTCCGCGCCCTCGAGCCCCACTGAAGTCAACAGCTTCGGGACCCTCTTCGTCTTCTGTGGAGGAGATCAGCTCCTTCGCATGCGGGCAGCGGTGTAGCGAACAACGGTTGCCGGGGAGCGGAAAAAGGTTGGGTCGGGTGGTACCCGTTCCGGGTCGCTCATCCGACGTACCTGGTGAGCGGGTACTGAGGAACGAGTGACGGGCGGAGGGTGCAGGAGATGCTGGTTCCCGAGGGGGTGCTCACCCTCCTCGCCGCGGCCGTCGGGGTCGCGGTACGGGAGTGAAGGCGGGGGCGGTTGGCCCAGGAGAAGCGCATGGAGCGCGAGCAGGAGGTCCTGGCCGAGATGGTGGCGAGCGTCGCCGCCGGGCAGCGAGAGGTGCAGATTCGCCACGCGGAGACCGGCAACTGGTCGCTGACGGGCACCGCGACCCCGCACAGCGCACGGGGCACCGGCCGCCCGTCGCGGGGCGCAGGCCGACGGCCGGGGGCCCGCGGCGCGGCGCGGCGCCGCCACAGGGCGGCGCCGGTGCCGCACGCCCAGGAGTTCCAGGTAAGGGCTGCTGGTCATTCTGCGGACTGCGAAGGCTGAGCTGTAGGCGGCGGTATGGCGCAGCGCGGCCGCGTCCGTCGCCTACAGGGAGCCAGCCGCCGCCGCGCGGTCGCGGACGGTACGCAGGCTGACGCGTGCCCCGTTCTCGTCCTCGATGTGCCATTCACTCATTCCTTGGCAGGTCCTGGTGCCGCGGGCGACGGCTCCGGCCTCATCGACTCTGCCGTAGGGGGTGCCCCCCGTCGCTGCGAGGACGATGCCGCCGTTCGCGTCGATGGTGGCCCAGTGGTCGGTGGAGCGGTAGGTGAGCACGATCCGAGTCCCAGCCTTCAGGACCTGAGCGTCGATCATCCTCGCCACGTCCGTCCGCCGGCCCGAGGCGTTCTTGCGCCGCGGTGCGGCCCGCCGGGGACGTCCGGCCGGCGGTACGGGGCCGCCTGCGTTGGGTGCGGCGACGGCGGCACTAGCCAGGCCCAGCAGCTCGGGCTTCCAGATGTGTTCGAAGAGGCGTAGATAGAGCTCCTGCCGGGTCGCGACGATCGTGGTCATCGTCTCTCTCGCTCCGAAGGCCCGCAGGTGCTTGTCGAGCTGGTGCGTCTTGATGAAGTCGCGCAGCTCGGGGTTGCGGTGGTCGTATTCGGGGGCAAGGACGCCCAACAGGACGTTGCCGCGGGCGTAGAGGCGGGTCTTGTCGTGGAAGGGGAGGTCGTTGATGCTGGAGTTCTCGCGGCCCCTGAGCAGGCCGAGGCCGCCGAGCTGGTTACGGCGGCTGCGGAAGACGACTGGGTCCGGGATGTCGTCGGCCACCCGGTGGTGGTGGTTGGCCCACAGGTGCTCGATGTGGAACTGCTCGCGGTCGAGGTAGGCGAGGATGTCGGAGGGCTTCTTGCATGCCTCGTCGGCGTAGGCGGTGGCGCGGGCGAGCAGGTAGCGGATCTGGTGCGCGTTGTTGCCGCGCAGCCCCAGGGTGACTGCTTCAGGCACGGGGTTGCCATCGCGGCGGGCAAGGTCTCCCAGTGCGGAGGCGACGTCGGCGACGGTGCGGCATCCGCGCAGGAGGGGGACGAGCTCGGTGTGGACCAGGACGTCGGCGTCGGCGGCCTGGACGGGCAGGTCCTGCAGGATCCGCAGGGCGTACCAGCGGTCGATGTAGGAGGCGACGAGGCGGCCCTTGTCCTTGGCGTCGGTGGCCTGGTCCTCAGGGTCGATGGCGGCGAGGACGGCTACGGACTGGATTGCGAGGCCGTTTCGTTCGTTGAAGAAGACCGTCTCCAGGCGGTCACCGTCCTTCTTCAGGGTGCGGGTGGCGGCGAGGACGGGCCGGTACAGGCGGGCCGACTTCAGCAGGTCTTGCACGAACTTGAGGAAGCGGTCGGGGCGTCCCGCGGTCAGGCCGAGGTGGGTGGCGTTGTGGCGCACCCACACGTTGAGGTTGGTGGCGATCTGGCGGCGGTCCTCGTCACGGCCCTCGCGTGCACAGCGGGCGAGGAGGTAGGCCTTGATGAAGCGGGACGCCGCCTGGAGGTCGTCCCGGTCAGTGGACAGTTCCCGCAGCATCTCCTGCCACTGCGTGTTGAGCTGCTCTTCCCCTGCGCCGACGTTGGAGAGCAGGTGGCTCTTGAGCAGGTCGACGGCGGTGAGGCGGGCGCCGCGGTCGTTCATCGTCTCGAACATGCGGTAGCCGTGGTCGGGGCCGCCCGCACGGATGCCGACCAGGACCACTCTCTTCAGCAGCCACTCGGTGAAGTGGTGCAGTGCCTCGGCGTCGAGTTCCTCTACGAGTTGGGACTCGACCTGCTGGCTGCGCGCCCACAGGTTGCGGCGGGAGAGGGAGTCCCCCGCCCCGGTCTCGTACTTTCGTCCTTCGGCGATGGCGCGCAGGACGGGGTCGTGGTCGGCGATGCCGACGCAGAAGTGCTTCCCGTCGGTGGTGATGACCCGGTTCAGCTGATCGACGGTCTGCAGGTCCCCCGATTCCTGGGCCCAGAGCCGGAGCTGCAGGAAGAGCAGGTGCAGGGTGACGAACCTCTGCTGGCCGTCGACGAGAAAGCGGTGGTTCCTCGACGGCTCGTGGTAGACGAAGGGGCCGAGGAAGTACTCCGGCGCTGTGTGCGGGCGGCGCCGGTAGGCCGAGTCCCCGGACCAGTTCCGGAACGAGTCGCACAAGTCCCTGAGCAGGGTGCGGACTTCTTCCTCGCCCCAGGTGTAGTCACGCTGGTAGTAGTCGATCTCGTAGGTCACGTCCCGGAACAGCTCGTTCAGGCTGAACCCCTGAGACCTGATCTCGTCCGCCGCCCCCACGCAACCGCCCCTTCCCTGCCGGGCATATCCCCTCATGATCTCAACACGGGGCCGTGCCGTACAGATAGCGGGAGTGCAGTTGATTGAGGCTGATAACGGCACGGGCTGAAAGCGGTCGCTCTCGGCCCGCGCGCCGAGGCAGGCTCCCCTGCGGGTGCCTCCAAGCCGTCGCCGGACTGCGGGGGGCATGTGGGCATGACCTCTCGGCTTCTTGCCAGTAAGAGGTTGTCATGTTCGGTGAACACCGCCATGTCCTGGAAGTGCCCGCGCTGCTCGACTCCTGGTTGTGGAGCCACAACAGGGCCTTCAGCACGTACGGATCATGCTCGAGGTCACCATGCGTACCGGCGCCGGTGAAGCGGATCCGTGTCAAATCGGGATACAGATGGGATGGTGCCGTGCTGAGCGTCGCACGCCCTCGTCACGTTGCGGCCTCGCATCGGGATGACGGCGTGGGAGCGCCCACAAGACTGTCCGGATCGTGCCGTTCGCCGCTCCGGGGGCGGCGAGCGTTGTGCTAGTGGTCTGGCAGTCCGTGTCGGCGGCGCGCCGCGGCAGTACGACGTAATGCCAGGGAAGGCTCTATGGCACGGAAGTTGCAGGTACTTCATCTCGACGCCGAGGAGGTGCGTCGGACCCTGCCTGCGGACAGGCTGGCCGGAGTGGCACTGGAGGGGCGGGGCGAGGTGTGGAAGCCGTCGCGGCATCCCTCCCAGCGCAGCATCGTCACCTGGTGGTGGGCGGCGACCAACAGGCGGCTGGTGGGCTGCCGCTCGCTGGAGCGGCTGTCGACGGCGATGCTGCTGGACTTCCATCCCGGGGTGGTCGATTTCAGCGCCTGGTCTGCGCAGCTGGTCTGGCGGGAGCGGGGCCGCGAGCGGCGATTGGTGCCGGACTTCTTCGTGCGTACCTCTTCGGGGGCGACGGTGGTCGTGGTCGCCCGGCCCTCGAAGGGACCGGGCGAGCGGTTCGATCGGGAGATGTCCGTGTGGCGGGAGGCGTGCGGGCAAGCGCGCTGGCAGCTGGCGTCGCCGCGGCTGCCGGACAGGACGGCGCTGGTGAATCTGCGGTGGGTGTCGCGGCGGCGGCATCCGCGTTTCGGCGACGCGGAGGTGGAGCCCGCGCTGGCTGCTGCGTTCGCCGAGCCTCGGCCGCTGGCAGAGGGCATCCAGGGATGCGGGGTCCCACGCCTGCTGGCCCTGCCCCGCCTGTACCACATGCTGTGGAACCGGAGGCTAGGCGTGGACTGGGCTGTGCCCCTGGGGCCGGGATCGATCGTGGGGCCGGTGACCGCGATTGAGCGGGCGGCAATGGGCCGCCCGTTCGTGGTGGAGCAGCCGTGAGCGGGCCGGGGCCGGTCCCCGTGGCGGGGCGTGCATCACTGAAGGTGCGGAGCGCGCCGCGCGGGGCGCTGGCGCGCGGGGACGAGGTGCGGTGGCGGCGCGGCCGGTATCTGGTGGTCGGCTTGGACGGGATAGTGGTGCTGCTGGAGCCGGTGGGCGACGGCGGGGTACCTGCTGCGGTGCTGCTGTCGGTGCTGGCGGCGGCGGACGACTTCGCGGTCCTCGACGCGGCCGGACATCCCCTGGTCCAGTCGCAGATGCCCGACTTCACGCAGCTGGAGGGTATCCCTGCCGGTGCGGCGGAGGCGGCACGGCAGTGGCAGCGCGCGGTGATCGAGGTCGACACCGGGCTGCCTCCCGGGGCGCCGCCGGGAGCGCGGCCACGGCCGGCGTTCGACCCGGCGTCGACGACGTTTATCCAGCGGTACCAGGCCAAGGCTGCCGAGATGAGCGCGGTACTGGGCAGACGGGTGTCCTGGCAGACGGTCCAGGCCAAGCGGCTGGCCTACTGCCGGCGGCGCAGTGTGGTCGATCTTGTGGATGGGCGCAGCACCAAGCCGCGGCGGCTGTACGGGGCGACCGACGCGCGAGTGGTGGAGCAGCTTCTGGTGCTGGTGGACCGCCAGCGTCGACGGGTGGACGCGCCGTCGGACGCGCGGAAGCTGTTCAAGTCCCTGCGGCGGGTGATGCGTGCCGCGTATGGGGAGGGGGTGAGGGTCCCGCAGGAGCCAACGTTGTACAAGCTGCTGGGGCGGCTGGGCATCAGCCCCAGGGACTGGGACTCTCCACCCGGTGCTCGTGGAGCGGCGGCGCGGGTGGGGCTGCCGTTCGCGGTGACGAAGGCGACGATGCCGGGCGAGCTGGTCCAGATCGACTCGACCGACCTCGATGTGTGGGTGCTGGGTGACGACGGGCAGCCCGCCCGGGTCGAGCTGACCCTCGCGGTCTGTGTCGCAACCCGCAGCATCATCGCTGCGGTGTTGCGGCCCAAGCAGCCGGGCCGGCGGGGACGGCGGCGCAAGGCCGGCCGGGGCGGTCTGGTGTCGGCGCCGCGCGTGAAAGGGCGGGCGACCAAGGCGGTGGACGCCTGCGAGCTGCTGGCGCAGGCGCTGGTTCCTGCGCCTATGCGGCCCGGGTACGACGCGGCAGTCCACGCGAACATGTCCGACCTGCCCTACGAGGAGTTGGTCGCCGTCGACCCACGGTTCGCGCAGGCGGCTGCCCGGCCGGTGATCATCCCGGACGTGATCGTCATCGACCACGGCACGGTGTTCGCCGGGCGGACGTTCACCGATGCCTGCGAGTACCTGGGTTTCTCGGTGCGGCCGGCCCGCAAGCGCACTGGTAGGGACAAGGGGGTCGTGGAGCGCACCTTCGGGACGGTCAAGTCGAAGTTCAGCCAGCACGTGAACGCTTACACCGGTCGGGATCCGGTGCGGGTGCGGCGGACCGTGAACGGGGAGCGGTTGTGGACGCTGGCCGAGCTCGACGAGCTGCTGCAGCAGTGGATCGCCCTTGAGTGGCAGAACACGCCCCATCCTGAACTCGCCGATCCCTACGACGCGTACATGCCGCACCTGACGCCAAACCAGATGTATGCGGCGTGCGTGGCGGTCGAGGGCTACCTGCCGATCCCGCTGACTCGCGAGGACTACCTCCGGCTGCTGCCGACGGCGTGGGTCGGGGTGAGCGAGCAGGGCATCCGCTTGCACAACCGCACCTACGACCATCCTTCCCGCGATCCGGAGAAGGGTCTGAACCCCTTCCGGCGTACCTCCTCTGACCTGCGGGGCAAGAGGAAGGGCCGATGGGAGGTCCGGTACAGCCCGAACGACCTGTCCCGGGTGTGGCTGCGCAATCACACGTCCAACGAGTGGGTGGAGGCCATCTGGGTGCACAGCCACGTGGTCGGGGCGCCGTTCACGCAGTTCCTGTGGGACATCGCGGTCTCCCAGCATCTGGAACGCGGAGGACGCGTCAGCGAGGAGGAGGCGATCGCCCACGCGCTGGAGGAGTTGCTGGAGCGGGCCGAAAGGGGGCCCGAGCAGGCCCGGCGAGTGCTGGTGCCGGACGGGTACACGCCGCTGCCCGAACCGGCCCCGCCGCGGGAATTCGACCCGTACGCGGAGGGCGATCCCATCGACTGGTCGAAGGTCCCTGGGTCCGACCCGGACGAGGACCCTCTCGGCCTGGACGTCACCGGCTTGTACGGCGGCCCGCAGAACACAGCTGGGCCGGAAATGGACTGGGGGCAGGGTGCGATGGCGCCGGATCCCGCCCTGGATACCTGGGCGCGTGCCGGCGGGGCGGACGACTGCGACGGCGAGGGCTCCGGCACCCCATACCGGCAGATCTTCGCCGAACTCGACCGGGAGCAGGACAGCACCGACCCCCACGGTGGCCTCTGAACCGGCGCGGTGCGGGCGGGCTTCGGTACACGAGGAAAGGAGATCGCTGTGAAGATGGAGCTGACGGTCAAGGAGGAGCGGGCGCTGCGTAATGCGCGTGCGGCCGGGCCGTTGTTGCTGGCGCCTCCGGCGCCATCGTGGCCGGTGGACTCCCACGCGTGGAGGGCGTACGCCCAGTCGTCGTTGCACGCTCCGAACCTGGAGGACTGTGCCCCGGAAGGAACGAGGGTCGGCAGTCTGGACCCGCGACTGCTGTTCCACGGTCATCTGCGCACGGTAACCACGCCCGCCATCGCCAAGGCTCAGCTTCTGGTGGCCGAGCAGGTCCTGGCCAACCAGCAGCGCCTGCACGGCAAGGCTGGGATCATCTTGGACGGCCCGCGCGGAACGGGAAAGAGCACGATCCTGCAGGCGATCGGGGTGCACTGGGAGCGGCGGCTGTCGGAGCTGTACGGCCCAGACGAGAACAGGATCCCGGTCATCATTGTGAATGTGCCGCCGCCGACGCGCGGCAGCATGCGGAACTGGAGCGGCGCGTTCGCCCGCTTCATGGGCCAGGAGCGGGAGAGCGGAGACCCGACCGAGTCTGTGATCAGGGCCATGCGCAACGCTCGGACGCGGCTGGTCCTCATCGACGGCATCGAGCGGCTGCGGACGGCTGCGGACGCGGAGCTGGCTTTCCAGTATCTGGATGTGATCAGCGAGGAGACCGGAGCGACGTTCATCTACTGCGGGCGCGGCGCTCAGTTCATCGTCGACCCGCTCACCCGGGACAACGACACCGGATTGCAGCCCGACGAGCAGTTGCGGGGCGATCACATGGTGCTGCGCACCAGCCGCTTGGGATTCAGCGACGTGGAAAAACTCGTCTTCGCGCGGGTCATCGACCTGTTCGACGCGGAGCTGGTGCTCTACCGGCACCGGCGGCACGATCTGCGGGAGGTGGCCGAGTATCTGCACAAGCGCAGCCGGGGGTACATGCGGTCGCTGTCACAGTTGATCTGCCAGGCGGCGCAGATTGCGATCCGTTCGGGTGAGGAGCGCATCACGCTGGAGGTGGTGGAGAAGGTGTCGCTCGGCCGAGTCGTGGAGTTGTGACCGGCAGGCCGGGTTGGGGCGGCGTCCGGGGCCGGGTGGAGCGGGGCATCGGCGTCGGCCGGAGTCGTCGTGTGGTGTCCGGTGCCGTTCTCGCCGGCCGAGGGCCGGGTGGTCTGCGGGCGGTGAGGGTGGGGTCCCAGACCATGTGCAGTGCTTCGAGTAGGACCTGGTAGTCGGCAAGGGTGTCCCGCTCGATGGCTTCGGCCATACCCAGTTCAACACGGGGCCGAAGATCCCGCGGTGGTCCATGGTGGCGACGGGGCCGCACGCCGAGACGACTGTCATGCGTTTCTCACCGGCTGCCGCTGCGGCCTGGATCGCGGCATATCCGCGACCTGGTGCTCCCGCAACTTCATGGCGGCTCCGTCCCCTTATCTCTGCCGGAGCGCGCCCCCGGCGTCGGATCGCGCGGGAATGTACTGGCTGGGCCTGCCTTACCGCAGGGCGCGTCGAGGAGTTTCAGCCAAAGACGCGGCCGACGCCGGCGAGATGGGGGCCGTCCGACCCACAGGAAGGGGCAGCCGCCAAAAAGGTCCGGGCTTGCCCGTCCCGGGGTGAGAAACAGAGCAGCGCCAGGCAATGGCGTTCGCCCGGTACAAGGGTGACCAGTAGAAAGGGGCACGTGAGAGTGGTTGGTGCGGGAGGCGCTGCGGCCAGCCGGCCGCGGCGGAAGAAGTTCTGGAGTCCAGCACAGCAGCTGGGGCTGTCGGTGCGCTTCATCGGAGGGGAGTCGACCGGCTCCTACACCCGGCGCCTGGCGGATGCCAACGGTATCCCCGAACTGGAGTTCTGGCAGATGTTCGGCACGTCGCTCCGCAAGGACGGCACACCGGGCGATCCGCGTTATGGCGAGGGCTATCTCAATGCGGCCGCGCTGGACCGGCTCGCCGTAATGACGGGCCGATCGGTCGGTGAACTGCGCTTCGCTCTGCCCAACCTGAGCACGGAACGGCTCCTGACCGCGGCGGACGAACCACTGTGGGACTGGCCCTGGGACACTCCCGGCTCCTTTCTGGTGAGGATGTGCGAGGTGTGCGCCCGTATCAAGGGAACGGCGTGGGATTCCTATCTGGCCGCCGACGCTACGTGGCAGGTCTGCAGCGCGCATGGACGGTGGCTGGACAACCGGCGCGAGCCCACAGCCGCGGCCATCTTGCTGTCAGCGGTGCCTGAGGTCGCCGAAGCCCACCGCCTGCGGGTGCGGCTGGAGCGCCGGCTGGGCCCGGGCGGCCAGGCAGTGTTCGCCGACGCATACGCCATCGCATCGTGCTGGTGGAACATCTCTGCGCTCAACGCTCCGGCGTGGCACACCCGCAGACGGGCGCTTGGCAGCGCGGGCCGGGACGAGCTGCGTGTCGCGCCCCTGGTGTTCTACCCGGAGGCGGCACATCTTGCGTACTGCCTGGCCGCGAGGGAGCGGCGACGGCAGCACCGCACCCTTACCGAGGACGCGGACCGGGCGTGGCTGGAGAAGGTGGCGGCGCTGCTGAAGGAGTGGGGCATTCCCGTGCCGGACGGCCTGGCCATGGTCGAGGAGTGGATCGTGCGGCATCCGCCGATGCGTCCGGCATCCGCAGACCGGACCGGGCTTGAGGCGACGGTGACCAAGGCGGAGCGGCTGGCCCGCGGCCCCTACCGGCGTCTGCCCCTGCACGCCCCGCACACCGGCCAGACGGATGCGGAATCAACGTTCGCGGACCGCTCCTGCCTGCCCTGGCGGCTGGGCGACCTGATCACCGCTCAGTTACGCCCCGCACCGCGCGGCTGGTACCTGGGCGGCCGTGCCTGACCCCCCCCCGGGTGGTTCACACCATGTGAGTAACGAAGCCGTAGTAGCCAATCACGTCGCGCAGATGCTTGTGGGTCGCGCGGTGCAGGCGGACGGC